>JBCEBZ010000041.1:0-7507 GCA_039206675.1 Rhodococcus sp. (in: high G+C Gram-positive bacteria) | reverse complement strand
GATGCGCATGGTGGTGGTCTTGCCTGCGCCGTTGCTGCCGACGAAACCGAAGATCTCCCCGGGGCGGACCTCGAAGGACAGGTCGTCGAGTGCGACGACGTCACCGTACCGTTTGGAGATGCCGTCGATCGTGAGGGTGTGAGACATGGGTCCTTCCCATCTGGAGGCGGATGTTCCTACGGGGTCAGGTCGTCGGGCTCGGGGTCGGGCTGGGTCCAGCCGAGGATCATGGCGGGGGTGCACCCCCCGACCATCAGCGCGGTGACGACGAGCAGTCCCGCGGCGTACGGCACGTTGCCGTGATCGACGTCCAGCGCGCCGACGAAGATCAGGTACAGCGCCGGCAGGAGCGTCAGCAGCTGGGTGACCGTGAGCCCGATCGACCGGGCACTGTTGCGCTGCTGGATCTCCCACTCGTCGAGGGCGTCGCGCGGTGCGTCCCCCTGCCGTCCGGACACGATCTGGAGCATCGTCCACAGCGGGAAGAACAACAGGCACGCGGGCAGCCAGAGCAGGGGCCCGACCGTCATGTCGAAATGACACACGATCCCGACGGCGGTCATGAACACGAACGTCACCGCGAGGGCGACCACCAGGATTCGCCGGCGGCTGCGCGTCCGCCACTTCGGCAACCAGGTGCGGTAACGGCTTTCGTTCTGGAGGAATCTGCGCGTCCGGAACCCCTGGTACCTCTCGATCAGATTGGTCTCAGGCATGAGAACTGTCCCCGCTTCCTGTCGTGGACGGCGGTCGGTCGGTGCGGTACAACTCGGTGGACAGGGGCCCGAACTCGGTGCGGGAGAAGATGGCTTCCACCGGGAGTTCGAACACCCACGAGATACGGAACGCCAGGTCGAGGCTGGGGTAGTGGTCGCCCCGTTCGAGTGCGCCGACGGTCTGGGGATTGACGTCGATGAGTCCCGCCAGCTGAGCCCGGCTCATCCCGCGTTCGGCGCGCAGGACGCCGATGCGGTTGTAGATGGGCAGGGAGTCCCCGCGCCGCACTGGGCTCATGCAACAAAGTGTTGTGAAAACCCAACAGTTTGTCAACCGTGTACAACAGATCTGGCGTCTACGTCCTCCCGGACACCGGGAGGTCACCTGCCGGCGCCGGCGTCCCCGGCCTACGTTCGGCAGTCATGGTCACAGCAAGGACTCTCGTGTCCGCGGCACTGCCGCTCGCGCTCGCCTTCCCCGGTTTCGGCTCGGTCGATTTCGGCTCGGCGGCGCCGCCTCCGGCCCTTCCCGTCATCGGCTACGTCGGCTCGGTCGGTGTCGCCACCGCCGAGCGGTACGCCGGCGAGGTGATCGGCGGACTGTCCGGAATCGACTACGACGCGGCCCGGGACCGCTATGTGGCGATCAGCGACGATCGCGGTGAGCAGGGGCCGGTGCGACTCTTCACACTCACGCTGCCGATCCGGGACGGCGCCTTGACGGCACCGGTGTTCGACGGAGTGACGGTGCTGCGTGACGTCGACGGAAACCCGTACACCCCCGGGGCGGCCGACACGGAATCGGTGCGGTGGAATCCGGGAACCGACGGCTACCTCTACACCAGTGAGGGTGCGGCCCGGGCAGGCGTCGGCGGCTTCATCCGGCAGGCGAGCGGCGACGGACGCTTCGTCCGGGACCTGCCCCTGCCCGACGCGTACCGGCCCGTCCTCGGCGAGAACGGCGCGATCGTGTCGGGGATCCGCGACAACCTCGGATTCGAGGCGATGACCGTCGCACCGGACGGCTCGGCCGTCTCCGCGATGACCGAGAACGCGCTGGCCCAGGACGGGCCGGCGGCGAACCCCCAGGGGCCCACGCTCGCAAAACTTCTCAAGCTCGACCGGGCGGGCGGATACCTCGGCGAATGGGTGTATCCGGCAGATGCGGTGCCACCGGGCGCCCTCCCCGAGGCGACGGGCGTCTCCGAGATCCTCGCCGTCGACGAGAACTCCTACCTGGTGCTGGAGCGGACGATGATCCCCGGCCAGGGTTTCACGGGCAAGCTCTACCTGGCGAGCACCGGCGGCCAGGACCGTCGGATGGACAAGCGACTCGTCTTCGACTTCGCCGACGTACTGGCGGACTCGGACTGCGTCGAAGGGATCACCTGGGGGCCGGCGCTGCCGGACGGATCACGCTCACTGGTGGTCGCGACGGACGACAACTTCGGCCGCGCCGGCAAGACCACGTTCCATCTGCTGTCCGTCGCCGGGGCGCGCTGACAGGTTGACCTCGGGAAATTCAGTGGCAGAGTGGAGGCGATTCGCGCAGAACGGCAGGAAAGGACAGGATTACTGACGTGACGTACACCATCGCGGAGCCCTGTGTCGACGTTCTGGACAAGGCATGCATCGAAGAATGTCCCGTCGACTGCATCTACGAAGGCGGTCGGATGCTCTACATCCACCCCGACGAATGCGTCGACTGCGGTGCCTGTGAGCCCGTCTGCCCCGTCGAAGCGATCTTCTACGAGGACGACGTCCCGGACCAGTGGGTCGAGTACACCAAGGCGAACGCCGACTTCTTCGACGACCTGGGGTCGCCCGGTGGCGCCGCGAAGCTCGGGAAGGTCGACTACGACCCGCCGTTCGTCAAGGCGCTGCCACCCATGGCCGAGGGCGACTGACCTTCCCCCCGGAGCGGCTACTCCTCGGACAGCCGGCCGCCGTCCATCCGCCACCGCCGGGTGCTGCGCGTCGAGTCCAGCATCCGCCGGTCGTGGGTGACGAGCAGCAGCGTGCCGTCGAAGTTCTCCATCGCCTGCTCGAGCTGCTCGATCGCGGGGAGGTCCAGGTGGTTGGTGGGCTCGTCGAGCACCAGCAGGTTCACGCCCCGCGCCTGCAGCAGGGCCAGGGCGGCGCGGGTGCGTTCACCGGGCGACAGCGACGCCGCGGGCCGCAGCACGTGGTGTCCCTTGAGCCCGAACTTGGCGAGCAGCGTCCGCACGTCGGCGTCCGGCCAGTCCGGGACCTGCGCCGCGAACGCGTCCGCCACCTTCTCGGCGCCCTCGAACAGGCCGCGGGCCTGATCGATCTCGCCGATCGCCACACCCGACCCGAGTGAGGCGGTGCCCGCGTCGAGGGCGATCTTGCCGAGCAGCACCTTCAGCAGGGTCGTCTTCCCCGAGCCGTTGGCGCCGGTGACGATGATCCGGTCACCCCAATCCACCTGAGTGGTGACCGGGCCGAACGTGAATTCGCGGTCCCCGCCCCACGCGACGGTCGCGCCGTTCGCCGTCGCCACCACCGATCCGCTGCGCGGGGCGGCGGCGATCTCCATCCGCAGTTCCCACTCCTTGCGCGGCTCCTCGACCACCTCGAGCCGCTCGATCCGGCGTTGCGTCTGCCGGGCCTTCGCGGCCTGCTTCTCGGTGGACTCGGTGCGCAGCCCCTTGCCGATCTTGTCGTTGTCCTTCGCCTTGCGACGGGCGTTCCGGACTCCGTGCTCCATCCAGTTCCGCTGCATCTGCGCGCGGTCCTCGAGATCCGAACGGGTTCCGGCGTACTCCTCGTACGCCTCCCGGGCATGCCTGCGTGCGATCTCCCGTTCGGTGAGATACGAGTCGTAGCTGCCGTCGTAGACCGCGATCTGCTGCTGTGCGAGGTCGAGTTCCACGATGCCGGTCACGGTGCGCGCCAAGAATTCCCGGTCGTGACTCACCACCACCATCGCCGCGCGGCTCTCGTCGACGAAGCGCTCGAGCTGCTCGAGCCCCACCAGGTCGAGGTCGTTGGTCGGCTCGTCGAGCAGCAGCACGTCGTACCGGGACAGCAGCAGCGACGCCAACCCGGCGCGCGCCGCCTGCCCGCCGGACAGCGACGTCATGTGCGCATCCAGCGGCACGCCCAGCCCGAGTTCGCTCACGACCTTCTCCGCGCGCTCGGCGAGGTCGGCGCCGCCCAGCGCCAGCCAGCGTTCGAGGGCGGGGGAGTACAGATCCTCGTCCGACTCGCCGAGCGTTTCGGCGGCCGCGTTCATGGTGTGCTCGGCCTCGGTGACGCCGGTCCTGCGGCCGAGGAAGTCGAGCACGGTCTCGCCGGCGATCCGGTCCGGTTCCTGGGCGAGGTAGCCGACGGCGGCGTCGGGCGGGCTGAGGACGATGCTGCCCTCGACGTCCGCGGACCCGACCCCCGCGAGCGTCGTCAGCAGCGTCGACTTGCCCGCCCCGTTCGCCCCCACCAGGCCCGTCACGTCGCCGGGGGCGACGGTCAGGTCGAGGCCGGAGAACAGGGTGCGCTCACCGCGCGAAGCCGACAGTCCGCTGATGCGCAGTGTTGCAGTCACCTGACGATTGTCCCAGGACCCGTGAGTACTTGTTAACCGCGGGCGGTTGACAAGTACTCACGGGCGCGTCAGCGCTTGACGAGCCGGAACCAGCGGGGATCGGCCTTCTTGAGCGGTCCCGGCATGCCGGTGGTGTCGGCGTCGACGTCGGATACGAGCTTCCACTTCTCGAACACCCGCTCCACGTCGGAGCGGGACACCCCCCGCGGCAGCGGTCCGCGGTGTCCCGGCCCGAACGCGAACATCAGCAGCGTGGCGTGCGGTTCGGTCACGGTCGTGACGTTCTCGGCGTACGCGACCCGCGCGTGGTCGCTGAGCCCGTGGTAGCACCCCACATCCAGGATCAGGTGGTACCCGCGACCGACGGCGTGCTCGAGATCGGTGGCGTCGGCGTGCATGAATCGCACGTCGACGCCCGCCTTCCGCGCCTTGGACCGCGCCTTGTCGAGGGCCAGCTGGACGGTGTCGACCCCCGTCACCTGCCACCCCCGCCGCGCCATCTCGATGGCGTGGTCGCCGGTGCCGCATCCGATGTCGAGGACCTCTCCCGGCGGTGCGTCGAAGGGGTCGATCAACGTCTCGATCTGGTTCCCGAAGACCCGGCCCGCCTTCACCCAGGGCGTGATCTTGAACCGATAGGCCAATGTGTATCCGAGGCCCATGTCCGTCCCTTTCACCGGGCGCGTCACCACCTGAACGCCGATGCCGTCGGATTACCCGGTGATATCGAAACGACACGCGAAAGTCCACATTCTGAGACGGTGGGGAACATCCGGTCCGGGTGCCCGGTTGGACAGTCTCATGGGTTTCAACAATGCACAGAGTCCTGTACCTACGGTCACGCTCAACGACGGGAACAGCATTCCTGCCCTCGGCTTCGGCGTGTGGCAGGTGCCCGACGACGAGAGCCGCACCGCGGTCACCGAGGCGCTGAAGGCCGGCTACCGCAGCATCGACACCGCCAAGGTCTACGAGAACGAGACCGGAGTGGGCCGCGCGCTCGCGGACTCCGGCATCGCCCGCGACGAGTTGTTCGTCACCACCAAGCTGTGGAACGACGACCAGGGTTACGACTCCACGCTCCGCGCGTTCGACGACAGCCTGAACCGGCTCGGCCTCGACTACGTCGACCTGTACCTCATCCACTGGCCGGTGCCGTCGGCGGACCGTTACGTGGACACGTTCAAGGCCTTCCAGAAGATCAAGGCCGACGGGCGTGCGCGGTCGATCGGTGTCTCCAACTTCACCCCGGAGACCCTCGACCGTCTGATCGCCGAGACCGGCGAGGTGCCCGCGATCAACCAGGTGGAACTGCACCCGCGGTTCAACCAGGCCGACCTGCGTGCCTTCCACACCGGCAAGGGCATCGCGACCGAAGCGTGGAGCCCGCTCGGGCAGGGCACCGTCCTCGAGGACGAGTCCATCGCGAAGATCGCTGCCGCGCACGGTAAGACGACCGCGCAGGTGATCATCCGCTGGCACCTGCAGATCGGCAACGTCGTCATCCCCAAGTCGGTGACGCCGGAGCGCATCGCCGCCAACTTCGACGTCTTCGACTTCGAACTGACCCCCGACGAGATCAACACGGTCGGTTCGCTGACCCGGGCCGACGGCCGCATCGGACCCGACCCGGCCACCCTGGGCTCGTAGCCGCCTACAGTCGGAAGTCCGCGAAGTCGAAGCCCGGGGTGACGACGCAACTGACGAGGGTCGGTTCGTCGCCCTCGGGCTTCGCGCGCTGCCAGTGCCGCGGCGGGACGAGCAGTTGCGGTTGCTGGCCCGCCGCCACGTCCGCGCCGAGGATCAGCGCGTCGGGGACCGCGGGTTCGCTTCCGTCGCCGCCGAGTTCGAGCCGCAGGGGGCTGCCCCGGTGGTACAGCCAGATCTCGGCGCTGCGCACGCTGTGCCATGCCGACTGCTGGCCGGGCATCAGCAGGAACAGGATCGCGGTGCCCGCCGACCGCGGTCCCGGATAGTCGTCGGGGAGGCTTCCCTCCGGAATGGTGACGTCGCTGCGCCACGTCTCGCGATACCAGCCGCCCTCGGGGTGCGGGGCGAGGTCGAGGGCTCGGGCCCACTCCGGTAATTCCGTCATGGCCGCCATTCTGCCGCCCGGCGCCGCGGACGGGGGTGGGGTTGCACCACCCCTGAGGTGTCTTACCTCGGAGGCCCGGAGCAGCGAGAGTCGTAGGTGTTCAGAAAGCGGGGGCACGACTTCCCGCACACCAGCGACGACAGGAGACAACATGCTCGGAATCATGCTCGGATTGGGCGGAGCCGCAATCGGACTCGGGATCGGCGTCATGGCCCTCGGGGTCGGCCTCCTTCTCAGTGACGCGACGATCAAGCACGATGTCGGCGAACTCCCGGACTGACTCCGTGTGGGTCGACACCCGTCGGGGGCGGGTGCGGGCGCGAACAGCGGCCCGTACCCGCCACCCGTTGGCGTGGTGTCACTCCGTTCTGACCCGCCGGCGCGGGGTTGCCGTGCAGGCGCCGCCTGCCAGTGCGAGCGAGGTGCTCGACCGCCTCGCCGAGATGCCGGTCAGCGTCTGGACCTACGGTTTCGATCACGAGTCGGTGCGGCACCTGGGTCCGATGGCGCAGGATTTCGCCACCGCGTTCGGGCTCGGTTCCAACGACCGTCGCATCGCGATGGTGGACGCGAACGGGGTGTGCATGGCGAGCATCCAGGCCCTGTACCGGCGGGTCATCGCGCTCGAAGCGGAAGTGGAGCGCCTGCGGGCGTAACGTCCCCGCCGCTGTTCCCGCCCCCGCCGGCCGTCGCGTCACGGCGCCAGCCCGGCCGCCACCAGTTGGCGTTGCCCAGCAGGTACATCGTCGCGGGCACCAGCACCATCCGCACGATCGTCGCGTCGATGAGGACCGCGGTCGCGAGGCCGACGCCCATCATCTTCACGGTGACGTCCCCGTCGAGCGCGAACCCGGCGAACACCGCGACCATGATCGCCGCCGCACTGGTGATGACCCGTCCGGTCGACGCCAGTCCCTCGACGACGCTCCGGTGCGAGTCGCCCGTGTCGAGCCAGCGTTCACGGACCCGGGAGAGCAGGAACACCTCGTAGTCCATCGACAGTCCGAACAGGATGGTGAACATCAGGATCGGCACCCAACTCGACACCGGAAGCGCATGGGGGAGGCCGAGTAGCTGTGCGCCCCAGCCCCATTGGAACACCATCACCATGACGCCGTAGGCCGCGGCCAC
>JBCEBZ010000040.1:19249-28310 GCA_039206675.1 Rhodococcus sp. (in: high G+C Gram-positive bacteria) | reverse complement strand
ACCAACCTGAGAAATCCATTCGCGAATCCAATCGCGAACGAAGGAAACCGATCTTTGACCGGAGCGGTCACATCGCAGATGGTAAGTCAACGCGCCGAAAAATTTGGGTCGACAGAACACCCCGCCACGCTCGTCGGCCGAATAGACACGTACATGGCAATCTTCGAGGAGAAGTTCACCGATGAAGTTCAATACCCTCAGTCTCGACGTCAGCGATGGGATCGCCACGATCACGCTGGACCGTCCCGGTCAGCTCAACGCATGCACCACAGAAATGAAATCGGAAATCATCGAAGCTTTCGACCACACGGACGCCAGCGACGCGGTCCGCGTGGTGATCATGACCGGTTCCGGTAGAGCATTCTGCGCCGGCGCCGACCTATCGGAAGGCGGATCGCGCTTCGACGCCCCGCCGGAAGACGACGGCAGCGTTCCCCGCGACGGCGGCGGTGAGATGACCCTGCGAATCTATGAGTCGACAAAGCCCGTGATAGCCGCCATCAACGGCCCCGCAGTGGGAGTCGGCGCGACCATCACGCTCCCCATGGACATCAGATTGGCATCGGAGGATGCGAAGTTCGCGTTTCCATTCACCCGACGCGGCATCGTGCCCGAAAGTTGCTCGAGCTGGTTTCTGCCGCGCGTGGTGGGAGTCGATCATGCGGTGGAATGGCTCTATACGGGAAGGCTGTTCACCGCAGCGGAAGCGCTCGACGCCGGCCTGCTCCGGGCCGTCCACCCGCCGGAGAAGTTGCTTGGTGCCGCTCGGGTACTCGCGGCCGAGATCATCGACAACACGGCACCCGTTTCGGTGGCACTGACCCGACAACTGATCTGGCGCATGCTCGGGGCGGCACATCCGATGGACGCGCACATCGCAGAGTCCCGAGGAATGCGCGCGCAGGGCTCGAGCAGTGACGCCTACGAGGGTGTCACGTCCTTCTTGGAAAAGCGTCCGGCGCGATTTACCCGCACGGTCAGCGCAGATCTTCCGGACATCTTCCCGGGATGGGCCTGCCCCGAATATCGGTAAACCCGGGCGACCGAGTGAACCAAGGGTGTGCGGCGGACATCACCGTGCGAAGAAGAGCCCGTCGTGGTGACGACGACGATCGTGTTCAGCTCATGTTGCGGGACAGCGAGATCGACGTATTGGACTCGCGAAAGCCGCGATGCCGCCGACACCTGAAGGATCGAAGGGGCGAGTTGCTCGCACTTGCACTCAGAAGAATTGACTTCATTCAGCAGCGGTTTCTCGTTGAACGTGCCTGGTCCGGCACTGGAAGAGAGCGAACCCTCGGGCCACCGAAGTCAGGCAACGGCGCGTGGTTCCGCTGCCCTCCGGTCTAGTACCCACCCTGGAACGGCGCGAGACCAGCTTGATGCTGCGGCACTCTTCAAACGCGCCAACAAGACCGGGTGGCGATTGCTCGACTGCGACAAGGCAGACAGCGGCGATCCGACCCGGCGCCTTCTCGCGGACGTACCGATTGCCATGGCCGCCGACGAGCGTCGACGCATCAGCGGGCGGACACGCGAAGGCGCAGGGTCAGAAGCTCGGTCGACCCTCTCGAATCGACAGCGTCGTTGTGGAGGAGATCGTGAGTATGCGTCGGGATGAGGGGCTGAGCGTGAAGGTCATCGCCGAGGTCCTGGACGAGTCGCGGATTCCAACGCCGGGTGGCGGCGAGCACTGGCACCACTCAACCGTTCGGCGGCTCCTGGCGCGAGAGGGCGTCGCGTGACGGGCGACTTGCTCTGGTGGCTGGGGGTCCTCTTTCTCCTCGTCACCTCAGGCGGCATCGCTGGATTCTCGGCAAGTAGAAACTATGGCAAATGTACGAAAGCTCACCCGTCCCGACGGATCGCGGTTCTATCAGGTCCGCTGGCGAACGCCGGACGGGAAGCACCGCACGAAGGGCGGCTTCCGAACCAAGAAGGCAGCCGAGGACTACGCCAACGACGTAGACCACAGCCAGCTTCGCGGCACCATGTTCGACCCGAAGCCAGGCCAGCTGCGGTTCCGAGAGGCCGCGCGTAGGTGGCTAGACGGGGTGCTCTCGTACGACACCCCGAAGACCAAAGGCTCGCGCCGTCGAGTCTCGTTGACCGGGACGCGGGCGACCGACGCGAACGGCAAGCGGATCGGTTTGACGCGCGTACTCGCTCTCTTGCCGGAGAGTTCGCTCGCTCACTTGGACCGCCTTCATACAGAGGGGCGGGCTAGTCCGCACATCGTACGTTGGTCGAGTCCCGGTGGTAGATCGCGGCGTCACCGGGAATGAAGAAGGGCGCCCCCGTGAGTGGGAACGCCCTCTACCTGTGGTTATGGTGGAGCCGATGACGGGAATCGAACCCGCGTATTCAGCTTGGGAAGCTGATGTTCTGCCATTGAACTACATCGGCGCGCACGATATTGGGCGCCCGTGGGCAGGCCCAACACCCTGCGGCGGAAACAGTATCAGATGGTGATCCGGACTACCCGATCACACGCGCGGAGTGTCATACGAGGGGTTTGCCGGCGCGCATTCTGCGTCGTAGATCGCGCATCAGCAGGATGTAGGGGAGTTCGCGGATGGTGACGGGGATGCGTCGGCTGATGGCGCCGATGGTGCTCATCGTCCGGTCGAAGCGGCGTTGATCCTTGGCGGTCCAGGTGAGGTGCATCTGGTCGCGGAACAGGGGTGGGAGGAAGCCGGTGGTGAAGAACAGGTTGAGGCGGCCGAAGATGCGGGACACGACGGCGGGCATGAACTCGACCTTCGCGACGGACAGCAGGTACTCGCGGATGGTGTCGTCGATGGACACGTCGGCGAGCGACTTCTCCCAGTACTCGTCGAACGCGGCCCGGTTCTCGGGCCACATTTCCTTCGGTACCTGCAGGGTGGTGCCGAAGGTGGCCCCCTGCTGGTAGAAGTATTCGCTCTCGGTGGCGGTGAGTTCGCCGTGCATGGAGCGGTGGACGTCCTCGAACCCGTGGTAGATGCAGGCGGCGACCCACAGCTGCAGTTCGGGGTCGAACGCGTTGTACTGCACGGGGCTGTCGGGCCTCGACTGGACCTGGGCGTGGGCTCGGTTGACGCCTTTGCGGAACTGGGCCTTCTCTTCCTCGGTGCCGCGCGCGGCGACGACGAGGTAGGTGAGGGTGGTCCGGGTCCGTTTGATCGGGTGCCGGAAGATCTGTCCGCTTTCGACGCGGCTTTCCACGACGCCGTATCCGACGGCGGGGTGGGAGAGCTGCATGATCACGTTGGCTGCGCCGGCGAGCAGGCCGGCGCCGTCCATGACCAGTTCGAGTCGGTCCGGCACCTCGAGAGATGTCGACATGTGCACTCCTGTCGGAAGCAGTGAATTCCCTATCTGAATACGACCGTACTCACATATATGTGAGGAGTCCAGAGGTAAGTGCGAAGATGTTTCCATGGCAATCGCGTCGGACAGGGTCTACGGCGGCCAAGAGGGTGACCAGCGTCGATCGGAACGACGCGGCCAGCTCATCGAGGCCGGACTCGACCTGCTCGGCAGCGCGGACGGCGACCACGCCCTGACCGTGCGCGGAGTCTGCAAGCAGGCCGGGCTCGCCACCCGCTACTTCTACGAGAGCTTCCCCGACCGCGACGCGCTGACCGTCGCCGTCTACGACCACGTCGTCGAACGGATCGCGACCAGCACCCTGGACGCCGTGACGCACGCCGGGCCGGGGGAGCGCGAGATCGTCCGGGCTGGGGTCCGCAACATCGTGCGGGAGGTCGCCGAGGATCCGCGGCAGGGCCGGCTGATGTTCTCGGTGGCACAGTCGAGCGCGGTGCTGGCGCAGCGCCGCCTCGACAGCTCGCGACTGTTCGCGGGCCTGGTCACGAAGCAGACGGTCGGGTACTACGAGGTGGCCGAGAGCCCGCGCCTCGACCTCGCCGCGCACTTCATGGTCGGCGGCCTCGCCCAGACCCTGACGGCATGGCTGAACGGGACCGTCACGCTCCCCGAGGAGGAGCTGGTGGACACCTGCACGGAACTGCTGCTCTCGATGGCCATCCACACCCGTTAACCTCTACCTGTGCTCCTCTCCGATCGTGATATCCGTGCCGAACTCTCCGCTGGACGTCTGGGCATCGACCCGTTCGACGATTCGATGGTCCAGCCCTCGAGCGTGGATGTGCGCCTCGACAGCCTGTTCCGGGTGTTCAACAACACCCGCTACACGCACATCGACCCAGCTCAGCGGCAGGACGAGCTGACCACGCTGGTCGAGCCGGCGGAGGGGGAGCCGTTCGTTCTGCACCCCGGCGAGTTCGTCCTCGGTTCCACGCTGGAGGTGTGCTCGCTGCCCGACGACCTGGCCGGACGCCTCGAGGGCAAGTCCTCGCTCGGCCGCCTCGGTCTGCTCACGCACTCGACGGCCGGGTTCATCGACCCGGGTTTCAACGGGCACATCACGCTGGAACTCTCCAACGTCGCGAACCTGCCCATCACTCTCTGGCCGGGGATGAAGATCGGCCAGCTGTGCCTGCTGCGGCTGTCGAGCGCGGCGGAGCACCCGTACGGCAGCTCGGCCGTCGGCTCCAAGTACCAGGGCCAGCGCGGTCCGACGCCGTCGAAGGCCTACCTCAACTTCGCGCAGCGCTGAGCGTCGGCGGCACCGCCGAAAAGGTGCAAACCGAGTGGTCCGCTACTCGTGTGTATTGCGGCGAGTAAGAGAAGACTGGGATTCGAAGCCGCCCTCTCCTGGGCGTTCGATCCCGGAGGCCGCCATGAAAGACGTAGTCGTGTTGTTGCCCGGTATCGGCGGGTCGGTTCTCGCGCGTGACGGCAAGGACGTGTGGGCACTGACCCCGGGCGTGGCGCTGGCGAGTGTGCTCTCGCTGGGCCGGAACATCAAACGCCTGAAACTCGACGGGGACGACCCGGACGTCGACGATCTCGGCGACGGCGTCACGGCCACCCGGCTGGTGCCGGACTTCCACTTCGTTCCCGGGCTGGACTGGAAGATCGACGGCTACACGAAGTTCCGGAACGACCTCGTGCGCCGATTCGGGGCCGTTCCCGGCGACAACTATTTCGAGCTGCCCTACGACTGGCGGCGCGACAACCGGGTGGCGGCCCGCGCCCTGGCCCGGCGCTCCCACGACTGGCTGGCGCGGTGGCGCGAGAAGTCGGGCAATGCGGACGCCAAGCTCGTGCTGGTGTGCCACTCCATGGGCGGAATCGTCGCCCGGCTGTTCCTCGAACTGCTGGACGGGCGGCGCGACACCCGCACCCTCGTCACGTTCGGCACCCCGTACTCGGGTTCGGTCAACGCGCTCGACTTCCTCGTCAACGGATTTCGCAAGGGCTGGGGTCCGTTCACCGTCGACCTCGGTGCGCTGATCGGGTCGTTCACGTCCGCCTACCAGTTGCTGCCGTCGTATCGGTGCATGGCGGGCGAGAACGGGTCGTGGCTCGCGCTCGACGACACGGCGCTCGACTGGTCGGGGACGGGACTCGACGCCGACCGGATGGCTGCGGCGGTGCGTCTGCAGCGGGATCTGCGGGGGACGATCGACGACCGGCTGAACTCAGGAGACGACGACGGCTACGACATCCGCCCGGTGATCGGCGACTTCCAGCCCACCAAGTGGGCCGCCCGGCTCGCCGGGACGACGGTGGAGACGATGACGGTCCGCGGGCCCGGCGAGAGCGGCGGCGACGGCACCGTACCGAAGCTGTCGTCCACCCCGCACGAGCTCATGACGGGATGGAAGAATGCGGCGTTCTTCAGCCAGCGGCACGGATCCCTGCAGAACGACGACCCGGTGCTCGACCACGTGGGCGGAATCCTGACCACCGCAATTCTCGCGCCCCCGAACGTGTTTCCGGCGGTGAACGAGTCGGTCGCGCTGGAGGTCGACGACGTGACGACCACCGAGCCGCTGGTGATCCGCGCACGCACCGGTGCCGGGGGCGCCCGACTGGTCGCGACGGTCGAGCCCGTCGCCGGCGGTCCGAGCAGGCAGCACCCGTTGTCGCCGGCCGTCGACGGCTGGCAGCAGACCGCCCTCGACGGATTACCCGCCCAGGACTACCGGATCACCGTCCGCGCGCCCGGAGTGCACCCGGTCACCGACGTCGCGAGTGTGGTCGACCTCGACGAGATCGCCCGGTCCGTGGACGTCTAGGAGCGCGGAAACATGAGACCCGCAACCGGTTTCGAGGAACTGGAGATCAGCGTTCTCCGAGCGGGCGACCACGTCTGGCTCTCCGCGCAGTCGCGGATGGGCTCGGTGTTCGCGGTGCGGCGGGAGATCCCGGAATGGAAACTGCCGAACGCCGTCACGGGACGGACGATCGACGCGCCGTCCGAATGGCTGACCGACACCGTCCGGCACGCGCGCACCGACGCCGCGGCCCCTGCGCTCGACGTCGGGAAAGTGTTGACGGATCTGGTGTTCGGGATCCCCGACATCGAGACACTGCTGCAGCAGAGCCGGGGCATCGCCGGGTCGGAGGGAACGCAACTCCTCGTGCGCATCCTCGCCGCACCGCAGGAAGTGTGCGCCTGGCCGTGGGAGTTGCTGCTGGATCCGCAGCGACCCGACCAGTTCCTCGCCATGGCACGCGACGTCCACGTGGTGCGGTCCGGACGGTCGCGCACCTACCCGATACGGCAGAGGCCGATCGAGCCGCCGCTCAATCTCCTGCTGGTGATGTCGAGCCCGCTGCGGGAGGGCCCGGAGGATTCCGAGGCCCCGTTCGACCTGTATGCCGAGAAGCGCAGCCTGTTGTCGGAACTGCGGCCCCTGGTCGATCGTGGTCTGCTCCGGGTGGTGGTCGAGGACCGGCCGTCCGTCGAACGTCTCCGCAGCCGGATGGGCATGCAGAGACGCGGGTTTCACCTCTTCCACTACCTCGGTCACGCCAATCCGGACGGTCTGAAAATGGAGCGGCGCAACGGGCGCGGGATGCTGCTGCCGAGCCAGGAGTTCGCGTTGCTGTTGCAGCAACTGCCGGACCTCCGGCTGGCCGTGTTCGCGGGCTGCGAGACGGCCCGCGCGCCCGACGGCGCCACCGACGACGACCCGTGGCCCGGACCGCTGTCGTCGGCCGACATCTGCGTGCGCGATGCGTGCCCGATGGTGATCGGGATGCAGGCGGTGCTGCCGTTCCGGACGGAGCGACTGCTGACGCGCTTCTTCTACCAGGCGCTGACCGCGGGCCAGCCCGTCGCGGAGGCGTTGCGGCTGGCGCGGCTCGCCATCAACGGCGACGACAACAGCGGCGACCCCCTGCTCGACTGGGCGGTGCCCTGCCTGTTCGTCGGCGGGAGCGAACCCGGCGCGATCATCGACCCGGACGCGAAGGCGCGGCCGGAACCGGTGCCGCGGCGGAACTCGCGCCGGCTCGGGATCCGTCAGGGTGAACTCCGCTTCATCTCCCGCCTCGCGGAGCTACGGGAGGGGGTGGACGTGCTGTCCGGGCGGACGTCCGCCCGGCTGCTGCACGTGGTCGGGATGCCCTCGACGGGCAAGACCGCCCTCCTGGACCGGGTACTCGAGGAGCTCGACCCGCAGATCGCGCATCTGTTCGTCAGTGCGAAAAGGCTTCTGGCGAAACCCGATCCGCTCCGCGAACTGTCCCGGCTCGTTGCCGAGTTGATGGACGCCGCCGGGGTCCGTACCGCACGGCCCGGCAGGCTCAGCGCCGGCGACTGGTGGGAGCGACTGCTCGACGACCTCACCGAAGTCCCTGCCGCGATCGTCGTCGACGACGGTGACCTGCTTTCCGGCGACGACGCCTCGGACCTCCTCTCTGCCCTGGCCCTGCTGACGCAGCGTCGGGGCGACGCGCGGCTCGCCGTGGCGACCACCGGGGAGGTCGCCGGACTGACCGAGTCGCTCCACGCCGCGGAAGTACGCACGATCCGCCTGGACGCCCTGTCGTGGCCGGAAGTGTGGCAATGGATCCGGCGCAATCTGCCCACACTGACGCGCTACCCGGAGCAGGATCTGTCCCGGCTCTACACCGACGTGCGGCACCTGGAACTGTGGGAGCAGCTGGCGGATCTCGCCGCCCAGGACGGCACGTTCGAACCGCAGGACCTGCCGCTGCTCGTCCGGCAACTCGGCGTCGGCGCCGCGAAGCCGCCGCCGGTGCCGAACGGTTCCGACTTCTTCGGCGCCGGCTCCGGGACACCCGAGACCGCGGCGGCCACCGACGCGCCGGTGCGGCGCGCACTGCGGCTGGCGGTGGCGGGACCGTTCACCGCCGGTCGCCGTGAGGAGATCGCGGTGGCCGTCACCCAGTGCGCCATCCGGCACGACGTTCCGGGCCGGGTGGTGGCCGGCGAGACGGGGCAGGGCGAATCGGCGCTGGCCGAACTCCTGCCGCAGGAGCTGGCCTTCGCGCGCGGTGTCCCGTCCGAGCGCGACGTCTGCCGATGGTTGGAGGACGCAGCCCGCGCCGACGCGGACATCCTGGTGTTCGACTACGGCAACGCCATCCCGTCGGACGCGCAGAACGCCGTCATCGCGCGCCTGGTCGGCGACGGCAGACTCGTCATCGTCTCGGGTGACCACTCGGACGAATCGGCGTATCCCGCGTGGAGCGCGGACGCGTTCGCCGTCGGTGCCGTCGAGGACGACGGCACCCTCACCCACGAAACCCCGTACTTTGCCGATGCGGGCAAACCCGACGTCTACGCGCCGCGGACGATCACCGGGACGACCTGCGAGCGGCTGGTCGACCAGCCGGAGATGGAGGGCACCACTTTCGCCGCGCTGTACGTGGCCGTCGCGGCGATGCTGGTCTGGGCGACCGACCGCGATCTGGCCGCGCGGGACGTCCGGGCGCTGCTGATCGACACGGCGGCGCCGATCTCGACGGCGCGGGGTGATACCGCGAAGCAACTCGACGTCGATGCGGCGCTGGACAGGGCGCGGCGGGACGTCGTCGTCGGCGCACTCGAATCGGGCGCACTCGAAATCGGGCAGTTGCTCGCGGAGATCCCGATCCGCCCGGAATTGGCGGTTCCGCTGCTCGACGCCCTGGTGGCCGACGGCCACCGCATCCGGCGGGTCGTCCGCAACGG
>JBCEBZ010000040.1:0-19149 GCA_039206675.1 Rhodococcus sp. (in: high G+C Gram-positive bacteria) | reverse complement strand
CGGCCGACACCGAACCCGGATCCTCGGGTTCACCGGTGTTCAACGACCAGTGGGAGGTGGTCGCCCTGCACCACGCGAGTGTGCGGGCGCCGCAGCACACCGAGTTCGGTGGAGTACTCAACGAGGGGGTGCGGATCAGCCGCATACTCGAATACGTGCGCGCGCAGAACCTGACCCCGCAGTGGCGGGACCTCGTTGACGAGGTCCTCGGCGCCGAGCGGACGGCGCCGGCGGTGCGCCCGGAGCTCGACCACGAACGGGACGTGACCGTCCGGATTCCCCTCGAGATCACGGTGCGCCTCGGATCCGTCGAACCAGCGGCCGCCGGGCCCGAAGCGATCTCGATCGATCCGAACTACGCCACCCGGGGCGGATACGACCCGAATTTCCTGCGGGTGCCGCTACCACTGCCCGGGGCACCGTCGGTGGCGTCGCCGGAGTTGAAATACCACCACTTCAGCGTCGTGATGCACCGCGAGCGGGCGCTGGCACTGTTCACCGCCGTGAACATCGACGGACGGCAGTCGCAGAGCCCCCGGCGCGACAGCGACAGATGGATTCTCGACCCCCGGCTTCCTGCCGATCAGCAGACGGGGGAGGACGTGTACCGCGACAATCCGCTCGACCGGGGGCACCTCGTGCGGCGTCTCGACCCGGCGTGGGGCCCGCTGGCCAAGGCGGCGAACGACGACACGTTCCACTTCACGAATTGCTCCCCGCAACACCACAGTTTCAATGCGGGTCGGACGCTGTGGCTGGGCCTCGAGGACTACGTCCTGAAGAACGCGGACACCGCCGATCTCTCGGTCACCGTCGTGACCGGACCCGTTCTCGCTCCCGACGACCCGGAGTATCGAGGGGTGGCACTGCCGCGCCAGTTCTGGAAGCGCGCCAGTTCTGGAAGACGGTGGCGATGGTGAAGCAGGACGGCACCCTCTCGGTCACCGGTTACCTGCTCAGCCAGGCCGCCCTGCTCGACGAGTTCGCCGAAGGGGAGGAGGCGTTCTCCTACGGTGCGTACCGCACGTTCCCGGTGCCCGTCCGGCGGATCGCCGGGTTGACCGGTCTGGGCCTGGACCCCTATGTCGCGGCCGACCCGCTCGAACGGATCGAGGCGAACAGCCTGCCCCGCGAACTGATCCGCCCCCAGGACCTGATCCTCTGAAACCGGAAGGGAACCCGACGTCATGAGCACCACCGAATCAGCGGCCGAACTGCCGACGCGCCGCACGTGCGGGGCGATGGACGTGCACCGCCGGCTGTTGACCGAATCGGAGTCGTATCGGATCGCCCGCTCGGAGATCGAGAACCAGAGCATCGCACTGGAGCCGTTGCAGTCGATCGCCGCCCGCGGCACCGTACGGATTCCGGTGGTCGTGCACGTGGTGTCGAAATCGGAGGCGCAGAACATGTCCGATGAACAGATCGAGAGCCAGATCATGGTGCTCAACAAGGACTTCCGCGCCGCCAACGACGACATCGACACCGTTCCGCCCGTGTTCGAACCGCTGATCGGCGACGCCGGAATCGAGTTCTTTCTCGCCGACACCGACCCGCACGGTCGTCCGTCGAACGGAATCACGCGCACCACAACCGAAGTCGACTGGTTCGACCAGAACGACGGCGTGAAGTCCGCGGAGACCGGCGGCGCCGACCCGTGGCCGACGCAGAGATACCTCAACATCTGGGTCTGTGCGCTCGGCGGTGGCCTGCTCGGCTACGCGCAGTTCCCCGGCGGTCCGGTCGACACCGACGGCGTCGTGATCACGTACACCGCGTTCGGCACGACGGGCACCGCCCGGGCCCCGTTCAACCTCGGGCGCACCGCGACCCACGAGATCGGGCACTACCTCAACCTCTTCCACATCTGGGGCGACGACGGCACCGGGTGCCGGGGCTCCGACGAGGTCGCCGACACCCCCAATCAGGGCGGGCAGAACGTCGGGATGCCACGATTTCCGCACGTCAGTTGCGGGAACGGCCCGCACGGCGACCTGTTCATGGATTACATGGACTACACGGACGATGCCGGGATGGTGATGTTCACCAAGGGGCAGGGCGCCCGGATGGGGGCGTGCCTGGACGGCGTCCGGAAGGAGCTGTGGACCGGGCGGGCCGCGAGTCCGGCGACGTCCGCACTGGTAGCCCCGGGCGCCGCGGGACGCTGGCGGCATTCCTTCGAGGAGGACCACGACGGCGTCCGGGTGTACCGGCCCGCCGGATTCGACTTCCCCCGGGCGAGGGGGCGTGGCGGGATCGAATTCCGGCCGGACGGATCGTTCGTGGACTGGGCCGTCGGCCGGGGAGATGCCGACGAACCGCGGGAAGGAACGTGGGTGCCCGCGGACGGCGACGGGACGCTCGAGGTGACCACGGCGGCGGGCGACACGCGCACCGTCCGGGTGATCCGGCTCGGCGACGACCGACTCGAATTGGACGTCGGCGACGTGTCCTGACCCTAGCGGTCGGAGGTACCTGCGGAGATATAATCCTCTGACCTGGTATTCACACTCAGTGACGCGGTTCCGCCGTACTCGGGGAGACGGATTGGCGCGCCCCGAAAGGAATTCCGATGTCTACTCGAAAAGTGCTGGGTCGGCTGGGAGCCGTGATCGCCGTCGCGGGCGCACTGTCGTTCGCGGTACCCGGCGCCGCATCTGCCGCGCCCTTCGTTCCCGGCTCGATGTCGACGTGCGCCCCCGGTGCGTGGCTGACGTTCAATGCGGAACGGGTCGCGCCCGACCGGATCCGGTACACCACCGCCGCGCCGCTCGCGCAGTGGAACGGCGCCGTCGTGCAGTTCACGAACCTCACCACCGGGTTCCGGGGTGTCGCGTTCGTCAACGACCCGGTACCGGCGGCCGTGGGGTTCGGGCCGGTGCTCAGTGAGATCGCCGGGCTGCTGCCGTGATTCGTCAGCGCGGGCGTCACCATGTCGTAGCCCGCCTCAGCTGGGGTCGGAGCCCCGCACCGCCGCCAACCACACGGCGACGGCCGCGGCCACGCACGTCGCGCCGGCGAACGCCGGAAGCCCGCCGCCCGCGACGTACACCCACAGTGCCCCGGCGAACGGCGCCGCCACCGCGAACTGGGCGTCGAGGACGAGCCTGCGGGCGGGCCGGGCCGCCACCCGGGCGCGCACCGGACCGTCCGGATCCGGACGCGACGGGTTGTCGATCAACCGGCCGGGCGGCTCGGAACGACGCGCTCGACCGGAGGGGAGGAGTCGCCGCCCGTTCCAGGTCACGATGCAGCGCCTGCCGACGTCGTGCACGGTTGCCGTCGTCGGTGTCGGCATCGTGACCAGGGCCGGATCGAAGAACACGGGAACCCACCGCGGTTCCGGTTCCTCGTCGATTTCGATCCAGGACCTGCTGGTCAGCCGATGCTGCTGCCGAACCCGGTGCACGGTGGCCGGTCGTCCCGGCCCCGGGAGCGCGCGGGTGGCGGCGAACCAGGTGTAGCCGGTGACACCGAGCACCGCCGCCGCGACGACGACCAGTGCGCTGAACTGATCGGCGTCGGCGAACGGCGCACATGCGGCGCACACCAGCAGTGCGCACACACCGGCGGTCACGGGGTAGCGCACGGCTACTTCAGGAAACCGATCTTGGTGTAGTCGTAGGACGCGAGACCGGCGGCACCGAAGTTCGCCAGGTCGTCACGCACCGCGACGTTGCCCGGCGCCTGCACCAATGGAAGCGAGAACCCCTCCTCGAACACCTCGGTGTCGACCTCGTTGGCCAGTTCGATCGCCTTCTGCGGGTCGAGTTCCGAGATCGTCCGCTCGATCAGCGCGTTCAATTCGGGCGAACCGATCCGGCCGTAATTGCCCTGCAGGTCGTCGGGGTTGTACGCGTAGATCTGCGGCAGTCCGCTGAGCGGGAACGGATCACCCACCCAGGAGAATTGGGCGAGGTCGAAGTCGCCGGGCTGGATGACATCGGTGAAGAACCCGGTGCCGCCCCGGGTGTCGATGTTCAGTTTGGCGCCGATCTGCGCGAGGTTCTGCTGGATGATCTGCGCGATCTGGACCCACGTGGTCGACTGGTACATCACGTCGCGGATCTCGAGCCGGCGCCCGTCCTTCTCCCGGAACTCGCCGTTCAGTTTCCAGCCGAGTTCGTCGAGTCGCCGCGCGGCCTCCTCCGGGTCGTACGCGACGGCCGCGCTGTTGTCCTGGTAGCCCTCCTGACCGCTGAGGTAGACGTGGTTGTTCAGCGGCTTCGGGTCGTCGACCAGACCGTTCTGGATCGCGGTCGCGATGCCCTGCCGGTCGATGCCCTTCGACAGCGCCACCCGCAGCTCCGGATCGGCGAGGATCGACCCTTCCGCGCCGTTGAACGTGATGTGCGAGAACTGGGTTCCCGGCGCCCGGCGGATCGCGATGCCTTCCGATCCCTCCGCGGTCTTCACCTCGTCGATCGTGCCCAGCCCGGACGCGTCGATCTCGTTGTTCTGCAGGGCGGGAATTCGCGCGGAGTCGTCGAGCACGCTGTACGTGATGGTGTCGAGTTTCGGGGTGTTACCCCACCACGCGGGGTTGCGGTCCAACGTGATCCGGTTCTGCGCCCGGTCGATCGACGCGATCCGGAACGGTCCCGACGTCAGCGTGATCCCGTCGCGCAGGCTCGTGTTGAACGCCTCGGGAGTCGCGGTGGCCGACTTCGGGTACAGCATCGAATTGCCCGCGAACTGGCCCCGCCATTCGGCGTACGGCTCGGCGAACGTGATCACCGCCTGACGGTCGTCGACACCGCGTTCGACCCGGTCCACCCGCTCGAACCCGGACGTGTTCGCGATCAGGAACTCCTTGTTCTTCCCACTGAGCGCCGCGGCCTGCGACTGGATGTCCTCCCACGTGATCGGGGTGCCGTCGGACCACACCGCCTTCGGGTCGATCGTGTACGTGACCTGCTGGGGGTCGGTGCCGGTGAGCGCGACGTCGACGAAGTAGTCGTGGTTCACCGACAGCGCCCCCGAGGCGTCGGTGCCGAACGCGCGGGGCATCATCGGCTTCAGCATGCCGCCGATCTCGGAGTCGTTGCCGTCGTTGGACAGCGTGTTGAAGTTCGGGGGGAAACCCGACAACGCCAACCGCAGATTTCCGCCGTCGCGCAGTTCGCTGGGGTCGTGCGGATTGATGTCGTTGGTGGTGCCGATCGACCCGGACCCGGCCCCGGCGCCGCCGGTGTCCGAACCCCCGCAGCCGGCGAGGACGAGGCCGAAAGCCAGGAACGATACCGCGAGGCGGGTGCGCGCCGAACGAATCCTCATGGATGTGCCCTTCCTCGGAGTTCGCTGACCCTAGTGTGCCAAATACGTCGGATCCGGAACGGGGATTGCCGCGAGCAGCGCCCGCGTGTATTCGTGCTGCGGATCCTCGAAAATCGTCTGTGCGGCCCCCGACTCGACGATCCGGCCCCGGTACATCACCGCGACGTCGTGCGCGATGTTGCGGACCACCGACAGGTCGTGGGAGACGAACAGATACGACATGCCCCGCTGCTCCTGGAGGTCGCGCAGGAGGTTGAGCACCCCGGCCTGGATGGAAACGTCGAGCGAGGACACCGGTTCGTCCAGGAACAGCAGTTCCGGATCGAGGGCGAGTGCGCGGGCGATGCTGATCCGCTGCTTCTGGCCGCCCGAGAAGTCGGCCGGATACCGGTCGGCGTGCTCGCGTCGCAACCCGACCAGATCGAGCAGTTCCGGTACCCGGCGGCCGATCTCCTCGCGCCCGCGGCCGTCCAGTCGCAGCGGCTCGGCGAGTACGTCGAACACCGGCAGCCGGGGGTCCAGGGAGGCCGTCGGATCCTGGAAGACGACGGCCATCTTCCGCCGCAGGGCGCGCCTGCGATGGGCGCTCAGCGCCGCGACGTCGGCACCCAGCACCTCGATCGACCCGGATTCCGGCGGGGACAGGTCGAGGACCTGCGTCAACGTGGTCGATTTGCCCGAGCCGGATTCGCCCACCAACGCGAGCGTGCGTCCCGCGCGGATGTCGAACGTGATGCCGTCGACCGCCCGGATCTCGCCGCGCTTGCGGCGGAACACCAGACCGCTGGTGATCGGATACGTCTTCACCAGATCGGTCACCTGCAGCACCACCCGGTCGTCGGGTGTCCTCGCGGTGGGGGCGGGGGCCGGCTGATCCCGCCGATACGCCGTGAACAGGTCGCGGGTGCCCCGCTCGTCGACGCGGATGCACGCCGCCCGATGGGCCGGCCCGGTCGTGACGAGTTCCGGTTCGGCGAGCAGGCAGGCGTCCACGGCGAGCGGGCAGCGCGGCGCGAACGTGCAACCCGGTGGCAGCGAGTGCAGCGCGGGCGGGGCGCCGGCGATCGAGACCAGGCGGCTCCGGACCGGTGCGTCCATCCGCGGCACGGACACGAGTAGTCCTGCGGTGTAGGGCATTCGGGGTTCGGCGAACAGCTCCCGTACCGGCGCCGACTCCACCACCCGGCCCGCGTACATCACCACCACGCGGTCGGCGAGCGTCGCCGCGATCCCCATGTCGTGGGTGATCATCACGACGCCGGCGCCGGTGAGATCACGCGCCTTGCGCAGCAGGTTCAGGATCTGCGCCTGCACGGTCACGTCGAGGGCGGTGGTCGGTTCGTCGCAGATGATCAGCGCGGGATCGTTGGCGATCGCGATGGCGATCACCACGCGCTGCCGCATGCCCCCGGAGAACTCGTGCGGAAAGGCCTTGGCGCGCAACGCCGGGTCGGGGATCCCGACCAGGTCGAGCAGGTCGACGGCGCGCTGCGCGGCGTCCTTCTTGCTGCTCGCCCGGCCGTGGACGAGCAGCGCCTCGGCGATCTGATCGCCGACCCGGTACACCGGCGTCAACGCGGACAGCGGGTCCTGGAACACCATGCTGACCGTCTTCCCGCGCAGCGCCGACAATTCCCGGTCTCCCATGCCCAGCAGTTCGCGGCCCTGCAACCGGATCGAGCCGGTGACGCGCGCGTGGTCGGGCAGCAGACCCATCACGGCGAGCGACGCCACCGACTTGCCCGAGCCCGACTCACCCACGATGGCGAGCACCTCGCCGTCGGAGACGGTGTAGGTGACGTCGCGGACCGCCTCGATCCGGCCCTCCTCGCTGGGAAAGCTGACCCGCAGGTTCTCGATGTCGAGCAGCGGCTGCCCGGTCACCGCTTCGCCTTCTTCCTGCGCTTGCGGGAGCGGGCCCGTTTGGCGGTGGGGTCGACGGCGTCGCGGAGACCGTCGCCCACCAGGTTCGCCGACAGCACGGTGAGCACCAGCAGTCCGCCGGCGAACAGGAACAGCCACGGGTAGGTGAGGGCGGATTCGGTGCCGTCGGCGATCAGCGATCCGAGGGAGATGTCCGGTTTCTGCACGCCGAACCCGAGGAAGCTGAGGCCGGTCTCGGCGAGGATCGCGGCGCCGACGTTCAGGGTGGCGTCGATGATCAGGATCGACGCGATGTTCGGGACGATGTGGCTGGTGATGATCTTGTGCGTCGGCGCCCCCATGTACCGGGCGGCCTGCACGAATTCCCGCTCGCGCAGGCTCAGCGTCATCCCGCGGACCATCCGGGCGGTGATCATCCAGCCGAACACCGCCAGCAGCAGGATCAGCAGGACGATGGAACTCGAGGACTTCAGCCGGGGAGTGAACACGGCGATGATGATGAAGCTGGGAACGACGAGCAGCAGATCGACCAGCCACATGATCACCCGATCCGGCCAGCCGCCGACATACCCGGCCAGCGCACCGACGAGGGCCGCGATCGCGGTGGAGAACAGTGCGACGCAGATGCCGATGATCAGCGACTTCTGCAGCCCACGCAACGTTTGCGCGAGGACGTCCTGCCCGATCTGGTTGGTGCCGAACGGATGCTCGGCGCTGGGCGGCTGCAGCAGCGCGGTGTAGTCGAGTTGCTGATAGTCGTAGGGAAGCAGGTACGGTCCGACAAAACTGGCGACGAACAGCAACAGCAGGACGCACACCCCGGCGATGGCGGGCCTGTTCCGGAGGAACCGCCGGAACAGCAGGGTCCGGCGACCGACGGCCGACACCGCCGCATCGGTGGACGCGATCTGGATCTCCGTCACCCGACACGCACCCGCGGGTCGAGCGCCGCGTACACCACGTCCGAGAGCAGTCCCGACAGCAACACGATCAGCCCGGTGAACGACGTGATCGCGACGACGATGTTCGTGTCCTGGGTGTCGATGCCGATCACGATCCACTCGCCGATGCCGTGCCAGCCGAAGATCTTCTCGGTGAACGTGGCGCCGACGACCAGCGCGCCGAACCCGTAGGCGAACAGCGTCGCCATCGGGATCAGCGCCGTCCGCAGCCCGTGCTTGAGCAGCGCCGCCCGCCGGGTCAGCCCCTTCGCCCGCGCGGTCCGGATGAAGTCGCTCCCCAGAACGTCGAGCATCGCGTTGCGCTGATACCGGCTGTAGCCGGCGATGCTGCCCAACGCCAGCGCGATGGTCGGCAGCACCAGATGCTGCACCCGGTCGACGAACTGCGGCCAGAACCCGGTGATCGTGCTGGCCGACGATTCCCCGGTGTACAGGAAGATCTGACTACCGGTGGCCGAGTTGATCTGGAGAGCACCGTATTTCAGCAGGGTAGCGACGAGGAACACGGGCGCGCTGAGAATCAGCAGCGACACGACGGTGCTGAAGTAGTCGCTGAACTTGTACTGCCGGATCGCACCGGCCGCGCCGATCAGCACCCCCAGCACCGCGCCGATGACGGAACCGAGGATCAGTAGCCGCATGCTCACCAGGATCCGGCGGCCCAGTTCGTCCGACACCGGCTGACCGGTGATGGTGGTGCCGAAGTCGCCGTGCACCACGCCGCCGAGCCAGTTCGCGTACCGCACCGGGATCGGGTCGTCCAGATGCAGTTCGGCCGCCTTCGCGTCGATCACCGATTGCGGCGGCCGCGGGTTGCGCTGTTCCAGGCTGTCGAGCGGGCGGAAGGTGAGCGAGGTGAGACTGAACGTCAGGAACGACGCCAGCAGCAACAGCACCGCGTAGTTGAGCGCACGTCGTAGCAGGAAGCCGGTCATCGGTCCACCTTCAGCCAGGGCTCAACGCTAGAAATTATAGGAGCGCGCCACCGGCGGTCGGCCCGACTCGGCGAAACCGGTGCAGTGCTTGTTAGCGTGGCGGGGTGACAGTTCGTGACGAGCCCGGCGACCCGCCGGCGCGGCGCACGGCACAGCTCACGCGGTATGCCGAGTACGCGGTGACGGTCCCGCGGTCCGGTGACCGTGCCGTGATCGCGGTGCCGCAGGGGGCGACGCCGTCGGCTGTCGTGTACTACCTGCACGGTCGCACGGGTGACGAGCGGTCGATCGACGATCGGTTCGGTCTTCGGGACGGTCTGCTCGACGCCGGCTACGTCGTCGCCGCGCCCTACCTGCACGGCGACCTGTGGGGAAACCGGTCGGCGCAGGACGCCGTGGTCGCGCTGGACGAGTGGGTGACCCAGCGGTGGCCGGTGAGGCGCCGGTTCCTGATCGGCGAGTCGATGGGCGGTAACGCCGCCGCCAACGCCGTGCGCCTGCGCGAGGTGTCCTGGGACGGTGCGGTGTTCGTCGCACCGTCCCTGTCGCTGCGCGCAGTGTGGGAACGAGGCGAGCACGGACGCGACACCGTGCGGGACGCGTTCGCCCTGTCCGCGGACGGGCACGACCTCGAACCGAAGACCGAGCGATGGGACGCCGTCCGGCACCGGCCGGAAGATTATGTGGGAGTGCCCATTCGGGTGTACGCGTCCCGGGAGGACGAGGTCGCGAACATCGCCGGCGTCACCGGGCCGTGGGTCGAGAGGATCCGCGGCGGCTCGGACTCGGTCGAATTCGTCGAGGTGAGCGGTCCGCACGTGTCGGAAGACCACTTCCGGACCGCGGAGGTCGTGGAGTTCTTCGGGGCGATCCGGTGAACGCGGGGAGGCCTTCGCGGGGAAGGCCTCCCCGCCCGTTCACGCCTCGGTGCGGTGCGTGGTGTCGAGACGGAAGATGTTGGTGAAGAAGTCCTTGACCGCCTGGATCTTCTCGTTGGTCAGGTCGATGGCGTGGCGACGCGATTCTTCGAGCGCGGTGGGCATGGCGGCTTCCTTTCGTCGAGGGGGCACAGCATGGCGATCGACAGTCTGCCCCAACATGCTGACGCCCGCATGACGAACAGGTGTCGCGCATGCAACTCGAACGGCAAGCGGGGGAGCGTGTTCGGTTAACCTGGCACAATGACGACGAGCAGCGCGGACGGCCGGGTCGCGATCACCTACTGCACCCAGTGTCAATGGTTGTTGCGTGCAGCGTGGATGGCGCAGGAACTACTCGGCACGTTCGGGCAGGAGCTCGGCGAGGTCGCACTCGTCCCCGGCACCGGAGGAATCTTCCGGATCACCGTCGACGACGAGCTGATCTGGGACCGCAAGGAGCAGGGCGGCTTCCCCGACATCACCGTGCTCAAGCAACTGGTGCGCGACCGGGTTGCGCCCGAACGCGATCTCGGGCACAGCGACCGGAAGAACCCCTGACGTCAGATCCCGACGGCACGCTCCAGTGCGCGCAGTTCGTGTCCGAGCCGGGCCGGGATCGACTTCAGGTCCGGCACGGCACTGCGGCAGCCGGTGACACCGAACGAGATGATGTCGTCGTTGCTGGTGCACGTGATGTTCAGACCCTGGCCGTCGACGGGCACCGACAGCGGGTAGATGGCGTCGAGCCGCGCACCGTTCCAGTACAGCGGTGAGCTGGGGCCCGGAACGTTGGAGATGATGAGGTTGAACGGCGGGCGCACCCGCGAGTTGTGCCCGAACAGCATGCTCGCGCCGATCGGTGCCGCCCCGAGCGCGCTCATCGCGAGAATCTGCGTGGCGGTCATCGAGCCGTACGCTTCCTTGCCCTCGTGCATCGAGGTCCGGATGGTCTCGAGCCGATCCGCCGGTTCGCGGAGGTGGGTGCCGAGGTTGCACATGAGCACCCCGATGTTGTTGCCGGTCGCCGCCTCGCGCTGACTCTTCAGCGACACCGGCACCATCGCGATCAACGGCTCGGCGGGCAGAGCGTTCTGATCCTCGAGGTAGCTGCGGAGCGCTCCCGAGGACATCGCGAGCACGACGTCGTTGATGGTGCTGTCGGACAGCTTGGCGACGAGGCGGAGACGTTCGAGCGGCCACGACTGCGCCGCGAACTGGCGGGCGCCGGTGATCGGCACGTTGAACGGGGTCTTCGGTGCGGACAGGGCGAGCGGGCCGCCCTGGTCGCGGAAGGCGCGGGAGACGGTGCCGGCCAGCGCGGGGACGAGACCGGCGACCTCACCGACCGTCTCGCGGGCGGTGCGGAGGGTGGAACCGGCGAGGCTCGACAGGCTGAACCCCTTCGACGACGGCGTCCGCTGCGGGCGCGGGCCGCGCGGCTGCCACGGGGCGGGCACGTCGCGGTCGTCGGAGTTCTCGCTGAGCGCGTTGCGCAGCATCTTCATGGCGGTGACGCCGTCGGCGACCGCGTGGTGGATCTTGGTGTAGACGGCGAACCGTCCGTCGCTCAGTCCCTCGATCAGGTGCATCTCCCACAGCGGACGGCTGCGGTCGAGCAGCGATCCGTGCAACCGTGAGCACAGGGCCATCAGCTCGGCCTCGCCGCCGGGGGCGGGCAGCGCGTCGTGCCGGATGTGGTGACCGAGGTCGATGTCGTCGACGGTCTCCCAACTCCACTGACCGAGAGACGAGAAGGACCGGCGGGCCCGCTTGGCGAGCCGCGGCGTGACGATTCCGTCGCCCTCGGCGAGCGCGCGGTCGAGCATCGCGCGCATGTCGTACGTGTCGGCGCCGTCGGGGAGCTGGAAGATCTCCACGCCACCGACATGCATCGGGTGCTCTCGGGACTCGCCGAGAAGGAACATCGAGTCGAGGGGGGACATGGGGAGCGGCATCTATTGCCCTTTCCATCCCGTAGACGACTTCCCGGATCGCAGGAGGGCTCGTCTGTGGTCTGAGGTAACGGGAGATGGTGACGTTCCGTTTGTCAGGGACCACCACCGGATAACTAATTGATATGGGACGGGTCACGAAAGCGTGACGCCCGTATTTCTACAGGTTTCCCGTGAGCCATGCCACTAGACAAGCGTCCAGTTCGGTGCCTGTCATTCGGCCGGTGTATAGCCAAAGTGAACTCCGCGTGAACTTCCCAATTTTGTGCACTCAGTGCGGAATTCGTGCGTCCCGAAGCTGCCTAGGGCCGAAAGTCCCTACTCGGTAGGAATTGTGGCATGAACACGCCGCGGGCGGTTGTAAAACGCATGTCGTTCGACGGGTCGTTGCTCGTCGGTACTGTGCTGGCGGAGCGGGGATTTCGTTACATCGAGTACCCGCTCTACCGAGCGTCCGATCTGCCCGTCGCCTCCGGCCTCCGCGGCCTCGTGGTGATGGACGGTCCGAGGGTCGCACCCGACGACGTTACCTACCCGCAACTTCCACGAGAGCGAAACTTCATCAAGAAAAATTGCGGAGGTCGGTCTCCCGATGCCCGGGATGCGCCTCGGCGCGCAGCATCTCGCGGCCGCGTTCGGCGGCGCTCCGGTGCTCGATGCCGTCGAGCGAACGAATGTACGACGTGGCGGCGGCCGGACGGAACATGATCGGTTCGCTCCTCGACGTCGCCGGGAGCTGACAGAATCGGCCGCGCGGGCGCCGATGAGTTTTGCGCACCGCCGTGGTCTGTATCGATGACTTCCGCACTGGGCGGAACCCGAGAAGGAGAATCACATGTCCCGGATGCTCTTCGTGAACCTGCCGATCAAGAACCTCGACGCGACCAAGACGTTTTTCGGTGGACTCGGCTTCGAGTTCAATGCCACGTTCAGCGACGATTCCTGCACCGCCATGGTGATCAACGAGTCCACGTCCGTGATGCTCCTCGTCGAGTCCCGGTTCAAGGACTTCATCGAAGGCGGCATCTGCGACACCTCGAAGGCCGTCGAGGCGCTGCTGTGTATCTCGGCCGACAGCCGCGAGGAGGTCGACAGCCTGGTCGACAAGGCCCTCGCCTCCGGTGGGTCGGCGTGGGGCAAGCTCCAGGACGAGGGCTTCATGTACGGTCGCGCGTTCCGTGACCTGGACGGCCACGTCTGGGAGGTCATGTGGATGGATCCGGCCGCCGTGCCGGCGTAACGATCAGGTGGGCGGGGTCTCCGGCAGTCCGAACTTCTCGAACAGATCGACGTCGAAGAAGCAGACGACGTGGGAGACCCCGTCGGCCGTCACGTCCAGGACGTGGAGCTGAAACGGACGATGGACCCCGTCCTCGCCGCGCATGTACAGGCCGAGCGCCGGCTGTCCGTTCGACACCGTGGGCACCAGTCGCATGTCGCCCGCCGCCTTGGCCGGGCACTTTTCGCCGATCAGCGTGCCGATCGCGGTGCCACCGCGGTACCACCCCTCGAACGGCGGCATCTCCCAGACGGCGTCCTTGGTGAACAGTTCGACGATTCCGTCGATGTCGTAGTTCTCGAACGCGGCGACGTAGCGGTCGAGTAGTTCGCGTTCCTCGGGGGACTCCGGTTCGACGAGCGTGTCCGCCGACGGCGTGGCCAGTTCGAGTTGCGTCCGGGCGCGCTGCAGCAGGCTGTTGACCGCCGTCGTGGTGGTGCCGAGGGCCGTCGCGACCTCCGACGCCTTCCACTGCAATACGTCGCGGAGGACGAGAACGGCGCGCTGACGTGCAGGAAGATGCTGAAGGGCCGCGATGAACGCCAACCGCACCGACTCGCGGGACGTCACGACGGTGGCGGGATCGCTCGCGTCGTCGTCGATGAGACGGTTGGGGAGCGGTCCGAGCCACGGCACCTCGTGTCGTTCGACGAGTTCGGCGGTCGGGTCGGAGTCGGGAGCGCCCAGGCCGCTCGGCAGCGGACGCTTCGACCTGCTCTGCAACGCCGTCAGGCAGGTGTTGGTGGCGATCTTGTACAGCCACGTCCGCAGCGACGCCTGCTGCTGGTAGCCCTCGTACCCACGCCAGGCCCGGATGAACGTCTCCTGCATCTGGTCTTCGGCGTCGTGAAGTGAGCCCATCATGCGATAACAATGGGCGAGCAACTCGCGCCGGTAAGGGTCGGCGAGTGCGAGGAATTCCCCGTCGAGCGACTGCGCAGCCGTCATGGTTGGAGCTTACTGCGGCCGTGTGACAGATGTCGGGCCCTCGCACTCGCCGAACCGGCGTTCAGCCCCAGTTCACCATCGGCTGACCCGTCTCGAGCAGCGTCTTCATTCCGCTGAGAACCTCGTTCCAGCCGCCGCCCGCGCCCTCGGACTCCCGCCCGCCCGCAACCAGCTCCGCCAGACCCGGTGCGTTGGTGAGGTCATGGGTGACAGTCAGTTTCGCGACTCCCGGCCTGCTGGACTGCACGATCTCGTAGGTCAGCGTGGTGAAATCCTCCACGTTGTCGGCGTCCATGAGCATGCGCCACGTCTGGACCAGCTTCTTCGGCGGATCGGATTCGATCACCTCGCCGTCGACGATCACGTCCGGCACCCCCGGGTACGCCTTCATCCCCTCGTCGGCGAGCATCCGGAAGGAGCCCCCCGACCGGAGGTCGTAGTCGACGAGGCCGCCGTACCCGTACCGCTGCGACCACTCCGGTTTCGTGATGGCCTCCCAGATGGCCTCCGGTGTCGCCTTGATGTAGACCGCGTAGATCTGGATGGCGTCGGCGGTAGTCATTTCTCTTCCTCCAGTTCGGATTTCAGCGGCTCCGCCGCCCGTGAGTACTTATCAACCGCCCCAGGTTAATAAGTACTCACAGGTCGAAGACCCACCCGCGGAGGGCGAGGAACCGCAGCCCGCCGACGACGGCGCTGACGGCGACGACGAGTGCGACCTGCACGAGGCCGTCGGCGCCGGGAAAGAGCGTGTGCAGGACGGCGAGCGCGAGGGAACTGACGCCCAGCCCGATCAGGGCGAGGGTTCCGCCTTCCCATTGCGCGACGAACCAGCGGACGCGGTCCGCCGCGCGGAAGGTGAGCCGTCGGTGGAGTTCGTTGGCCAGCATCGAACTGGTCACCACGCCGACCAGGTTGGCGACGAACGACCCGTACACGTCGAGGGTGAAGAACGCGAGAGCGTAGAGCACATTGCTCGCCGTGCCCACCAGGGTGAACCGGGTCAACTGAGCGAACACGCCGCCGGCCCGCCCACGTAGAGGGGGATACGTGGGCGGGCCGACGGCGTCGTGGAACTGAACGATCATCTCATTCAGCGGATGAGGGCACCGTTGCCGGTGTCCGTCACGTGGCCGCCACCGAGGACGCCGGCCACTTGCTCTTCACTCAGTCCCAGCTCGCGCAGACGATCCCAGACCTCGTCGAATTCGACGAGCTTGGCGTTGAGATCGGTACGCAGGCGGTTGACCTCGTCGCGGATCTTCTCCGCTTCGTCGATCGCTTCCAGCGTCCGCTCCGGCTGGGGCAGGAGCATGGACAGGAGACGGTCGCGGGCGTCCGCGCTCAGCCCGGCGAAGGGCTGGTTCTGATCGGCGGGGGCCTCGTGCCTGCCGCTGCGGACGCCGGACGCCGGGATCGGCGCCGTGTCGGATTCGAGTGCGTACTCCGGGACGGGGGCGTATTCGGGTTCCTGGACGGGTTCCTGCTCGCTCGACAGGTCGATGGTGCGACGCAGCGGGCGGTTGGGGATCAGGATGACGGCGATCAGGGTGATGACGGCGACGACGGCGGCGATCAGGAAGATCCGGCCCGTCGCGTCACCGTATGCGGCGCGGATGACGCCCTGCACGGGAGCGGGCATGGACGTCAGGTCCAGGCTTCCGCCGCCGCTGCCTCCGGTCTTGATGTCGATCTTGGCGAAGCCTTCGGCCGACAGGTCGGCGACGCGGGTGGCCAGCACCGAACCGAGAACCGAGACGCCGATCGCGCCACCGAAGGTCCGGAAGAAGGCGACCGAGCTGGATGCCGCACCGATGTTCTGGACGCTGACGGTGTTCTGCACCGCGAGGACCAGGTTCTGCATCAGCATGCCCATGCCGAGACCGATGATCGCGATGTACGTGCCGACCAGGGTCAGGTTGGTTTCGTGGTCGATGGTGCCGAGCAGTCCGAATCCGATGATCATCAGGACGGCGCCGCCGACGACGAACGGCTTCCACTTGCCGAAGCGGGTGATGAGCTGTCCGGATCCGACCGTGCCGAGCAGCATGCCGGCGACCATCGGGATGGTGAGCACTCCGGCCATGGTGGGGGTGTAGCCACGCGAGGTCTGGAAGTACTGGCCGAGGAACGTGGTGGAGCCGAACATTCCGACACCGACGGCGACGGACGCGATGATGGCGAGTCCGGTGGTCTTCTCCGTGACGATCTTCAGCGGGATGATCGGCGACTTGGCCCGGGCCTCGACGAGGATCGTCGCGGCCAGCAGGAGCACACCGGATCCGACGTACAGCGCCGTCTCGCGGGAGAACCACTCGTAGTAGCCCGCCTTGCCGGCGAACGAGACCCAGATCAGCAGGATGGACACACCGGCGGTCAGCAGGAGGGCGCCGAGCCAGTCGATGGAGACGTCGTCCTTCTTCTCGGTCGCGAGGTGCAGCGTGCGCTGCAGCAGGAACAGTGCGATGACGGCGAGCGGGACGCACACGAAGAAGCACCAGCGCCAGCCGAGGGGGCTGTCGACGATGACGCCGCCGAGGATCGGGCCACCCGACATCGACACGGCCATGACGGCACCCATGTAACCGGAGTACCGGCCGCGTTCGCGGGGCGAGACGATGGTGCCGATGATGGCGACGACGAGGGCTGTCAGGCCACCCATGCCGATGCCCTGGATGACGCGGGCGGTCAGCAGGATCGGCACGTTGTGCGCGAATCCCGCGATCACCGAACCGATGACGAAGATGACGATCGCGCTCTGGACGAGGACCTTCTTGTTGAACAGGTCGGCGAGCTTGCCCCAGATGGGGGTCGAGGCGGCGTTGGCGAGCAGTGCACTGGTGATGACCCAGGCGTAGGCGGTCTGAGTGCCCTTCAGGTCGCCGATGATCGTCGGGAGTGCAGTGGCGACGATCGTGCTGCTCAGCAGTGCGGTGAACAGCGCTGCGAGCAGACCCGTGAGGGCTTCGAGGATTTGGCGGTGCGTCATGGCCGTCGTTTCTTCAACCGGCGGCCGAGTCTGTGTTTCGGTCATACGCTTTGTGTTCCAATCGGGTTCGAGCTCGTGACGATCCGGTGTTCTGGATCGAAGAGTGTTTCCTTCAGGTGCCGGATGGACTCGAGGGCGGTTGCCGCCTCGGTCTCGTTCCACCCCGTCAGCAATTTCTGCATTCGTGCGGCACGCCGTGTTCTCACGTGCTTGACGTACGCCATTCCCTCCTCCGAGACGCGTATTCGGAATGCGCGTCCGTCGGCGGGGTCCGGGTGGCGGGTGACGTAGCCCGCCTCCACCAGATCGGTGATCTGGCGACTGAGGGACGACTGGCCGACGCACAACTCGGCAGCGAGTTCGTTCTGCCGGCATTCCCCCCGAGCCGCGAGGACGAGGAGGACCCCCGTCAGCGCGCGTGGAATGTGGCCGTCGACTTCCGACATCAGGGCGTCGCGAAGCACTCGGCCGAAGAGGAAGACCTCGTCGATGAGCGCTTCGGTGGTGCCCAGCGATACGGAAGGCACTGACGTGACGGACATGGCAACCCCTGAAGGACGACTTACTTGATGCAAGCAACTATATACATCGTTAGTGCAAGCAAGTAAGTCCTTTCGGTGTCTGATGCATCACAACTCGAAGTGACCTATTATCTGCGTATGAATGCAGATAAGCGCGTTTGCCGGCGCAGACTCGACGAAGACCAGGTGGGGCTGGTGGTCGAGGTCTTCCGCATGCTGGCCGACCCCACCCGGGTGCAGGTGCTCTGGCAGCTGGTGGGCGGCGAATTGTCGGTGAACGAACTGGCCGAACGGGTCGGGAAGCCGGCGCCGTCCGTGTCGCAGCACCTCGCCAAGCTCCGGATGGCTCGCCTCGTGCACACGCGGCGGGAGGGCACGTCCATCTACTACAGCGTCGCCAACGAGCACGTGCAGCAACTGGTCACCGACGCCGTGTTCAACGCCGAGCACGCAGGCCCCGGTATCCCCGGGCACCACCGCGCGTCCGGCGACCTGCAGGTCCTCCACGACGGCGCGGAACTCGCGGTGGAGGGAGGCGCCTCGTGAACGGACACGGCCACGGCCACGGACATTCAGGCGTGCGCGGGGTGTTCCGCGAGATCTTCGCTCCGCACAGCCACGACTCCGCGGACAGCGTCGACGACGCGCTCGAGGCGAGCGAGATCGGCATCCGGGCGGTGAAGATCAGCCTGGTGGTGCTCGGCGTCACCGCCCTGGCCCAGGTGTTCGTGGTGGTGCTGTCCGGTTCGGTCGCGCTCGCCGCCGACACGATCCACAACTTCTCGGACGCGCTGACGGCGGTCCCGCTGTGGATCGCGTTCGTCCTCGGACGGCGGGCGGCCACCCGGCGGTTCACGTACGGCTACGGCCGGGCCGAAGATCTCGCCGGGTTGTTCGTCGTGGTGATGATCGCGTTGTCCGCGGTCGTCGCGGGTGTGGAGGCGACCCGTCGCCTGCTCGATCCCGTGCCCATCCAGCATCTCGGGTGGGTGGCACTCGCCGGAATCATCGGTTTCGCCGGCAACGAGTGGGTGGCGCTGTACCGCATCAGGATCGGCCGCCGGATCGGATCCGCGGCCCTCGTGGCCGACGGATTGCACGCGCGGACCGACGGATTCACTTCTCTCGCCGTGGTATTGGGCGCCGGCGGCGTCGCGGCCGGGATTCCCCTCGCCGATCCCGTGGTGGGCCTGGTGATCACGGCGGCGATCCTGCTGGTGCTGCGGACCGCCGCCCGCGACGTGTTCCGGCGGCTGATGGACGGCGTCGACCCCGGACTGGTCGACGCCGCCGAACAGGCCCTCGCCGCCGAACCGGGAGTGGTCGGGGTGCGGAGCGTGAAGATGCGCTGGATCGGCCACCACCTGCACGCGGATGCCGAACTCGACGTCGACCCGTCGACCAGCCTCAGCGATGCACACCGCGTCGCGCACACCGCCGAACACACGCTCACCCACGCGGTCCCGAAGCTGAGCACCGCCC
>JBCEBZ010000039.1:0-7522 GCA_039206675.1 Rhodococcus sp. (in: high G+C Gram-positive bacteria) | reverse complement strand
GACCGCAAGAAGGACATGATCATCTCGGGCGGGGAGAACATCTACTGCGCCGAGGTCGAGAATGCCCTCGCCGCCCACCCGGACATCGTCGACGTCGCCGTGATCGGGCGGCCCGACGAGCGCTGGGGCGAAGTTCCCGTCGCGGTCGTGGTGCCGCGGGCCGGGGCTGCGGTCGGGGTCGAAGCCCTCGCGGACTGGCTCGACGGCCGGGTCGCCCGGTACAAGCGGCCCAAGTTCGTCGAGATCCTCCCCCAGCTGCCCCGCAACGCCAGCGGCAAGGTCGTCAAAGGCGCTCTGCGTGAACGATTCGGTGCGGCAAGCGGTTAGAGCACCTCACCGTCCCCCTCGGCCGCTCCGATCCACCCCCCGATACTCGGGGGGTGGACAGACGTGTTCCTACGCGGTCGGGGAGGGAAGCAGGTCGCGCACGTAGAGACCGGGTGCGTCGCCCAGGACGGTGTGCTCGTCGCTGCCCAGGCGTGTGCTCGCCGCGGTTCGCTCGCCGGCGCGCTCCGAGACCCAGTCGGCCCACGGTTCCCACCAGCTCCCGACCTTCTTCGTCGCCGCGTCGAGCCACGCCTGCGGATCGGGTCCCGGCTCGCCGCCTTCCCAGTAGTGGGACTTCGGGTTGCCGGGCGGGTTGACGAGGCTGGCGATGTGCCCGGAGAAGCTGAGCACGAACTTGCTGTCACCCGACAGCAACTGGGTGGTGCGGTAGCAGTTCTTCCAGTCCGTGAGGTGGTCGGCGATCGCGCCGGACACGAAGGTGGGCACGGTGATGCCGCCGAGGTCGACGGGCGTTCCCAGCACGGTCATCGCTCCCGGAGTCGCGAGGGAGTTGTCCTCGAAGATGTCGAGGAACTGCACGTGCAATGCCCCGGGCAGGTTGGTGCCGTCGGCGTTCCAGGCGAGGATGTCGAAGGCCGGTGGCGTCCGCCCCATGAGGTAGTTGTTGACCAGGTAGTTGAAGACCAGATCGTTCGGCCGCATCCAGGTGAAGGCGCTGCCCATGTCGCGGGCCGAGATGATGCCGTTGCGCCGGGACCGGCCCTTGACCATCTTCAGCAGACCCGGTCCCGAGAACGCCGCGAGCCCCGCCGGGTTCGCGAAGTCGAGCATCGTCACGGCGTACGACATGCTGTGTACACGGGTGTCCCCGATCGCGGCGAGGTGATTGAGCAGGGTGGTGGTGATGAGACCGCCGGCGCAGAACCCGATCACGTTGACGTCGTCGCTGCCGGTGATCTCCCGCACCTCGTCGATCGCGTCCGACACGCGTTGCGCATACGTGTCGAGGTCCCAATCGCCCTGTTCCGCTGTCGGATTACGCCACGCCAGCATGAACGTCTGCAGTCCGCGAGAGACAGCGTGCTCGACGAAACTGCGGCCGGGACGCAGATCGAGGAAGTAGAAGCGGCCGATCGGCGGCGGCACCACGAGCACCGGCCGCTCATACACGGTCTCCGTGGTCGGCGTGTACTGCAGCACTTCGGCGACCTCGTCGCGGGCGACTACGGCGCCCGGCGTCACGGCGAGATCGACACCGACGGTGAAGGCGTCGGGATCGACCATCTGCGGCATCCCGCCGTTGCGGCGCAGGTCGGACACGTAGTTGCGCGCGCCGCGCACCAGGCTCATGCCGCCGGTGTCGAAGGCCTCCTTCACTGCGGCCGGGTTGGTGAGCAGGTAGTTCGTCGGTGCGAGCGCGCTGGTGAGGATGGTCGACGCGAACGCCGCTTCCTGCGCGTGGCGGTGGTCGACCCGTCGGCCCCACTCCTCGACGACGCCGTCGATCGCGTCGACGGACGCGAGATAGGTTTGCTGCACGCGGCGATAGAACGGGTTGCTCGTCCACGCCTGGTCGGCGAACCGCCGATCGCCCTCGGCCGACGCCACGTCCGAGCGGCCCACCGCGATCTTCGTCAGTTCGCGCCCGAGGCGGAGGGACTCGCGCAGGACCACCCGGCCCTGCCCGACGGCGCCCGTCAACGCGCTCACCGCGTCCCGCGCGCCGAACCCGTCGGTGCGATCCTCCTCGCCGGGGGTGGCATCGGGTGTCACGAGTGCCATCTTCGTCTCCGCAGTCTTGGTCAACGATTCTCCTCTGTCAGCACCTGGACCAGACACCCCCGTCGCGGGGATTCGTCCCGGTATGGATCGGAGCATAAACACCAAGAATGGTTACTCGCGCGTAATGAAAAACGTCGAGCAAGATCATTTTCGACAGCATGGGCGCCCGTGTCGAAAATAGAAACACAAGGCGCGAGTTTGGTCGACATTCATTCAGCGGTAACTTTTTTCGTTTCACGGCCACGTGCATGCCACACCGCGCGGGAACCTGGAATTGGATGCGGGATCAATGCGCTGAAGCACTTCCCCGATCGGGGCAGTGTGCGTTACTGTGCGATCTCCAAGGGTGATGTCGGAAGAAATTCGCCCATCATCGATGGGGGACCATGACTACATCCAATTCGACGACAGGTGTCACCACCCCCACCCCGGCACGCAGTGTCACGATGGCGGAACTGCCGACATTGGTCGGTACCCGGCTGGGCTCGTCCGGGACATTCGTGGTCACGCAGGATCGCATCGACACCTTCGCCGAGGCCACCGACGATCGCCAGTGGATTCACGTCGACCGCGATCGTGCGCGGACCGGACCGTTCGGCACCACGATCGCGCACGGATACCTCACGCTCTCGCTCGCAGTTCCCCTGCTGTGGGAGATCTTCGAGGTTTCCGACTGCGACCAGGTCGTCAACTACGGGCTGAACAGGGCGCGGTTCCCGGCCCCCGTTCCGGTGGATTCGACGCTCAGCGCGGTCGCCGACCTCGTGGCGGTCGAGCCGTGCACCGGCGGATATCAGGCCACCATCGCCCTCACCTTCGACGTGACGGGCGGCAGCCGTCCGGTCTGCGTCGCGGAGATTCTGCTCCGATTCCTCACCGGTTAACCTGATGGAGTGGTCGACGAGGAAGCACGCTATCGCACTCTGGGCGAACTGATCAGGCGGCAGCGGGAGCTGGCGGAGCTCCCGATGCGACAGTTCGCCGCGATGGTCGGTATCTCCAATCCCTATCTCTCCCAGATCGAGCGCAACCTCCGGGAGCCGAGCGAACGCGTCCTCGACGCGATCGCCGAGCATCTGCAGATGTCGACCGACATGCTGCTCGGGCAGCTCCGGAACGAACCTCGAGCCGTGTCCGGGGTCGTCACCGCGATCGACGGAGACCCCGACCTGACGAACGCACAGCGCAAGGCCCTCACGGAAATGTACGAGGCTTTCCGTGAGGTCACCCGCGGCAAACGCAAACGGGGAAGGCCGGCCACAGGCGACGACTCGAACGTCGACGACTGACCGGCCCCCGGCATCCGGCCTACTTCAGCAGTTCACGGGCCGCCGAGGTCGCCGCGTCGCTCACCTTCCGCACCAACGTGGCCTGAGCACCGGTGACGGTGCCGATCCACTCGAAGCTGCTGACGTCGCCGAGGGTGGTGTGGAAATCGAGGCTGCTGTCGAGGGCCTTCTCGTACACGTCGAGTGACAGGTTGCCCGCCTTCTTCGCGGCATCGATGAACTGCGAGCCAACGGACGGGATCTCCGTCTTCGCGTTGGCGGACTTGGGATTCGGGGTGGGGGTGGTCATGGCGGTCTCCTTCGCGACTGGTTCGTTAGCAAAATAGCACAGTGATTGCTAACGGACCAGGGTCGGTGACGGACCGCCCGTCGGCTAGCCCACCGGTGGACTGAGGTGGCGGACGAGGAACTCGGTCTCGTCCGTGACCACCCGCTCGAAGAGCGCATCGAAGTACGGGTCGAAGTGCCCGCCCGGATAGAGGTGCACCTCGGCGTCGGGGGTCTTGGCCGCAGCCTTCTGCGCGCTGCGGGTGAACGTGACGACGTCGTGATCGGCGATCGCGAAGAAGACCGGGCACGCGATCTTCGCGACCGTCGTCGTCGGCCGGTACAGCGCCGCCTGCAACGCCACCCGTCCCGGGGTTTCGTTCCGCCACGTCGACCCGGGCGGATCCATCGCGCGGTACCCCGCCTCCGCATCGGGTGTGGTCATGGCCGCGAACGATCCCGGCGGACCGACGACGGGGAACATGTACGGCGGGCGACCGCGCAACTGGGCGTACCGGTCCCGCAGGTAGGCGACCGCCATGCGGCCCAGTCCGGCCGGCCCGAGTCGCGGAAGGTTCGTCAGACCGTCGACGTACGGAACCTGCGACACGACCGCGGCCACCCGCCGGTCCCGCGCGGCCGCGGTCAGGACGAGCCCGCCGGACAGCGACGTCCCCCAGAGTGCGACCCGGCCGGGGTCGATGTCCGGGCGGGTGCGCGCGTACGCGACGGCGCTGTTCCAGTCGTCGAGCTGGCTGTCGATGTCGAGCAGTTGCCGGGGTTCGCCCTCGCTGGCACCGAAGTGCCGGTAGTCGAACACCAGCGCCGCGACGCCCGCGGCCGCGAACCGCGCCGCGAACGCGTCGAGTCGCTGCTCGCGCACCCCGCTCCAGCCGTGCGCGAGCACCACACAGGGTGCCGGCGTGGGCGTTTCGGCCCGGCGGCGGTACAGCCAGGCTGCGCAGCGCTGCCCGCGCGAGGTGAACGACACGTCCTCACGGCGGACGTCAGGGCACGACCGACCAGCTTCGACGGGTGTCGGCCGAGGATTCATGGGAGGCGCCTCCGAGAGGTGTGGACACCGTCCAGTCTCGGGGCCTTCGGCAGCCTGCGACAGGCACCCTAGGGTGACGAATCCGCACCCCAGGGTGGAAGATCAGCTCTCGAGGGCGACTTTCATGCGCTCGAGCGTCTGCCGCATCCCGTCCTGCATCAACCGGTCACGGTTGCTGCCCAGCACCTTCGATTTCTGCACCAGTCGCACCCACCATACGGGCGTCGCGTAGATCTCCCGGGTCTCGGTGACGAGAGTGCCGGAGCCCGAGGGTTCGAGGTGGTACGTCCAACGGGCTTTCGGTTCGTCCGCCTCGAACGAGAACCTCTGGTCCGGAACGACATCCACGACGGTGCAGTGCGTCTTCCAGCGCACCGGCCCGTGCCGGTTGGCGCCGACGAACCGGGCCCCCACCGTCGCCGGTGTGCCCGACGTCCAGCGCGCGCCGGTGTTCTCGGGACTGAACCGGCCCATGCCCTCGACGTCGGTCACCACACCCCACACCTCGGTGGGCGGGACGTCGATCAGGATGCTCGCGCGGTCCACGTCTAGCGGCCCGGAATCCACTGCAGCGCCTTCACGAAGGGCGGCATGATCTTGGCCCACACCTTCGGCGACAGTCCACGCGGGCCGCCGAGGTTGAGAACGCGGGTGGTGGCGATGGTCTGCGGCTCGGTGTACTTGAGTAGCCCGTCCTCGCCGTGGCGGCGCCCGACACCGGACACTCCCATGCCGCCCATCGGCGCTCCGGTGCTGCCCCACGCCGGGGCGTAGCCCTCGTCCACGTTGACGGTTCCGGCGTGGATCCGTGCGGCGATGGCCTCGCCCTCCGCCTTGGTTCCCGCCCACACGCTGGCGTTCAGGCCGTATTCGGTGTCGTTGGCGCGTTCGATCGCCTCGTCGACGTCGGCGACGGGGTAGATCGAGACCAGCGGCCCGAACGTCTCGTCGCGGTAGCACTCGGCGTCCTCCGGGACACCGGTCAGGACCGTCGGCTCGTAGAACAGCGGTCCGAGGTCGGGGCGTGCCTTGCCGCCTGCCACCACGGTCGCGCCCTTGACCACGGCGTCGTCGACGTGACTGGACACGGCCTTGACCTGGTCCTCGGAGACGAGGCTGCCCATTTCGATGCCGAAGTCGTAGCCGGCGCCGAGCTTCATCTTGCGGACGCGTTCACCGAACATCCGGGTGAATTCGGGGGCGATGGATTCCTCGACGTAGATCCGCTCGATGGAGATGCACAGCTGCCCGGAGTTGGAGTAGCAGGCGCGGACCGCGGCGTCGGTGACCTCACGAAGGTTCGCGCCTGCAGTGACGATCATCGGGTTCTTCCCGCCGAGTTCGGCGGAGAAGCCGATGAGACGGCGACCGGCCTGCTCGGCGAGCAGCTGCCCTGTCGCCGAGGACCCGGTGAACATCAGGTACTCGGTGTTCTCGACGAGGGCGGTGCCGACCACCGAGCCCGGTCCGGGGACGACGGCGAACAGGTCGCGCGGCAGACCGGCCTGGTACAACAGGTCGACGCAGGCCAGGGCGCAGTACGGGGTCTGGCTGTCGGGCTTGAGGACGACGGCGTTGCCGGCGAGGAGCGCGGCGACGGCATCGGACACCGCGAGGGTCATGGGGTAGTTCCACGGCGAGATGACGCCGACGACGCCCTTCGGCTGGTACCGCACCACCGTCTTGGTGAGGCCGGGCAGCATGCCGGAGATTCGGCGGGGACGCAGCAGCTTGGGGGCGACGCGCGCGTAGTGGCGGGCGGTCATCGAGATGTCGAGGACCTCTTCCTGCGCCGCGGCGCGGGACTTGCCCGTCTCGGCCTGCGCCATGTCCATCAGGGCGTCGCGGTTCTCGAGCACCAGGTCGCGGTAGCGGTGGAAGATCGCGGCGCGTTCGGTGACCGGGCGGGCTGCCCATTGTTTCTGCGCCACCCGGGCGCGGGCGATGGCATCCAAGGCGTCCTGGGCCGTGCCGACGGGGACGGTGGCCAGTTCCCTGCCCGTGAACGCCTCGACGACGGACCGCGTCGGGCGATCCGCGGCGTCCGGGATGGCGATGAGGTCGGCGAGCCGCGCGAACGTGGCGGCGGTCGGAACAGGCATTTCGTACCCCTACTGGTTAGTAGTTTTCGCGGTTACACATAACTTACCTGTTCGGTGGGCCGTGTCACAGGGGTGGACGGATCAGTGCCGCTCCTCGAGCCCGACCGCCTCCCGCAGCTTTTCCTCCGCCTTCTTCAGTTCGGGGTCGTCCTGGGCGGAGGAGTCGAGCAGCGCGGCGAGGGCCTCGGCGATGACGTTGAGTTTCTCCTGCAGCGCCTCGGCCGAACGCCGGCCCGCGTTCTCGAGCAGCACCACGAGCAGCAGCGTGAACACGGCGCCCACGGTGTGGATGGCGATCTGCCACTCGTGGAGGTCCTTCCACAGCGGGATGCTGACGACCCACAGGACCACGACGCCGGCGCAAATCCCGAAGAACGGCGCCTGGCTGACCCGGAGTTCGATCTGCTCGACGAACTTGTCGAACGTCGACCGCTGATCGGTGCGCTGCTCGCGTGCAGCCTTCGCACTGCGTTCCATCTTCGGAGTCTAGGCTCATCTACCACTCCCGATATGCCCGTTTCGCCCGAGTCGTCTCGATGACGGTATCGAGGGAGACGACTCAGCAGCCGTCGCGGTTGAGCGCCAGCCGGGCCGCGCTCGACGCGGTCACCGACGCGACCACTTCCGCCGAGTACCGCGCCCGGCCGCCATTGCGCGCCGATCCGACCCCGCCCTGGTAGCCTGCCGCCGCGCCCGAGATGGACGCGCCACCTCCATTAGCGATTCGATGACCGTGGCGG
>JBCEBZ010000038.1:0-28388 GCA_039206675.1 Rhodococcus sp. (in: high G+C Gram-positive bacteria) | reverse complement strand
CTCTCGGCTGCGCCGTCCTCGACGGCGGCCAGATGCTCGTCGCGCAGGCGGCCGACACGTTCGCCCTCGTCACCGGTGTCACCCCCGATCCCGACCGCATGCGACGCCACCTCGGCGACCTGCTCGCCGAGCAGTGCGCCCCGACTGTTCTGGAGGAGTCCCGATGACCGGGCACCCGTTCGCCGCGCCCCTCGACCTGGGCAACGTGCGACTGCGCAACCGCTTCGTGTCGGCGCCGATGGAACGCAACTACTGCGAGGTCGACGGCACGATGACCGACGAGTACATCGCGTACCTCGCCCGCCGCGCGGCAGGCGGCGCGGCCCTCGTGTTCACCGAGGCCAGCTACGTGCGGGCCGACGGCAAGGGACGCATCCGGCAGATGGGCGTCGACGTCGACGAACGCATCCCGGGCATCGCGAAATTGGCCGACGCGATCCACGCGCAGGGCGCGCTGGTGGGTGTCGAACTCAACCACGGCGGCCGTACCGCGCAGGGCGCCGTCAGCGGATTCGTCCCCGTCGCACCGTCACCGATCCCGTGCGCGGTGGTCGGCGGCGAAATGCCCGAGCAACTCGACGGCGACGACATCGAGCACATCGTCGAATGCTTCGGTGAGGCCGCCGCGCGCTGTCAGCAGGCCGGAATCGACGTCATCTCGTTGCACGGCGGGCACGGCTACCTCATCCACCAATTCCTCTCACCCGCTTACAACCATCGCGACGACGCGTGGGCCGACCCCACCCTGTTCGTCAACCGTGTCATAGACGCCGTCCGCACCATGGCCCCGGGTATCGCTCTCGGACTGCGGTTCTCGGCGTTCGAGGCCGTCGACGGCGGGCTCGACGCCGAGACCACCCGGGTGCGCATCGACGCGATCGACACCGACCGCCTCGACTTCCTCGACGTCTCCGCAGGCAACTACGAATCCGGGCAATGGATCATCCAGCCCGGTGAATGGCCCCGAGGCCTCCTCGCCCCGTACTCGGAGCAGTACACACGGGACTACGACATCCCGGTCGGAGTCGCGGGCCGGATCAGCTCCCCCGAGGTCGCCGCGCAGATCATCGAATCCGGGCAGGCCGACTTCGTCAGCCTGGCGCGCACCCTGCACGCCGACCCCGACTTCCCGAACCGCGCGCTGGACGGCGGCCGGTACCGGCCGTGCATCGCCTGCAACTACTGCATCGACAGCCTCGCCGCCGGACCCGTCCCGTGCTCGGTCAACCCGTGGGTGGGCCGCGAACTCGCGCAGCCGTCGAAGCCGGCCGACGTGCCGGTGCGCGTCGCGGTGGTCGGGGCCGGACCGTCCGGGATGGCGGCCGCCCGCGACCTCGCCCTCGCCGGACACCGCGTGGATCTCTACGACGAACGCGACAGCCTCGGTGGTGATTTCGCGCTCGCGTCCCGACTGCACGAGTACCCCGAGTACTCGCGGATCGTCGACTGGTACCTCGCCGAGATCGCCGACCTCGACATCACCTGCCATACCGGCATCCGGGTCGACGCCGCCGCACTGGCCGGCCCGGACTTCGACGCCATCGTGCTCGCCACCGGCGGCCGCGGACCCGCGGTCGACCTGCCCGGGGCGGGCACCCGCAGGGTCCGCGACGTCCGCGAATTCCTGGAATCCGGGGACCCCGCACCCGAGGCGATCACGATCTTCGGCGCCGACCGGGAAGCCGCCGCGGTCGCCGACGACCTGCTCCGGCAGGGCACGAGCGTCGTCATGATCGGCCCGCAGGAGACGATCGCCCACGACGTCGGCCGGCGCGGCAAGATCGTGCTGCTCCCGCGGCTCGCGGCGAGCGAGAACCTCACCACCCATCTGTCGTCGATCGTGACGCGGATCGAGGAAGACCGGGTGGCGATCTCGACCGGCGGCCAGGAGCGGGTGGTCGACGCCCCCGGCGAACTGCTGGTCTCGCACGGCGTCGAGCCCCGCGCCGACCTGCTCGCCGCACTGAGGGGGCTGGCACCGCGACTCGGCGTCCACCCGGTCGGTGACGCGAGCGGTGACGGCGGGTCCATCCATGCCGCCCTGGTGACCGCCGTCGACGTCGCCGCGAAGATCACCGCGGCCGCCGAAGCCCGCGAGGAGGTCAGCGCATGATGGCATTACGTATCGGCATCGTCGGCTGCGGCAAGATCGCCGGAAACCACGCCCGGGCCTTGCAACAGGTGCCCGGAGTCGAGGTCGCCGGGTGCTGCGACCCCGACCTGGAACGGGCCCGCGCGTTCGCGTCGGCGCACGGCATCGAGAGGGCTGTCGGCTCGGTCGCGGAACTGCTCACCCTCGGTCTCGACGCGTGGACCGTGTGCACCCCGCATCCCGTCCACGAAGAAGTCGTCGTCGCGGCCGCCGAGGCCGGCGTGCACGTGCTGTGCGAGAAGCCGATCGCCGTCGACGTCGCCGCCGCCGACCGGATGATCGAGGCCGCGGACCGCGCGGGCATCACGTTCGGGGTGCTGTTCCAGCGCCGCTTCTGGCCCGCCGCCCGCCGCATCCGGGATGCGATCGACGACGGCCGGATCGGCGTCCCGGTGCTCGGTGAGGCGTCGGTGCTGCTGCACCGCCCGTCGGCCTACTACTCCGCCGACGCGTGGCGTGGCCGCTGGGACACCGACGGCGGCGGTGTCCTCATGACGCAGGCCGTGCACCAGATCGACATGCTGCAATGGTTCATGGGCGAGGCCGTCTCGGTGAGCGGTGTCATCCGCACCCACACGCACGGCGAGCACATCGAGACCGAGGACAGCGCGTCGGCGGTCGTGTCGTTCGCGTCGGGCGGCACCGCCACCGTCACCGCGACCACCGGCGCCAACCACAATCTCGGCAACCGGGTCACCGTGATCGGGCGGACCGGTGCGATCGCGAGCGTCCTCGAGTTCCCGGAGGGACGGGAGGGTGTCAACGAAATCTGGACCGTCCCCGGTGAGCTGGAGTTCCGGGCACCGTTCACACCGGACGTCCGAGCCAATCTCGACGTCACCGAAGTCAACGCAGGACTCGCCGATTTCCACACCCTCCAGGTGCAGGACTTCGCGGACGCCGTCCTGACCGGCAGGCCGCCGGCCGTCACCGGACGCGACGCCCGCGCCTCGCTCGCGATCGTCGCCGCCGTCTACGAGTCGTCCCGCACCGGCCGGGTCGTCGACCTCACGCCCGTCACCACCAAGGAGAACGCATGACCCCCGAACACGCCATCGCCACCTATGACGTCGTCGTCATCGGTTCCGGCGCGGGCGGCCTGTCCGCCGCCGTCGCCGCCGCCGACGGCGACGCGTCCGTCCTCGTCGTCGAGAAGGCGGACACGTGCGGCGGCGCCACGGCGTGGTCGGGCGGGTGGATGTGGACGCCGCGGAATCTCTTCGCGCACGCGCACGGTGTGATCGAGGACCGCTCGGCGCCCCGCACCTACCTCGAACACCGGCTCGGCGAGAACTTCGACGCCGCCAAGGTCGACGCCCTGCTCGACGGCGCACCCGAGATGGTGGAGTTCTTCGAGAAGAAGACGGCGCTGCAGTTCGTTCCGGGAGCGAAGATCGCCGACATCCACGGCGACACACCGGGTGCCGGAACGGGCCACCGCTCGGTCGGGCCGAAGCCGGTGAGCCTCCGGAAACTCGGCCCCGACGTCGCAGCCCTGCTCCGGCGGCAACTCTACGAGACGTCGTTCCTCGGCATGGGCATCATGGCCGGCCCCGACTTGCAGGCGTTCCTGCACTCGACCCGGTCGACGAAGGCGTTCGTGCACTGCGCCCGCCGGGTGTCCACGCACCTGTTCGACCTCGTGACCAAGCGTCGCGGACAGCAACTCGTCAACGGCACCGCCCTCGTGGGCCGGCTGCTGCGGTCGGCGCTCGACGCCGGCGTCGAGATCCGCGTGAGCACGGCCGCCACCGCGCTGACCACCGACGCCGCAGGCAGTGTCACCGGTGTCCGGCTGGCGGGTCCGAACGGCGCGTACACGGTGGACGCGCGTCGCGGGGTGGTGCTCGCGACCGGCGGCTTCTCCCACGACCTGGACCGGCGACGCGAACTGTTCCCCCGCACCCCCACGGGTCGCGAGCACTGGACCCTCACCCCGTCCACGACCACCGGCGACGGCATCACGCTCGGCGAGTCCGCAGGCGGACGCCTGGACCGCTCGGTCGCCTCCCCGGTCGCGTACTGCCCGGTGTCGATCATCCGGTACCGCAACGGCAGGGAGGGCGTGTTCCCGCACATCCTCGACCGTGGAAAGCCCGGCGCCATCGGTGTTCTCGCGGACGGGCGCCGCTTCGTCAACGAGGGCCTCGGCTACCACGACTACACGCTCGCAATGGTCGAGCAGGTGCCCGACGGCGAGGAGGTGTGCTCCTGGCTGATCGCCGACCAGCGCTACCTGCGGTACTTCCCGCTCGGCATGGCCAAGCCGCTGCCGATCCCGACGTGGCCGTACCTGAAGTCGGGGTACCTCACCCGGGGTCGCACGGTCCGCGAACTGGCAGAGAAGATCGGCGTCGACCCGGACGGCCTGGAGAAGACGGTCGCGGCGTTCAACGAAGGCGCCCGCGACGGCGTCGACCCCGACTTCGGCCGTGGCACCACCCCGTTCACCGTCGGGTCCGGAGACGCCGACAATCCCTGGCCGAACCCGGCGCTCGCGCCGCTCGCGGAGGGCCCGTTCTACGCGGTCAAGGTGGTTCCCGGCAGCTTCGGCACGTTCGCGGGCCTGGTCACCGATTCGACGTCCCGGGTGCTGAACGACGCCGACCAGCCGATCGGCGGACTGTTCGCCGTCGGGGTCGACCAGTCCAGCGTCATGGGCGGACACTATCCGTCCGGCGGCATCAACCTCGGTCCGGCCATGACCTTCGGCTACCTCACCGGTCGCCGCCTCGCCTCGACGACAGGAGACCTGCGATGACCGCCCCACTCGGCCTTGCCGCGCTCACGGTGCTCGACACCGCGCCGCTGGAGCAGGTGGACCTCGCCGAGAAACACGGCTTCGACACCATCGGCATCCGGTTGCTGCCCGCCGCACCGGGCACCACCGCCTACCCGCTGCACGAGGACCCGGCCGCCCTCGATGCGCTCGTGCGCCGACTCGACGACTCGCCGATCGAGGTGTTCGACCTCGAAATCATCCGGCTGGGAGCAGATTTCGATCCGAGCGCGTACATACCTCTGCTCGAGGCCGGTGCACGGCTCGGCGCGAAGGCCGTGCTCGTCGGCGGCGACGACCGCGACCGCCCCCGGCTCACCGACTCGTACGCCCGGCTGGCGGACCTGTGCGCGAACTACGGCATCGTCGCGAGCCTCGAGTTCATGCCGTGGACGGCGGTCCCCGACGCGACCGCCGCGGTCGAGATCGTGTCGCAGGCCGACGGGCCGGCGCGCAGCGTGCTGGTGGACGGCCTGCACGTCGGACGGTCGAGCACCACGCTCGACGACCTGGCGGCGATCCCGCGGGACTGGCTGCACTACGCGCAGATGTGCGACGGCTCGGTGCCGGTGCCCGCGGACGACGCCGAACTGATCAGGCAGGCGCGCGAAGAGCGGCTCGTGCCGGGAACGGGCGGCATCCCGCTCGCCGACATCTGGTCGACGCTGCCGGCGGGCCTCCCGGTCAGCATCGAACTCCCCAACGAGCCGCTCCGTCGGGCCGTCGGCACGGACGCGTGGCTCGCGCGGCTCGTCGCCGCCACCCGGGAGGTTCTCGCGCAGGTCCCGGCGGCCACCTGACAGGAAGGTCCCGCGCTACCGTTCTTCCATGGCCCGCTCCGACAACGTCCCCGCATACACGATGCGGCAGCTGGCGGCGTTCGTGGCGGTGGCGGAGACCGGGACGATCAGCGGTGCCGCCGAGCGGATGCATCTGTCGCAGTCGGCGCTGTCCGCGGCGGTGACGGATCTGGAGAAGGCGCTGAAGGCGCAGTTGTGCGTGCGCAGGCGCGCCCGCGGTGTGCAGCTGACCCCGACGGGGGAGGCAGTGCTGTCGCGGGCGCGGACACTGTTGCAGCAGGCGGGGGAGTTGCAGGCCGACGCGTGCGGAGAGGGCGGTGCCGTCACCGGGCCGATCGCCGTCGGCTGCTACCCGGCGCTGGGCCCGACGATCCTGCCGTCGATGCTGTACGCGTTCACCACCGAATACCCGCGGGCGTCGGTGGAGTTCCGGGAAGACACGCAGAACCGGCTGCGGACGCAGCTCGAGGGCGGCGAACTCGACGTCGCCATCGTCTACGACCTCGACCTGCCCCCGGACTGGCAGACCGTGCCGCTGATGACCCGCGAGCCGATGGTGGTGCTCGGGGCCGAGCATCCGCTGGCGGGAATCGACGGGCCCGTACGCCTCGCGGATCTGGCCGAACACCCGATGGTGCTGCTGGACGCGCCACCGAGCACCAACCATGCGATGGACGTCTGCCGCGAGGCCGGCTTCGCGCCCCGGGTGGCATACCGGACCGCGAACTTCGAGACGGCGCGGGCCTTCGTCGGGCGCGGCCTCGGATGGACGCTGCTGCTGCAACGGCCACGCGTGGACGTCACGTACGAGGGCCTGCCCGTCGTCGTGAAACCGATCGCCGAACCGAAACCGTCGTCGGTGGCCGTCGTCGTGGCGTGGCATCAGGAGGCGACTTTGAGCCGCGTCGCCCGGGCGTTCATCCGGTTCGTCACGGCCTGAACTGCGAAGACGCGCCTTCCACGGAATTTCCGTCATTCATGCGGGGATAGTCCCGCTTTTCAGACGTATGTGAGTGGGGTCATTGTCATTCCGGTAGCGCGATGAGTGTGCGCGCAGCAGAACCGGGAAGGCAGAAGATGACGGCAATCACCGAGGCGACACCGACGGTGTCCCACAAGGAAGCGCGCAGGGCAGTCCTGTCGAGCTTCGTCGGCACCGCGATCGAGTGGTACGACTTCTTCATCTACGGCACCGCCGCAGCCCTGGTGATCGGACCGCAGTTCTTCCCGGGCGCGTCGACGTTCGCCGCAACCCTGGCCGCCTTCGCCACCTTCGCGGTCGGCTTCGTCGCCCGCCCCATCGGCGGCGTCGTCATGGGTCACTTCGGTGACCGCATCGGACGCAAGTCGATGCTGGTGCTGTCGCTGACGATGATGGGCGCCGCGACCGTCGGCATCGGACTGCTCCCGAACTTCGAGGCCATCGGGGTGGCCGCACCCATCCTGCTGGTCGCGTTGCGGTTCGTGCAGGGCATCGGCGTCGGCGGTGAATGGGGCGGCGCGGTGCTCATGGCCACCGAGCACGCCCCCGAAGGCAAGCGCGGGCTGTACGGCGCGGCGCCGCAGATGGGTGTCCCGGCCGGAGTGATCATGGCGAACGTCGTGTTTCTCGCCGTCACCCAGTTGCTGTCCGACGACGCGTTCCAGACCTGGGGCTGGCGGGTGCCGTTCCTGATGAGCGCCGTGCTCGTCGGCGTCGCGATGTGGATCCGCCTGGGTGTCTTCGAGTCCCCGGCGTTCGCGGAGGCCAAGGAGAGCGACACGATCGTGAAGATGCCGATCGTCGAGGTGCTGACCAGGAACTGGCGGACCGTGCTGCTCGCGGCGGGCACGTTCGTCGCGACCAACGGCATCGCCTACGTCTTCATGGTGTACGTCCTGACGTACGGCACCGAGGAACTCGGCTACAGCCGCGCCACGATGCTCACCCTGCTGATCGTCGCGTGCCCGGTCTGGATGGCGGGCATGGCGGTGTCGGCCTGGAAGTCGGACGTGCTCGGCAGGCGCCGGGTGTACACGTGGAGTTCGGTCGCGCTGGTGATCGTCGCGGCGGTCTTCTTCCCGCTGATCGACACGGCGTCGATCCCCGTCATGCTGCTCGCGATGATCGTGATGGCCGCGGTGCTCGGCACGACCGCGGGGCCGCAGTCGGCGCTGTTCGCCGAACTCTTCCCCGCCCACATCCGCTACAGCGGTGCGTCGCTCGGCTACCAGATCGGCGCCATCCTCGGCGGCGGGCTCGCACCGTTCCTGGCGACGTGGCTGTTCGGGGCTTTCGGGAGCTCCGTCGCGATCAGCGCCTACTTCGTGGTGATCGCCGTGATCAGTCTCGTCGCCATTCTGCTGCTGCCGGAAACCAACAAGAACGCACAGAAAGCGGAGGTCGCCTGACATGTCCACCTACTTTCAGCCACAGAAATATTCGGCCACGGACTTCGCGTCGACCACCGCAACCGACGAGGCCCTGCCCGTCGTCGTCGTGGGCGCAGGCCCGGTCGGCATGGGCGTGGCGCTCGGCCTCGCGCAGCGCGGCATCCCCGTCACCGTGCTCGAGGCCGCCGACCAGGTGTCGTTCGGCAGCCGCGCGATCTGCATCTCCCGGCACAGCCTCGAGGTGGCGGCCCGGCTCGGGTTCGGGGCGGAACTCGAGAAGATCGTGCTGCCCTGGGTGGGTGGGCGCAGCTTCTACCGCGACGAGCAGGTGCTGCACTTCGAGATGGCGCACGGTGAGCACGACGTCCGCGGTCCCATGGTCAACGTGTCGCAGTCCGAGATCGAGCAGATCATGACCGACACCCTGCTCGCGCATCCGCTGATCACGTTCCACTGGTCGTCGAGCGTCGCCGGGGTCCTGCGGTCGGACGAGGACGTGACACTCGACGTCGACACCGTGTTCGGCACGCGCCGGCTGCGCGCGCGCTGGGTCGTCGCGGCGGACGGTGGTCGCAGCCGCATGCGGGAGCTGGCGGGAATCCGGTTGCAGGGAAACAGCTATCAGGGCAGTTACGTCATCGCCGACATCCATTGGGAATCGGCGCTGCCCGCCGAGCGGATGGTGTGGTTCGACCCGCCGAGCAACCCGGGCTCGACGATCATCATGCATCGGCAGCCCCGCGACATCTGGCGCATCGACTACCAGTTGGACAGTTCCGACGACGCCGAACTCGAGACGCAGGAAGACCGTATCCGCGACCGGATCACGCGGCACCTCGACTGGCTCGAGAACGACGTGCCGTGGACCCTCGAGTGGCACGGTTTCTACCGTGCGCACGCGCTCGCGCTGGACGACTTCACGCACGGCCGGATCCTGTTCGCCGGCGACGCCGCCCACCTGGTTCCGATCTTCGGCGTCCGCGGTCTGAACTCCGGCATGGAGGACGCCGAGACCCTCGCCTGGACGCTGGCCGCCGTCGTCAACGGGACAGCGGACGAGGCCCTGCTGCAGGCGTATTCGGCGGAACGGCGCGGGGCCTGGCAGCAGAACGTGGACAACGCGGGCAAGTCGACGCTCATCATGTCGCCGGGCAGCCACGGCTACCGCACCACCCGCGACGCCGTCCTGGCGCTGGCGACCACCCGTCCGGAGTTCGGACATCTCGTCAACCCGCGGCAGTCCAGTGCGACGCACGCCCACCTGTCGCCGCTCACGTGGCCGGTGGCCGAGGGGACGATCGGGGTGCTGCCCGGGGATCCGCTGGAGGACCGCCGGGTTCGCGTCGCCACCGCCGAGGGGTCGGTGGAGTCCTCGCTGAACCGTGTCCGCGGAACGGGATTCGCGGTGCTGGGTGTCGGGGTCGACGCGGCAAGTGCCGACATCGTCGCCGCCCATGCTGCCGCGTTGTCGACGGTGCTGGCGCCCGAGTCGGTGCGCGCGGTCGTCGTCCCGGCGCCGGGAGCGGCGGTGGATCCGGCGGGCGATCTGACGGTCCTCGACGATTCGGACGGCGCGCTGGCGCAGGCCCTCGGCGCGTCCGCGGGCGAGTGCTTCGTGATCCGCCCGGACGGGCTCGTCCTGTGCCGGGTCCGGGACCTGTCGCTGCTCGGCGACATCCCCGCGCACCTGCGCGCTGCGACCGCCCCCGCGGCGGGCGTCGTCCCTGCGCACACGGAGACGACTGCCACACCGGAGGAACTGCTGCGCGAGAGCGTGTGGACGGGGCTGTCGGAGGCGCTCGACCAGGCGGAGGAATCGGATCGTGAAGGTTTCCTGACCCGGCTCGCGCTGCTGCTCGGGTCGCAGTCGGGCCGGCGCGAGTTCGAGGAAGCGCTCGCCGCCGCCTCCCACGTGAGCGGCAATGTGTGCTCCGGCACTCCGCGGCACTCACATGCGGAGGTTTAGCGTGGGGGCATGGCGCACGCACAGTTCCTGAACTCGCCCAAGTCCTTCGTCGTCGACGCGCTCCGCGGGGCCGTCGCCACCACCGACGACCTCGAATGGCATCCGGAACCGGGCTATCTCACCCGCCGGGAACCGTTGCCGTCCGGGCAGGTCGCGTTGCTGTCGGGCGGTGGGTCCGGCCACGAACCGCTGCACGCCGGGTTCGTCGGCCGGGGCATGCTCACCGGAGCCTGCCCCGGCCTGATCTTCAGCTCGCCCAACGCGCTGCAGGTGCGGGCCGCCACCCGGGCCGTCGATGCCGGTGGCGGCGTCGTGCACATCGTGAAGAACTACACCGGCGACGTCCTCAACTTCCGCATCGCCGGCGACCTGGCCGCGGCCGACGGCATCACGGTCGAGCACGTGCTCGTCGACGACGACGTCGCGTCCGAACGGGAGGACGGGCCCGGACGGCGCGGCACCGCGGCCACGATCGCGGTCGAGAAGGTCTGCGGCGCTTCGGCCGAACGCGGCGACGACCTCGCCACCGTCGCGGAGTTCGGGCGACGCACGGCCCGGAACTCCCGCAGCATGGCGGTGGCACTGCGCGCGTGCACCGTGCCGGGGTCGGACTCGCCGTCGTTCGACCTGCCGGACGGGCAGATCGAACTCGGGATCGGCATCCACGGCGAACGCGGAACCGAACGGGTCGACGCACTGCCCGCCGCCGAACTGGTCCGCCGGCTCACCGACCCCGTGCTCGCCTCGCTCGGCGTGCAGCGGGGCGAGCAGGTGATCGCGATCGTCAACGGGCTCGGCGCGGCCCATCCGCTGGAGTTGCAACTGCTGTTCGGTGAACTCGCCGACCATCTCGCGGAGCGGGGCGTGGTGATCCGGCGCGCGCTGGTCGGCAGTTTCGTCACCGCCCTCGACATGGACGGCGCGTCCATCACGCTGGTGCGCTGCGACGACGAACTCCTCGACCTGTGGGACGCCCCGACCGCCGCACCGGGATGGCCCAACGCCCCGACCGGTGAATTCCGCGGCATCGCAGACCGATCCGCGGTGCAGTTCCGGTCGGATGTCGCCTCCCGCGAGGGCGAAGCGGAGGTGCCCGGCACGGCAGACGCACTGGGCCGGGCGGCGGTGGGGGCGTGGATCGGCGCGTTCGTGGAGAAGGTGCTCGCCGAGGAGCCGAACCTCACCGACCTCGACCGCCGCGCGGGCGACGGCGACTTCGGCACCAACATGGTGGCCGCACTCGATCACGTCGACGTCACCGGGATCCGCGACCGGTACTCCCCGGCGACGGTGTTCGAGTCGCTGTCCGACGCCTATCTCGGTCACGCGGGTGGCACCTCGGGCGCGCTGTTCGGGGTCTGGTTCCGGCAGTTCTACCGGGTGGCCGCCGACGCACCGCAGGGGCTGGACGCGAAGGCGATCACCGCCGCCGCACGGGCTGGCCTCGACACGATTCAGGAACTCGGCGGGGCGCAACCCGGGGACAAGACGATGATCGACGCCATCGCTCCCGCCGTCGCCGCACTCGAATCGGCCGCCTCGGCCGGGAAGGATCCGGCCGACGCGCTGGCCGAGGCAGCGGACGCCGCCGCCCGCGGCGCCGAGGCGACCGCAGGCATCACCGCACGGCGCGGCCGGGCCAGCTACATCGGCGAGGCGGCGCGCGGCGTCGTGGACCCCGGTGCCCTCGTACTGTCGTGGTTCTTCGCCGAGGCCGCGGAGGCCGCCCGCAGGGCCGGGTAGTCGCCGAGCGCTGACGCACCGAACGATGGAGACGAATTCCTTTGGGGTAGAAAGATATTCGGCAGTGTTCGAGTGTTTCCCGAAATCTGATCCGGCGTGCGGCGGTTGAGAATACCCTGAGGTGGGTATGGCAGACATGATCCGCCGTGCCCCGGCGGGAGTGGCCACGGCCGATGGGAGCTCAACATGCGAATCGTCGACGGCGCAGTGAACGCCGTGACAGGTGCTGCGAACGCGACGACGAGTGCGGTCGGTGCGGTCGGAGGCGCGGCGATCGGCGGTGTGGTCGGCGGAGTGCGCGGGGTGGCGAGCGGAGCCCGGGCCGGCATGGAGAGCGGAAGCCACTCCACACCTGCCGCGGCATTGACCCTGGCCGCCGTCGGCGCGGCGGGACTGGTCGAGTGGCCGGTGCTGGTCACCGCGGGCGGGGCGGCGCTCGTGCTGCGGCAGTTCGGCGCGGGGTCGCGAACCTCACGCGACACCGAAGCCACCGCGTCGGCCGCACAGTAGCTGCCGTGGGACTCGGTCGATATTTCGCCGTCGCCGCCGGTCTGATGACCACCACCGCGCGGACGGCGGCACAGATCACCACCGAGGTGCTGGGGGGAACCCCGGCCCGCCGCACGAGTTCCGGACACGGCCGTGCCTGGATCGAGGTCCGCGGACTCGACGGACCGCGCGGCGACGACGTGGCCGCAGAGGTTCTCGGCGCGGTCCGGGCGACCGCCGGTGTGGACGGAGCCGAACTCAACCGCCCGCTGTCCCGGCTGGTGGTGACGGTCGGCGACGACGGACCGTCGGTGACCGTGCTGTGCGCGGTGGTCGCGCGCGCGGAGGATGCCACCCGTCCGCTCGCGCGCAGCGCCGTCCGGGACCGGCCACAGGAACTGCCCGGCGACGACGTCGCGCTCGCCGAGAGGGCTCTCGCACTGTTCGCCGCGACGACGGGCCTCGTCGCGGCCGCCGGCGTCCGCCTGCTGCCGATGCCCAGCCTGCCGGCGGCGGTGCCGGCCGCCGCCGTCACGTTCGTCAACTATCAGCCGCGACTGCGCGGCATGGTCGAGAACAGGCTCGGGCCGGACGCCGCCGAACTGCTGCTCGCCACCGCTCAGGCCGTCGGCGACGTGCTGCGGCGCGCACCGGCATCCCTCGCCGTCGACGTGGCACTGCGTTCGGCGATCACGGCGGAGGCATGGTCCGGCCGTCGGGTGTGGCACCGCCGCGAACCCGACCTGGCCGGGGCCCCCGCGGACGACTCGGACGACCACCCCCGCGTGCGCGCCACGTCCGGACCGGTGGAGCGGGACGTCGACCGGGCGGCGATCGCGCAGCTCGTGGGGGCGACGGCGGTAGGGGTCGCGACTCGCAGTGTCGCGGGCGCCGCCGACGCGGCCGTGGTCGCCGCGCCGAAGGCGGCCCGCACCGCACGTGAGTCCTTCGCCGCGACGCTGGGCCGCGGACTCGCCGACCGTCACTCCGTGCTGGTCCTGCGCCCGGCCGCACTGCGCCGCCTGGACCGGATCGACGCGGTGGTCGTCGACCCCGACGTGCTGCACACGTCCGAGCTGCGGGTGAGCGGACTCCGCGCGGTCCGGGACGCCGACCGGACGAGGGTGTGGGAGGCCGCGCGGTCCGCCGTCGAGGCCGGCACCCTCGGGGTGGGCTGGCACGCGCTCGCCGACCTACCCGGCGATGTCGCCTCGGCCGCCGTGGACGAGGATTCCGCCGTCCTCGTGACACCGGCCCACCACGCGGGCGCGGCGGGCGTGCTCGCGCAGGCCCGCGCGTCGGGCGCCCAGGTGATATCGGTGAATGTGGACGGCCTCGGCGGACTCCGCCCGGCCTTCGACGATCTGCTCCCGCCGAGCGGATCGCCGGACGCGGACCTCCGCGACGCCGTCGCGCAGTTGCAGGCGAACGGCGCGACGGTCGCGGTGGTGGCGGGCCGGGCGCCGCACGCCCTGTCGGCGGCCGACGTCGGTATCGGTGTTCTCGTCGACGACGCCCCGCCGCCGTGGTGTGCGGACCTGATGGTCGACGACCTCGCCGGGGTCTGGCGGGTGCTGCGGTCGCTGCCCGACGCCCGGACGGCGAGCCGGCGCGGCGTCGAGATCGCCACGGCGGCGTCGATGCTCGGTGCGCTCGTGATGCTGCCGGGAGTGCGGGGCCGCGGACCGGGGCCCGTCACGGTCGGTGCGGCGGCAGGATTGTGGACGGGACATGCCCTCGCGCGCGGTGTGCTGCGGGCCGAAAATCCTCCGGCCGCCCCGGTTCATGCCTGGCACGAGATGCCGGCGACGGAGGTGCGCCGTCTGCTACCCGTGCACGAGGGGGAGAACGAGGACGCGACGGCATCACGCCGCCGCTCGGTGCGTCTCGTGTTGGCCCCCGCCGAGGCGATCGGGCGGCTCACCGCATGGCCGGTCGGGCTGGCCTGGGACTTCGGGCGGGCGATGCGCACGGAACTCTCGGATCCGCTGACCCCGGTCCTCGCCACCGGATCGGCGGCGAGCGCGCTGCTGGGGTCACCGATCGATGCGGTGCTCGTGGGCTCGGTGCTCGCGGGCAACGCCGCGCTGTCGGCCGTGCAACGCCTCCACGCCGAACGGCTGCTGGACAGGTTGCTGGCGGCGGGGGATCCGCCCGCGCACCGCGTCGCCGGGTCCCCGAACAGCCGGGTGACGGAGCGGGTGGAGGCGTCGCGGTTGCGGCCGGGCGACGTGATCGAGATCTGCCCCGGGGAGGTGGTGCCCGCCGACGGCAGGCTCGTCGAGGCACCCGGCGTGGAGGTCGACGAATCCTCGCTCACCGGGGAATCGCTGCCGGTGAGTAAGCAGACGTCGCCGACCCCGGGCGCACCGATCGGCGAACGCGCCTGCATGGTGTTCGCGGGAACCACGATCCTCACCGGCACGGCGACGGCGATCGTCACCGCGGTCGGTGACGCCACGGAGGCGGGACGGGCCGGTGCGATCACCCCGGCGAGTGCGTCGCATGTCGGTCTGCAGGCGCAGCTCAGGAGCCTCACCGACCGGGTGCTGCCCGTCAGTGTCGGGGGCGGCGCGCTGGTGACCGCCGTCGGATTCCTGCGCGGCACCGGACTGCGGCAGGCGGTCACCAGCGGTGTCGCGGTCGCGGTGGCAGCGGTTCCGGAGGGTCTGCCGCTCGTCGCGACCCTTGCGCAGCAGGCCGCCGCACGCAGGCTGACCAGGTCGGGCGCGCTGGTGCGGGCACCGCGGTCCGTCGAGGCGCTCGGCCGCGTCGACGTGGTGTGCTTCGACAAGACGGGAACCCTGAGCGAGAACCGCCTGAGGGTCGTCTCCGCCGTCCCGGAGCGGCGGTTCGGTCGCGACGACGTGCTCGCGTGCGCGGGCCGCAGCGCCGTGACCCCCGACGGCAGTCCGGCCGCGCACGCCACCGACGTCGCGATCGCCGACGCGGCAGCGGACCTGCTGCCACCGGGGGACGAGCACCGCAGTTACCTTCCGTTCCGGTCCGGACGGCCCTACTCCGCCTCGCTGTCGGGGACGCACCTGTCGTTGAAGGGTGCACCGGAGGTCGTGATCGCCGCCTGCACCGGAATCGACGCCGACGAGGTCCACGACACGGTCCTCGGCATGGCCGCGGACGGGCTGCGCGTCCTCGCCGTCGCCCGCAGGACCGTCACGAAATTCCAGTCGCGTCGCGCGGCCGACGACGCCGACGTACTCGACGAACTGTGCGGCAGCGGACTGCAACTCGTCGGACTGCTCGGGCTGGCCGACACCCCGCGCCCCGAAGCGGCCGGCCTGCTTCCCGACCTCGAACGCCTCCAGATCGGGGTCCGGCTGATCACCGGCGACCATCCCGTCACGGCCACCGCCATCACGCGCGAACTGGGACTGCCCGTGTCGTCCGAACAGGTGATCAGCGGCACCGAATGGGACACCCTGTCGCACCGGGGGCAGGAGAACGCCGTCGAGAAGTGCGTCGTCTTCGCCCGGATGACGCCCGAGCACAAGGTGCAGATCGTGCAGACCCTCGAACGCGTCGGTCACGTCTGCGCGATGGTCGGCGACGGCGCCAACGACGCCGCCGCGATCCGGGCCGCCAGTGTGGGGATCGGCGTCAGCTCACGCGGCGGCGACCCCGCCCGCAGCGCCGCGGACGTGGTGCTCCTCGACGGCCGTGTCGACGCGTTGCGCGACGCCCTCGACGAAGGCCGCCAGCTGTGGCGGCGGGTGCAGGCCGGAGTGTCGGTGCTGCTCGGCGGGAACGCCGGGGAGGTCGCGTTCGCCCTGATCGGCAGCGCGATCGCCGGACGGTCGCCGCTCACCGCGCGTCAGCTACTGCTGGTGAACGTGCTCACCGACGCCCTGCCGGCGGCCGCGCTCGCGGTGAGCCCGCCCAACGAACAGACCCGGGGCGAGGGCCGCGGACCGGACAGCGCCGCGCTGTGGCGGACCGTCGCGATCCGCGGCGCCGCCACCGCGGCGGGTGCGACTACGGCGTGGGCGCTGGCGAGCGTGACGGGCAGGCAGCGCCGGGCGTCGACGGTCGGGCTGGTCGCGCTGGTCGGCACGCAGCTGGGGCAGACGCTCATCGATTCGCGCAGCCCGCTCGTCGTCCTCACAGCGGGCGGTTCGCTCGCCGCGCTCACGGTGATGGTCAGCACGCCCGGAGTCAGTCAGCTCCTGGGATGCACCCCGCTCGGACCGGTCGGCTGGGTCCAGGCGCTGGGTTGCGCGGGTGCGGCGACCGCAGCAGCCGCGTTCGCGCCGGCACTGCTGGAAAAGCTTGCGGGCGATTCGACGATCTCGATCACGCCCGCCCGCAGCAGCACGGCGTACACCTCCCGGAGCGGCGGGGTGAGCACCCGGGTGACCACCCCGGTCAACGGGTCCCCGGCGCCGGAGAAGACACCGGCAGCGGTCTGGGCGACAGCACTCAGCACACCCGATACGGTCCGCGGTCAAGGTTGCTGACCGGCAAACGGCACGGACAAGGGAGACGAACTATGGCCCAACGAACGTCGGAGGCGCAGTCAACTTCTGAGGTGCAGTCGCAGAGCGACGCCGTCCAGCGGGTGCAGGAGGCCCACAGTTTCGCCGTGCAGCTGCCGATTCTCGGCAGGGTGCCGCTGCCGCGCCCCGAGCAGCTGGCGTTCTTCGCGGCGATCGGCCTGCTCGCCGCAGTCGAAATCATCGAGTGGCCGGTTGCGCTGACCATCGCAGCAGGACACGTGCTGATCACCGATCAGCACAACCGGGCCGTCCAGGAGATCGGGGAGGCGCTGGAAGGCGTGTGACGCGGAAGCCCGGATCAGGCGGGCGGGCAGGCCGGGGACGTCAGCTGCGCGATCGCCACGATCGAGCACGCCGTCGCCTTCGACAGCTTCCACGTCCCGTTCTCGCCGGGAACGAAGATGGCGGGCAGGGTGTTCTGCTGCACCTGGCCGTTGATCGTCAACTGCAGCTGCGCGCTGGCGCTGCCGTCGCCGTTGTCGATCACCGGGTCCAGCACCTGCACCTGCGCACCCGCCTGCTGCGCGGCAGCCGCGACCTGGTTGAACAGGTTCGGATCCTGCTCCGAACCCTCCACCATGGCGATCTTCTCCTCGAGTGGAGTCGCCGGATCGAGGCCCTTCGCCAGCAGAGCGTTGAGGTCGGCCGCGGTCGGCAGCTCGAGTTCGGCCGTCGTCTCAGTCGCCGACGTGGTGGTGGACGTGGTGGTCCCACTCGAGCCGGACGGCTCGTCGGAACCACAGGCGGACATCGTGAGGGCTGCGGCGATCGCTACCGCGGCAACCGTGATCTTGCGGATCGTCAACTCAGTTACCTCTTCGTATCTCGGTGCGCAGGGTCGTTCGGTCTCACATCGAGTCTGAAGGTTTGCGGAGCGTCGCGCCGTCGAAGCCAGAGAATTCTCAGACTTCACCCGAATTCATGCCGCCGTGCCGAACGCGCCGCGGTACGGAGTGGCGTGGCTCCACTGCAGGGCCGCAGCAGTGATATCGGACGCGGGAAGGTCGTCGTGATGGGTCTGAATGAACGCGATCAACGCGCGGGCGGTGCGGGCGAGGGCAACCTTGTGCTGCCGGGACGTCTCCGCGAGTTCGGTGAACGCGTCGTTCTCGGAGCAGCCCCGGTAGGCGATGAGGACGCCGACCGCGATGTCGACCGCCGTGCGGGTGGAGTAGCTGGGCGTTGCCATGAATGTTCTCCCAACCTGCGTCGGAACGGGTACCACTCCATCTTCCCGCACCACGTGCGACGTCGAAAGAGTTCGAATCGCCCGGTGTATTAGTCGTCCGAGTTCTTCACCGAGGTTTTCCCTTACGGTAGGGGCATGGCTACCGTCTGGACGATCCCGATCGACATCACTTCTCGCTGGCTCGACAATGCCGAGGTCCAGACCTTCCTCGCGTCCAACGACCTGGACAACGCGTCCCCCGACCCGCGGGTGCGGTTCGCGCAGTTCGCGGACGTCACGAAGTCCCTCGAACGGCACATCGGGCACACCTTCTCCTCCGTGCAGGGCGCCGCCACCGCACTCTTCGACGGCATCGACGGAGGGGTTCCCGTCGCGTTGAAACTGGCGGCACTGCGCCTGATCCTGAAAGAGGTGTACCAGACCCGCCATGCGCCGCAGCCGTTCCCGAAGCGGGTGGGGGAGGAACTCGGCACCTACGTCTACGCGCTCCTCGACCCACGCAACAGGTCGGTGTTCTACGTCGGCGCCGGACGCGGCACCCGGGTGTACGGCTACGTGTGGGAGGCGCTGGCCGAGAACGAGCACCGGCAGACGCTCGAGGACCCCGAGACCGACGGCGCCGAGGTGAAAGCGGCGACGATCGCCCGCATCCGGGAGATCTACGACTCCGGCCACGAGGTCGAGCACTACATCGTGGCGCATCGGGTTGCCGACACCGGCGGCGTCGCCGACGCGGTGCGCAACGGAGTGGTGGGTGCGCTGGGGCTCGTCGAGGGTTCCGCGCTCGGCAATCTCGCAGGCGGCGCGGGTGAGCAGCGGGCCGTACCCGTCGACGACCTCGTGTTGCAGTACGCAGCAGAACCCGTGCCGAATCTGCCGACCCCCTGCGTCGTGCTCGAGGTGCCCGCCGCGTCCCGGCGGGGCGTGACGTCGGAGGAGGTGTACGAACTGTCCCGCGGTGCCTGGGCGGCGGGCGCCGCCGTCCGCAACACCGACGACATCCCGGTGATCGTGTTCGCGGACAACATCGTTCGCGCCGCCTACCGGGCCAGGTCCTGGTCGTCGGTGGCACGGCCGGGCGACGCGGCGCTGTGGCGGTTCACGGGCGAGTCCGACACCGAACTGGAGTCGCAGTTCGTGAACAAGCGGATCGTCCCCGCCAAGGTCGGCCTGAAGAAGTGGCCCACCCACGGCTGGGTCCCGCACCTCACCCAGGCCCGCCCCGGCCGCTGAACGCCTGCCCCGCCACGTGAGTGGCAAAGTGTGCCCCGGCAGGTGAGTGGCAAAGTGTGCCCGGGCACACTTTGCCACTCACCTGGGGATGCGCAGATGCAGCAGGGGAATCGAGTCGAGTCCCTGCGGCGGCGTGTTCGACGACGAGACGACCAGTCCATAGCGTTCGGAGTTCGGGACCGGCTGGCCTCGGCGAAAGAACCGGATACGGCGTGGATCGACAACCTCGGTCTCCATCGCCTCCCGATCTTCCGCCGTCGGCTGCCGGGCGATGGACAAGCTCGCGGCGCCGGTGTCGTCCGCTGTCGCGGCGGGTGTCTCGGCGTCGTCGGGGACGGGATCGGCGTCGAGCAGCACCGCCGTCAGCCCGGGACGCACCAGGCTCGCCGCGACGACCGTCGCCGGATCGGGTGAGTCCGTCGAGGCGGACCGGCCGAGGTGCAGTCGGCGCAGGAGGTCCCACGTGTCGGGGCTGCCGGCCAGTGCCTCGGCTTCGGCGGGCGTCAGCACCTCGAGCGGGTCGGCCCCGCGGACGGGCCACCGCGGGTAGGTGGGCGCCGGCCAGACGTATCCACCGTCACCGCTCCACGACCGCGGGTAGGCGTCCGGTGCCTTCTCGGCGAGAACGCGGCGGTGACTGGCGTGGACGGCGCCGTCGCCGACCCATGGTGGCAGCAGACCGTGGTCGCGGAGATGCTCGAACGAGTCGCGTCGCCCACCCGTGTACTCGAGCAGCTGAGGTTCCAGTGCGTCGGTGTGTCCGCGCGCCGACCACTCGCGGCACATCGCGACGCCGTATGCGACGAGCGCGGGCGTGAAGCCTCGCCACATCGCGGTCGCGGGATGGTTCTTCCACCCGTACGACGGCCACACGAGGGCTCGCAGAATCTGAAAAGTTTCCACCCGTTGCTTGCCGAGCCGCCGGTCGTCGAGCAATGCCGCGCTGCGGGCGAACCCCGGGTCGGGCACGAATGTCTGCATCCTGCCTCCCGCGCCGGAACGGTCCGAACCAGGTTAACCCCCACGTGAGTGCGAATGCGTGCCCCCGCACACTTTGCCACTCACCTGCGGAGTGTGGGCGTCCCGAGTCGGTGGGGTGTGGTAAGTCTGAGCCGACCGGAGTTGGGGAGCGAAGGGAGGCCACGTGCTCGTACTGCATCGCGCCGAGCGTTCCACCACCCTCGCGTCGGCTCTCGGCGACGTGCTCGCGACCCCGCTGCCGGATCCGTTCGCCCGTGAGGTCGTCGCGGTCCCGGCGAAGGGTGTGGAGCGCTGGCTCACGCAGCGACTGTCGACGGCGCTCGGCGCCCGGCCCGGCGTCGGCGACGGGGTGGCCGCGAACATCGACTTCCCGTCACCGGCCCGGCTGGTGGACGAGTGCCTCGCCGCCGCCACCGGCGTGACCGCCGACGACGACCCGTGGCATCCGTCCCGGGTGCTGTGGGCGCTGCTCGGTGTCGTCGACGACTGCCTCGACGAGCCCTGGTGCGCCGTGCTCGCGAAACACCTCGGGCACGACCGCCCAGGCAGCGACCCGGACGATCACCGGCCCGGCAGACGCTGGGCCACCGCGTCGCATCTGACGGAACTGTTCCGCAGTTACGCCGCCCAGCGGCCTGCGATGCTGGTCGACTGGGCGGCAGGCCGGGACGCCGACGGTGCGGGCGGCCTCCTCGACGACGACCTGCTGTGGCAGGCCGAACTGTGGCGACGGCTGCGTGTGAGGATCGGCGGACCCGCGCCCGCCGAGCGCCTCGACTCCGCCTGCGCCCGGCTGCGCGAGGAACCGAACCTCGTCGAACTCCCCGGCAGGCTGTCGCTGTTCGGTCCGACGCGCCTCGCGACCGATCAGATCGCCGTTCTCGCCGCCCTGGCCGTCAATCGTGATGTGCACCTGTGGCTTCCGCATCCGAGTCCCGCGCTGTGGTCGTCGTTGTCGACGGAGGGCGGCGTCCTCGCGCGCGCCGACGACCACACAGCCCTGTCCGTCGCCCATCCGCTGCTGTCGAGCCTGGCGCGGGACGTCCGCGAACTCGAGTCGCGACTGACCTGCCTCGACGTCGACGACCTCCACCACGCGGGACCACCGCCGCCCGGCTCCCTGCTGGGGCGCCTGCAGACCGACGTCCGGGACGACCGGGCGCCGGCGCTCGCCGAGTGCACCGCCGACGCGTCCGTGCAGGTCCACGCGTGCCATGGGCCTGCCCGTCAGGTGGAGGTCCTGCGCGAATGCCTCCTGCATCTCTTCGAGGACGATCCGACTCTCGAACCGCGCGACGTGCTCGTCATGTGCCCCGACGTCGAGTCGTACGCGCCGCTGATCCGGGCCGCCTTCGGGCAGGACGTGCTCGGGCATCCCGGTCACCGTCTGCGGGTGCGGCTCGCGGATCGGGCTCTGCACCAGACCAATCCGGTGCTCGCCGTGGTGTCGAGCCTCCTCGAACTCGCCGACGCGAGGGTGACGGCCAGTCAGATTCTGGACCTGTCGGCGGCCGCGCCGGTGCGCCGACGGTTCCGGTTCGGCGACGACGACCTCGAGCGGATCCGGGAGTGGGCGTCCGCGACGGGCGCCCGCTGGGGAATCGGACCGCGACAGCGCGCCGCGTTCGGTCTCGGCGACTTTCCGCAGAACACGTTCACCACCGCACTCGACCGCATCCTGCTCGGCGCCGCGGCCGACGAGTCCGAAGGCGAATGGCTCGCCCTGGCCCTTCCGCTCGACGACGTCGACAGCAACGACATCGACCTCACCGGGCGGCTGGCCGAGTTCGTCGACCGTCTCGACGTCGCGTTGCGCGGGCTCGCCGGGCCGCAGTCCGTCGCGGGCTGGTCGAGCGCGCTCACCCGGGCGCTGGATCTGCTCGTCGACGTCGGTGCCGCCGACACGTGGCAACTGGCGCAGGCCAGAAGGGAACTGGGGGCGGCGACCGAGTACGGCGGCGACGCGGTCCTGCGACTGTCGGACGTGCGCGCCATGCTCGCCACCCGGCTCGCGGGACGACCCACCCGCGCGAACTTCCGCACCGGGGAGCTGACGGTGTGCACCATGGTGCCGATGCGCTCGGTGCCGCACCGCGTCGTCGTCCTCGTCGGCCTCGACGACGAGGTGTTCCCGCGGGGCGTGAGTGTGGACGGCGACGACGTGCTGGCCCGCAATCCGCTTCTCGGCGAACGCGACCCGCGCAGCGAGGATCGGCAGTTGCTGCTCGACGCCGTCATGTCCGCCGGCGAGAAGCTCCTGCTGTTCTACACGGGCGCCGACCCCGTCACCGGGATGTCCCGGCCTCCGGCGATCCCGCTGTCCGAACTGCTCGACGCGGTGGCGGCCACCGTCGGGACCGATGCCCTCACCGGTATCGTGACCCGGCATCCGTTGCAGCCGTTCGACGCCCGCAACTTCCGGCCCGAGCACCCGTTCAGTTTCGACCGCGCGGCGCTGGCCGGCGCCCGCGCCGCGCAGCACCCGCCCGAACCGGAACCCGCGTTCCTGCCCGCGCCGCTGGTGCCACCGACGCTCGGGGACGTCGATCTCACGGAACTCGTCGCATTCCTGGTGCACCCGACGCAGGCATTTCTGCGGCAACGGCTCGGGGTACGGGTCCCCGACGAGGAGGAGGACCTCGCCGACGCACTGGATGTGGCGCCCGATCCGCTCGCCCGCTGGGATCTCGGCCAGCGGATGCTCGTCGCGAGACTGTCGGGAACCGAACCCGCCGACTTCCGCGCCGCCGAGTGGCGCCGGGGCACGTTGCCGCCGTACAAGTTGGGGGAGTCGCTGCTCGGCGACATCGAGCGTGCGGTCGAATCCCTCGTCGCCGTCAGCGGATCCGTGCACGTCGGGCGCGCGGAGACCGTCGACGTCGATGTCGATCTCGGCAACGGACGGCGCCTCACCGGCACCGTGGGGGGTGTGCACGGATCGGTGATCGCGAGTACCACGTATTCGAGGCTGGGACCGAAACACCGCCTCACGGCGTGGGCCCAGTTGCTGGCGGTCGCGGCGTCCGATCACGACGGCGACACCGAATGGACGGCCGTGACGACCGGCCGCGGCTCGTACAGCCGTCCGGCGTGGCGCTCGACCCTGACGGCGCCGGAGAACGCGCTGGAGGAACTGGTGCGACTCGTCGAACTGCGCGATGCGGGGTTGCACGCGCCGTTGCCGATCGCGACGGGCGCGTCGGCGGCCTACGCCGAACGCCGGCGCGGCGGCAGCAGCATGGAGGACGCGATCGAGGCGGCCCGGAAGGAATGGAGCAGTGATTTCGGTGACGCACGCGACCGCCACATCACGTACGTGTACGGGGCTTCTCCCGGTATCGACGTCCTCGGGGACGCGGTGACGATCGAGAACTACGCCCGGCAACTGTGGGCGCCGCTGCTCGCCGCCGAGACGGTGGCGCAGCCGTGACCGGCGCGAGAGGGTTCGACCTGCTCGGTCCGCTGCCGGAGGGGACGACGGTGCTCGAGGCGAGCGCCGGTACCGGCAAGACGTACGCGATCGTCGGGCTGGCCGCCCGCTTCGTCGCCGAGGGCGGTGTCGACCTGTCGCAGTTGTTGCTGGTGACGTTCAGCCGTGCGGCGACGCAGGAGCTGCGGGAACGCACCCGTGAGCGATTCGGTTCCGCCGCAGCCGCATTGGCCGACCCTGCGACCGCGCGGCTGAGTGCGGATCACGTGATCCGGCACCTCGCCGAGGCCGCCGCCGACGAGGTGACGCTGCGGCGCCGGCGCCTGCTGCAGGCACTGTCGGACTTCGACGCCGCCACGATCGTCACCACCCACAGCTTCTGCCAGCGGATGCTCGACGGACTCGGGATCGCGGGCGAACGCGACCCCGACACGGTGCTCGTCGAGGCCGCTGACGACCTCACGACGGAGGTGATCGCCGACCTGTACCTCCGGGCGTTCGGTCGCGCCGACTCCGCGCCGTTCACACCGGCGGAGGCCACCTCCGCCGCCCGGGCCGCCATCTTCGACCCGCAGGCCGTGCTCGCCCCGGAAGACGCGAGGGGCACCCCGGCCGGGGAACGGGTGGCGTTCGCCGAGGCGGTCCGCGCCGAGGTCGAGCGCCGCAAACGCGCGGCGGGGCTGCGTGACTTCGATGATCTGCCCATGCTCCTCCACCGTGTCCTCAGCGATCCCGAACACGGTGCCGCGGCCTGCAGGCGGGTCCGCGAACGCTACGGCGTCGTGCTCGTCGACGAATTCCAGGACACCGACCCCCTGCAATGGGACATCCTGCGCCGAACGTTCCACGACAGCGGAACGCTGGTGCTCGTCGGCGATCCGAAGCAGGCGATCTACGCGTTCCGCGGCGCCGAGGTGCTCAGCTATCTGGACGCGGTGCGTTCCGCCGACCGGCACCAGGAATTGACCACCAACTGGCGCAGCGATCAGGAACTCCTCGACGGCCTCGAATACCTGCACGGCGCCGCCGCACTCGGGCATCCCGAGATCGTCGTGCACCGTGTCGACGGTGCGAGGCCGAAGTCGCGCCTGACGGGTGCTGCGCCGCTGCGACTGCGGTATCTGCCGCGGACCGGCGCCGGGCCGATCAACAAGTCGGGGTACCCGGCGGTGGGGGCGCTCCGGAAGAGGATCGCCGCCGACCTCGCCGCCGACATCGTGGCCCTCCTCGACGGTGGCGCGACACTCGACGTCGGGGGGAGCCTCCGACTCGTCGAACCCGGCGACATCGCGGTCCTGGTGCGGACCAACGCCCAGATCACCCTCGTCCACGACGCCCTCGACCGGGCCGGGGTGCCGTCCGTGCTCGCCGGCGGAGCCAGCGTCTTCACCACTCCTGCTGCGCAGCACTGGCTCTGGATCCTGCAGGCCATCGAGCAGCCGCACCGCGCCGACCGGGTGCGGCTGGCCGCGCTCACCCCGCTGCTCGGCCACACTGCGGAGGACCTCGACGCCTGCGGCGACGACATCGTCGCGGAGGTCGGCGGTCAGCTCCGCGAGCTCGGCTCGGTGTTCGCGCAGTCCGGTTTCGCGGCGCTGTTCGAACGACTCTCCGCGGTCGGCGCGCTGGAGGCGAGGCTGCTGCGGGTGGCGGCGGGCGAGCGGGCGCTGACCGATCTCCGGCACGTGGCGCAGTTGCTCAACAGTGCCGCCGTCGAGCAGTCGCTCGGCCTGACGGCGGTCACCCGCTGGCTCACCGAACGCATGAAGGATCCGTCGTCCGGCGGGGTGGACCGCAGCCGACGACTCGACAGCGACGCCGCGGCAGTGCAGATCGCGACCGTCCACGCCAGTAAGGGCCTCGAATTCCCGCTCGTCTACCTGCCGTACGCGTGGGACGCCGCCACGATCTCGAAACCGAGCAAACTGCTTCTGCACGACGACGACGGACGTCGCATCCTCGACGTCGGCGGTCCGGGCAGCCCCGGCTACGCGGACCGCAGGAACCGGCACGACGCGGAAGAGGCGGGGGAGGAGTTGCGTCTGCTGTACGTCGCGGTCACGCGGGCGATGTGCGGGCTCGTGATGTGGTGGGCACCGGCGTTCACGACGCCGGCCGGGCCGCTGCACCGGATGATCCTGGGTCGGCAGCCCGGACAGCGTGAGATCCCGCAGAAGGTCATCGTCCCCGAGGATCCGATTGTCGCGGAACGGTTGTCGGTGTGGGGCGCGGCGGCACCGGAGACGGTGACCGTCGAGGCGGTGGGTTCCGAACCGATCCCACGGATCGGCTGGACACCCCAGCGCGAGCCCAGCGGAGACCTGGAGGCCGCCCGGTTCCGTCGGCTTCTGGACACGCGGTGGCGTCGCACCTCGTATTCGGCGTTGACGGCGTCCGCGCACGACGCGCCTGCCGTCGGCAGTGAAGCGGAGGTCGAGGAGAAGACGGACGAGCCCGACGAACCGCCGCTGCACGCGCCGGACGGCGTCACCGAGGGATTGCCGTCGACGATGAACGAACTGCCGGGCGGCGCGACGTTCGGCACGCTCGTGCACGCAGTCTTCGAGATCGTCGACACCGCGGCACCCGATCTGGGCGAGGAGGTCCTGCGGTGCTGTCGCGACGCGATCGCGTCGACCCTCTCGGACGTCGATCCGGAGCAGCTGGCCACCGCACTGGTCCCGGTGCTGCGGACTCCGCTCGGTGCGGGGGCCGAGCGGACCCTCGCCGACCTCACACCCTCGGACCTGCTGGCGGAACTCGACTTCGAGCTTCCCCTCGCGGGCGGCGACACGCCGTCACTGACCGTGATGCTCGACGGCGTCGGCAGGCTGCTGAGCACCCACCTGCCCGAAAACGACCCGCTGCGGTCGTACGCCGAGGCCGTGCAGACACTCGAGCCGACGCCGCTGCGCGGGTACCTCACCGGCAGCATCGACGCGGTGCTGCGACTGCCCGGACCGCGGTACGTCGTGGTCGACTACAAGACCAACCGTCTCGCGCAGGGCGACCTGACCACCGCGCACTACACCCGCGAGAGGATGGCCGCCGAGATGCTGCGGGCGCACTATCCACTGCAGGCCCTGCTGTATTCCGTTGCGCTGCATCGGTACCTGCGCTGGCGGCAGCCGGACTACGATCCGGCGATACATCTCGGGGGCGTCCAGTATCTGTTCGTTCGCGGGATGGTCGGGCCGGACACCCCACCGGGCTGCGGCGTCTTCGACTGGACACCGCCCGCCGCGCTGATCACCGAGCTGTCCGACCTGCTGTCCGGATCGGCCTCCGGGCGGGAGGCGGCACGATGACCGAGGTGCAGGTGGCGCAGCGCGGCAAGGGGACGCTGCGGATCTTCAACGAGGCCGGTGTGCTGGCCGCCGCGGACGTGCACGTCGCGCTGCGGTTGTCGGCGCTCGGCGGCGAGTCCTCGGAAGACGTCGTGCTGGCGACGGCGCTGGTGGTGCGCGCGGTCCGGTCCGGCTCGGTGTGCCTGGACCTGACGCGGATCCGGGAAGTCACCGTCGACGAGGAATCCGAGGTCGATCTCGACGCCCTGCCCTGGCCGGAAGACGCGACTGTCGTCGAGGCGCTGCGCCGGAGCCCGCTGGTCACGGGTGGACCGGCGGGACCGCTGCGCCCGCTGCGGCTCGTCGACACGGCCGAGGGCGGGCTGCTCTACCTCGACCGGTACTTCCGGCAGGAGGCGACCATCCGGCGGGTCCTCGACCAGCGCGCCGCCGGGTATCCCGTCGTCGACGAGCCGTCGCTGCGGGAGGGGCTGGACGAGCTGTTCCGTGACCAGCACGACCAGACAGTGCCGGCTCGGTCACCCGATCGGCAACGGATCGCCGCCGCGGTCGCCGCGACACAGTGGACGTCGGTGGTGGTCGGCGGACCCGGAACGGGCAAGACCCACACCGTCGCCCGGGTGCTGGCGTTGCTGACCAGGCAGCCCGGACCGGGCCGGCGTATCGCGCTCGCCGCCCCCACGGGTAAGGCCGCGGCGCGGCTGCAGGAGTCCGTGAACGAGCAGGCCGAGGCACTCGGGTTGCCACCCGAACTGAAAGCGATGACGCTGCATCGGCTGCTGGGCTGGCAGCGTGGCCGCGGCAGCCGGTTCCGCTACAACGCGAACAACCACCTGCCCTACGACGTGATCGTGGTCGACGAGACGTCGATGGTGTCGCTGACGATGATGTGCCGGCTCCTCGAGGCCGTCCGCCCGGACACGCAGTTGGTGCTCGTCGGAGACCCGGATCAGCTGACGTCCGTCGATGCGGGCGCGGTCCTGGCCGATCTCGTCGCCCGGCCGGTGTCGGGAACCGAGAATCCGGTGCTCGCCAGGATCGTCGGCGACGACCTCGACGACGCCGACGACCCGCTCGAGGCCGCCCTGAGTGCGAGTGAGCGGGACAGGTTGCGGGGCGGGGTGGTCCGGCTCAGCCGCGGGCGGCGTTTCGGCGGCGGTATCGCCGCGCTGGCCGTCGCGGTGCGGAACGGCGAGCCGGACGAGGTCGTGGAGATCCTGTCGCGCGGTGCCCCTGAGGTGTCGTTCCACGGTCCCGAAGATCTGGACGCACTGCGGGCGGACGTGGTGGCGACGGCGGCCGCGGTCACGGATTCTGCGGAATCCGGCGATGCCGCTGCTGCACTGCAACATTCGGAGAAACACCGGTTGTTGTGCGCGCATCGGGAGGGCCCGTACGGGGTGCAGCGGTGGGCGCGGCAGGCGATGGAGT
>JBCEBZ010000037.1:0-7530 GCA_039206675.1 Rhodococcus sp. (in: high G+C Gram-positive bacteria) | reverse complement strand
CGTCGTTGGTGATCGTGGGGGCGCCCCACTTCTTCTCGAGCACGACGTTGCGACCCTTGGGTCCCAGCGTCACCTTGACTGCGTCGGCGAGGGCGTTGAGTCCCCGCTCGAGGCCGCGACGGGCCTCTTCGTCGAACGCGATGATCTTGGCCATTGCGAAGTGATCCTCCGGATTGGGGGTGACACACAAGGCGACCGCTGTTCGGGTCGCCTCATTTACGCCTTCGGCCGAGTTCGGTGCCCGCGACGGACGACCAGGGGTGTCTTTGGTTCCCGATCTCACCGTCCCGACCTGGCACTCACCCGCGGCGAGTGCCAAGTGCATTTTTAGCACTCGGACAGGGTGAGTGCAAGGTCGGGCCGGAACCGATGCGCCGGGGGCGATCAGCGCATCGCGCAGACCTGACCGGTGTTCAGGTTGAAGGCGAGGGACAGCGCGCCGACGCAATCCACGCCGTTCGCGTCGGCCGTCGCACCCGAACCCCAGCCCGCGATCGCGACGGTGGTGGTGCCGTCGGCCGCACCCGAACGGGCGATGCCGCCGCCGAGCGAGACCGCGTACGCCTGACCCGAGCCCGTCGACGCACCGAGCGACGTTCCGTATCCGTTGGCGTACGTGGTGGCCCCGCTGTGCCCGTTGGCGACGCTCACTGCGGTGCCGCTGTCCGCGGCCATCGCGTGGGCGGTGCCGGCCTCGGTCGCCTTGGCGCCGCAGCTCGCGGTGTCCGACACCTGGACGTCGTTGGCCGACGGCGGGGAGACGCAGTTGACGGGGGCGGCACCGGCGACGCCTGCGCCGGCCACCGAGATACCCGCCGCGACACCCAGACCGACGGCCATCGCCGCTCCCACACGTGCCAGCCGTCGGCCGAACAGAGACGAGATACGAGTACGCGATGCCGAGGCGGTCGAGGTGACGGGGGTGGAGACAGCGAGCATGGAAGCTCCTTCTGGGAACGTCGAATTGGAGGATTCGCCGCGAGAGTACCCGCTCCGGGCCGGTTAGTCCCGGACCCCGGTCAGGCGAGTTCGTCGAGGAGCTTCGGCAGCTGCGCGACCGAGTCGACGACGTGGTCCGGCCGCTGCGCGGCGAGGTCCAGAATCGACTGGCGGAACTTGCCCGTTCGCACCAGCACCCCGGTGAGTCCCACCCGCTGCGCGGCCAGGACGTCACCCGTCAGGTCGTCGCCGACCATCATCGTCACGTCCGGTTCGGTCCCCATCAGATCGGTGGCGGTGAGGAACGCGGCGAGCGACGGCTTGCCCACCGACACGACGTTCGTTCCCGCGACCTCCTCCATCCCGGGGAGGTAGGTGCCCGTGTCGATGCGCAGCCCGTCGTGGGTGGCCCACGTGGTGCCCCGGTGCATCGCGACGACGGGGATGCCGTCGAGCATCAACTCGACCACGCGGCTGAGTGCGTCGTGGGTGAATTCGGGCCCGGCGCCACCGAGAATCACCACCTCGGGGTTCTCGTCGTCCAGTTCGATCCCGGACAGATCGGCGGTGACGTCGCCGCTGTTGAGGACCCAGGCCCGCGACCCAGGATAGGTCGTACGGACGTACTCGGCGGTGAGCCGGGCCGCGGTGACGATCTCGCCGGAGTCGGCCTCGATGCCTGCCGACCGCAAAGCGTCGGCGATCTCGTCGCACGTCCTCGACGTCGTGTTGGTGAGGTACGCGCACGCGAGTCCGCGCTCGCGCACCTCCCGCACCGCGGCGGCGGCGCCGTCGATCGGATGCCACGAAGTAACGAGCACACCGTCGATATCGAGCAGGACACCCTCGACCCCAGCCATGACATGGAGCCTATCCCGGTGTCACTGCCGGGCTCGGCTCGGACATGTCACTGCCGGGCTCGGCTCGGACGTGTCACTGCCGAGTCCGGCACACGAGGACGGGGCAGGGAGCGTGGTGGACGAGATTCTGGCTGACGGATCCGAGCAGGGCACCCATCAGCTTGCCCCGGCCGTGGCTTCCGACCACCAGCAGTTGCGCGGTCGCCGCGTGCCTCAGCAGGATGTCGGCGGACGCCCCCTGCGTCGTCACCTCGGTCACCGGAACGTCGGGGTACTCGTCCCGGATGCCGGCGAGGCATTCGGACACGACGGCCTTCTCCGCTTCCTCGTAGGCGGCCCAGTCGACGTATTTCGACGCGTGCGCGAGTCCGTGCTGCTTCTCCCCGCTCCATGCGTGCACCGCGTCCAGGCCGACCCCGAACGCGGACGCGAGCGCGAACGCCTCCTCGACGGCCTTCTCGCTGACCTGGCTGCCGTCCACGCCGACGACGATCGGGCGGGTGTCCGGTGACGCCGGTGCCGGCGCTCCCCGGACCACCGCGACGGGGCTGTGCGCGTGGTTGACCGTCCGGAGAACCGTCGACCCGAGGAGGTAATCGGTGACGGCACCCGCACCCTGCGCGCCGACCGCCACGATCCGCGCCGCCCGCGACAGCTCGATCAGGTGGGATGCCGCGGTGCCGGATCGGACGTCGCGCTCGACGGCGAGACCGGGTCGATCCTGCAGCGCGGCGGCGGTGGCGGCGTCGAGCATCGTGTTGCCGTCCTCGCGCAGTTCCTGGATGAACTGGGCGTCGATCATCATCGCGGTGCCGTTGTAGAACGTGGCCTCGTCCGGGTATGTGTGGGCGAGCAGGAGCGGGGCGCCGAGCCGGACCGCCACGCCTGCGGCCCAGCGCGCCGCATCGAGCGCGGCGCGGGAACCGTCGATACCGACGACGACGGGCGCCCCTGCATGTTCGCTCATATCTCTCTCCTCTACGGCTCGAGAACTGCTGCACCGCTGAACTTTCCGCCGGCCAGGTCCCGGAGGGCCCGATCGGCGCGGTCGAGTGGGTACGGGTGGGTGTCGACGCTCAGCCGGTGTTCGGCTGCGATGCGCAGGAATTCGACGGAATCCGAACGGGTGTTGGCGGTGACGCTGCGGATCTGCCGTTCCCGGAACAGGTGCCGCTGGTACTCGAGCGCGGGAATGTCGGTGAGGTGGATGCCGGCGACGGCGAGGGTGCCGCCGTCGGCGAGCGCCTCCATCGCGACGGGCACCAGGTCGCCGACCGGGGCGAACAGAATCGCGGAGTCGAGGGGCTCCGGCGGTGTGTCGCGCACGCCCTGCACGGATGCCGCCCCGAGCCGCTCCGCCAGCGCCCGGGCCTCCGCTCCTCGCGTCATGACGTGCACCCGGACGCCGCGCGTCGACGCGACCTGGGCGGTGAGGTGCGCGCTGCCGCCGAACCCGTAGATGCCCAGCGCGCCACCGACGGGCACCGCGGCGCGTTCGAGTGCCCGGTAGCCGATGATCCCGGCGCACAGCAGCGGGGCGAGTTCGGTGTCCGTGTAGCCCTCCGGCAGGTGCAGCGCGTAGCCGGCCGGGACGGTCGCGAATTCGGCGTACCCGCCGTCCGCGTCCCACCCCGTGTACTGCGACTGCCTGCACAGGTTCTCCGCGCCGCGCAGGCAGGCCGCGCACTGTCCGCACGTGTGCCGGAGCCAGGCGATCCCCACGCGGTCCCCGACGGCGAAGGACCCGGTGACCGAATCACCCAGTGCGGCAACCTCCCCCACCACCTCGTGACCGGGTGTCACCCGGGGCCGGTGCACGGGCAGGTCCCCCTCCGTCACGTGCAGGTCGGTGCGGCACACTCCGCACGCCAGAACCTTCACGAGAAGATCGCCCGGTCCCGGCTCGGGAATGGGCTCGCGCCCCCGTTCCAGCGGGTGGCCCGCGACGGATCCCGGAGCGACCACGCGCCACGCGGTCATCGTTCCGGTTCCGCCCTGCGTCGCCGCCATACCCCCACAATGCCCGGGACGAGTGGCCACCGCCAGGACCCGGAGGGCCGTGTCTCGACGACACGGAACCGCGGCGAAGACCCGGTCGGACCGCGCCCGGCAACTAGGCTCGCCCCATGGACCTGCGCGGTGAAGACCTGTTCACGGTGGCGGGGTCGCTGGCCGAGCTGATCGGCGCCCCGATCACGATCGAGGACGAGAACTCGACGGTCCTGGCCTATTCGAGCGGCGAGCAGGCCGTGGACCAAGCGCGCATCGAGACCATCCTGGGACGGCAGGTCCCCGGGAAGTACCGGCAACTCCTCGAAGACGCGGGCGTCTTCGAGCGTCTGCACCGGGATGCCGACGTCTTCTACGTGGACATGCGACTGCCGAACATGACTCCCCGCGCGGTGATCGCGGTGCGGGACGCGGGACGGTCGGTGGGGTCGATCTGGGCGGCGATGACGTCGGCCCCCACCCCGGAACAGGAATCGATCCTGCGGTCCGCGGTCCCGGTCGTCGCGGAGCACATCGCGGCGGAGCGGGAACGGGTGGACGTGACGCGCCGGATGCAGGTCGACCGGGTCCGCGCACTGATCAGCGGCGGCGAGCCCGCCTTCCGTGCCGCCGACGACCTCCGGCTGGAGGGACGGCTGACCGTCGCGGCAGCCGCCCCCGTCGCGGTCGGGCACCCGCTGCCCTCCGGTTTGCTCGCCTCCCTCGGCCTGTACCTCGACACGCTGGCGGTCGATTCGGTGGCCGCCCAGCTCGACGACGTCATCTACGTGGTCATCGCCGCATCGGAGAGGGACGTCCGGCGCCTCGCCGAGGACTTCCTCGGTCGCGCCCGGAGCGGGGCCGCGTTCGTGGTCGCCGTCGGACGCGAGGTGAGCACGGCCAGCCAGGCACACCTGTCGCGCGGGGACGCCGACCGGGTGCTCACCGTGCTGCAGCACGCCCGGTCCGGCGGTGTCGCGGGGACGATGCGGGACAGTCTCGCGTCCGTGCTGGCGTTGCGCGTCGCCGACATCTTCGACGGTCTGGGCGAGCTCACCCCGCTCGCCGCGCTCACCCGGCACGACGAGCAGCACGGCACCGACCTCGTCGCCACGGCCCGCGCCTTCCTGGCGCACGGCGGCGACGTCGCCGATGCCGCCGCCGCGCTGCACGTGCACCCCAACACCCTGAGGAATCGGCTGCGGCGCTGCGTCGATTCGTGCGAGGTGGACCTGACCGACGCCGACACCCGGCTCATCCTGATGCTGCACCTGAAGCTGACAGGATTGCGCAAGATGTGACCCCTGTCCGATTGCACAGGGGGTGCTGTCCGGGACTGGCCGAACGGCTACTGCCCCGGCTCCGTCGCCCGCCGATGATGGAGTCATGAACACAGTGCAGCGCCCTGACCATGTCGCGATCGTCGGAGCAGGCGTCGTCGGATTGTCCACGGCGTGGTTCCTCCAGGAGCGTGGCGTGCGCGTCACCGTCGTCGACCGTGCGGGTGTCGCGGCGGATGCGTCCTGGGGCAATGCGGGTTGGCTCGCACCGGCATTGACGCTGCCGCTGCCCGAACCGGCCGTGCTGCGGTACGGCCTGCGCGCGATGCTGAATCCGTCCTCGCCGGTCTATGTTCCGTTCACGACCGATCTGCGGCTGGTGCGTTTCCTCGTCGGTTTCGCCCGGCACTGCACTCCGTCCCGGTGGGCGGACGCGATGAAGGTGTACGCCGAGGTCAACCGGATCTCCCTGGGCGCCTACGACGAACTCGCGGATGGCGGCGTGCGGGAGCACACCCATCTGGCCGACCCGTTCCTCACCGCGTTCAAGTCGGACGAGGACCGCGAAGCGCTCGTCGACGAGTTCCGTCACGTCGAGGCCGCAGGCGGCGAGGTCGAGTACGACCGCGTCGACCGGGACGAGATCCACTCGCTCGAACCGAGTCTCGGCGACGGCGTGCACTCCGGTCTGCGGCTGCGCAACCAGCGTTTCATCGACCCGCCGCGTTTCGTGCATTCGCTCGCCGACGCGGTCCGGGCTCGGGGCGGCGAGATCAGGTCCGGCTTCGACGTCGCGGCGGTGCAGGATCAGGGACAGTCGGGCGTCCGGCTGGTCGCGGTTTCCGGGGACACGGTGACCGCCGATTCCGTCGTCCTCGCCGGCGGTGCACACCTCAATGTTCTCGCCCGGCCGTTCGGTGTCCGCGCCCTCGTGCAGGCGGGCCGCGGGTACAGCTTCAGCGTCCAGCCCGAGCAGATGCCGAAGAACCCGATCTACTTCCCCACCCAGCGCGTGGCGTGCACTCCGCTGCACGACCGTTTCCGCGTCGCCGGAATGATGGAATTCCGCAGTCCCGACGCACCTCTCGACCCGCGCCGGGTGCAGGCGATCATCGCTGCCGCGACGCCGATGTTCACCGGCATCGACTGGGAAGCACGTCGAGAGGAGTGGGTCGGATCCCGGCCCTGCACCACCGACGGACTTCCGCTCGTCGGCGCCACCCGCTCCCCCCGTGTGCACGTGGCGGGCGGCCACGGCATGTGGGGCATCGCCCTGGGGCCGCTCACCGGACGCATGATGGCGGACTCCATGACCGGCGGCGAGGTGCCGGACGTCATGCGGCATTTCGACCCGCTGCGCTGAGCACGGCTCAGGACCGGGCCGCCCAGAATCTGCGCAGTTCGACCACCAGTTCGCGTGAACGCTCGTCGGGGAAGAACAGCTTGCCGCCCCGGATCTCCACGACTTCCCGCGCTCCCGGAACGAGATCGCGGAGCCGGTAAGCCCACGTGGTCCGGAAGAACAGGTCTCCGGTGCCCCACACGATGAGCGTGGGCACCTCGAGCGCCGCGAGGTCCGGCTCGACCGCGAGCAGGTCGCGCGGATGCAGGGAGGCGATCCAGCGCTGGAAGAGCAGCGCGCGCTCGCGGGTGCCGAGCAGCGGCTCGACGTACGCCGCCACGACCTCTTCCGGCAGGGCACGCACGTTCTGATATCCGATGCCGTACAACAATGTACGGGCCCTCGTCACCTTCCTCGTCAACGGCGGCAGGATGCGGGTGAGCAGTCCCGCCCGGGCCAGCAACACGGCAGGCAGGAACGCCTTCGGCGGTACGTTGTCGTGGGTTTCGCAGTTCGTCAGCGTCAGCGTCGACAGCCGGTCGGGGTGCCGGGCGGCGTAGATCTGCGCGACCGCGCCGCCGGTGTCGTTGGCGACCACGTCGACCGTGTCCAGGCCCAGCGCGTCGCAGGTGGCCTCGACGACGTCTGCCAGTGCGCCCAGCGTGAAGTCCTGATCGGGTGAGGCGGGGGTGTGACCGTGCAGCGGGAGGTCCAGGGCGATGCACCGTCGTTCGTTCTCGAGTTGACGGATCGCGTTGCGCCAGAGGTAGCCGGACGTGCCGACGCCGTGGATGAAGAACGCCACGCGGCCGGCGCCGGAATCGAGGTAGCTGACCGGCCCACGGTCGGTGTCGACGGTCTTCCGGCGCGTGTCGAACTCCGCGAGAGTCATGCGGACCATCTCCTGCATTCCACGGTAGTTCGCAGGACTCGAGGCATCAACGGGATCAATCCAGCCGCCCCACCACCGCCTCCGCGCTCGCGACCAGCGCACCGGAGGCGGCGAGGGTGACCGCGGCCTCGATCTCCGGCGCGAGGTGACGGTCGGTTCCCGGCCCCGCGACATGCTCGCGGATCGCATCCCGCACCGCCCCCGTCGCCGGCGAAGGCACCAGCGGGG
>JBCEBZ010000036.1:3165-7535 GCA_039206675.1 Rhodococcus sp. (in: high G+C Gram-positive bacteria) | reverse complement strand
CGGTTCCCCTTTGGCAGGTCCTTCGCCTGCGTAACGTGACCCGGGCAGATCCGTTGGGATCGTGCCGTGCGGTGCGCGTCCTCCCGGATCACCCGAGGTGACGAAGGGGAATCTGTGGTGACGAGCACGAAGTCGAAACAACGTCCGGCGGTCAGAGCGGCTGTCGCCTTCGCAGGCCTGGTGGTTGCCGCCGGCTCCGTTGCGGGGTGTACGAAGACCGACACGGCCAGCGGCGGATCGCTCCTCCAGCAATTGCAGGACAGCGGAACGGTGACCGTCGGTTTCGCCGGCGAGGCGCCGTACAGCTTCGAGCAGGACGGCCAGTTGACCGGCGCCACCGTGGCCCTGCACCGGGAAATCTTCAAGAACCTCGGAATCGACAACGTCGAGGGTGTGAGCACCGACTTCGGAGCACTCATTCCCGGACTGCAGGCCCGCCGCTTCGACGTGGTCAGCGCCGGTATGTCGATCCTGCCGCAGCGCTGTGAGCAGGCAGCGTTCAGTGAGCCGGAGTTCAACTACACGACTGCGCTGATGGTGCCGAAGGGCAATCCCGCGAACCTCACCGACATGCAGTCGGTGCAGCAGAGTGGTGTGCGGATGGCTGCGATGACCGGGGCGATCGAATCGGACTACGCCCAGCAACTCGGGATCGACGCGATGCAGGTGGCGTCGCCGCAGGACGGCATGGACGCCGTTGCCAACGGGCGAGCGGATGTCTTTGCGCTGACCGGGATCTCACTGAACTGGCTGGCGCAGAACAACCCGCAGGCGCCGGTGGAGGTGACCAACTCGTTCGTCGCCGTGATCGACGGGGTACCCCAAGTCGGTGCGGGCGGCACCGTCTTCCGCAAGGAGGACACCGAGTTGCGCGACGCCTACAACGCCGAGCTGGCGAAGATCACCTCCGACAAGGAGAAGTACCTGTCGATCGTCGGACCGTTCGGGTTCACCGAAGAAGAACTGCCCGATCCGAACCTGACCACCGCGAAACTCTGCGGCGGGGCCGGCTGATCGTCGCAGAGGTCTGCTGCCTGTGAAGGAGAATATCGACGCGCTGCTGGATGCGTGGCCGAGCATCCAGGAAGGCATCGTCGTCACGCTCCAACTGACGGCGGGAGGCGCGCTCCTGGCATTCGTGCTCGCGCTCGCTCTCGGGTTGGCTGCCCGTGCCCACAACATCGTGATCCGGGGATCGGCTCGCGCTTTCATCGAATTCTTCCGGGGCACTTCGCTGTTGGTGCAACTGTTCTGGTTGTTCTACGTGGTTCCGCTGTTCGGTTACCTCATCGACCCCGTGCTCTGCGGGATCCTCGCGCTCGGGCTGAACTACGGCGCCTACGGAGCCGAGGTGGTTCGCGGTGCGATCAACTCGGTGCCGCAATCGCAGTGGGAGGCGGCGACGGCGCTGGACTTCAGTCACTGGCAGCGGCTGCGCCGGGTGGTCTTCCCGCAGGCGTGGGCCGAGATGATTCCCCCGCTGACGAATCTGCTGATCCAGTTGCTCAAGGGCACGGCCCTCGCGAGCTACATCCTTCTGCAGGACTTGACCTTCGAGATCGACCAGCTGCGGCAGACGACCGGAAACACGCTCTTCGCGTTCGGCGTGGGGCTCGTCATCTATTTCGTCATCGGCTACGTGCTGACCCTGCTGATGAACGCGCTCGAGGTACGGGCGAAGAATCGCCTCGGCACGGGACCGTCCCTGCGCGAGATCTTCAGCCTCGCACCGTCCGATCCACGGGGATTGGAGGCCGCGAAGCAATGAGCGTCCACTGGAGCTGGGATCGCGCGTTCGAGGCTCTGCCCGTGCTGCTCGAGGGTTTCAAGATCACCCTGATCGCCACCGTCCTCGGGTTCCTGATCTCCGTCGTCCTCGGGCTCGTCATCGCGTTGATCCGGCAGGCCGCACCGCGGTGGGTGAGTGCGCCGGTCCGTGCGGTCAGCGAATTCATCCGGCTGACCCCGCTCGTCGTGCAACTGCTGTTCGTGTACTACACGTTCACGGGACTCTCGCCGCTGCAGATCGGTGTGGCAGTGCTCGGAATTCACTATTCGACGTACATGGCGGAGGTGTACCGGGCGGGGATCGAGGCGGTGCCCGTCGGTCAGTGGGAGGCGGCGCGGGCGTTGTCCCTCGCGCCCACCCGGACGTGGCGGGCGATCATCCTGCCGCAGGCCATCCGCCGCGTCGTCCCGGCGCTGGGCAACTACGCGGTGTCGATGTTCAAGGACACCCCGTTCCTGTTCGCCATCACGGTGGTGGAGATGGTGACGGCCGCGCAGCAGTTCGGCGCCCGGCACTTCCAATACCTCGAACCGTTGACGCTGGCGGGTGTGATCTTCCTGCTCGCCAGCTACCCGACGTCCCTGCTCATACGGCGATTGGAGAGACGTCTTGCCCGATGACGCGAGCGCAGCAACCCCAATGATCCGATTCGACGACGTCGTGAAGCAGTTCGGCGACCACGTCGTGCTCGATCACCTGGACTTTCAGGTCGAGCGCGGCGACCGCGTGACCCTCATCGGACCGAGCGGATCGGGGAAGACCACGATCCTGCGGCTGCTCATGACCCTCGAGAAGGTGAACGACGGCGTCATCTGGGTGGACGGAGCGCCTCTGACGCACGAGGAGAAGGGCAGCACACTCGTTCCGGCGTCGGAGAGGTACGTCCGCCGGATACGACGCCGGATCGGCATGGTCTTCCAGCAGTTCAACCTGTTCCCGAACATGAACGTGATCGAGAACATCACCGAGGCGCCGATCCACGTCCTCGGCCTGGACAAGGCCGCGGCCGTGAAGCGGGCACGCGAGTTGCTCGAGACGGTCGGTCTGTCGGACAAGGAGACCGCGCATCCGACGCAGCTGTCCGGTGGTCAGCAGCAGCGGGTCGCGATCGCGCGAGCCCTGGCGATGGACCCCGACATCCTGCTGCTCGACGAGGTGACGTCGGCGCTGGATCCGGAGCTGGTGGCGGACGTCCTCGACGTGCTCAGGGACGTCGCGCGCACCACCGACATCACGATGCTGATCGTCACGCACGAAATGCAGTTCGCGCGGGACGTGTCGAACCGGGTGATGATGTTCGACGCCGGCCGCATCGTGGAAGAAGGCGACCCGGCCACGATCTTCACCGCACCGAAGCACGAGCGCACCAAGACGTTCCTGAAGGCCGTGCTGGCCGACTGATTCCGTTACCGCGAACTGGTCGCGAGTTCGGTCTCGTCGACGGCAGCGCGCCGTGCGAGCCGCCCCGCCATCCACGCGCACACCAGCAACTGCAGTTGGTGGAACAGCATGAGCGGCAGCACGATCAGGCCGATCGGCTGACTGGCGAACAGGACGGTGGCCATCGGAAGCCCGGTGGCGAGGCTCTTCTTCGACCCGCAGAACGTGATCGTGATCTGATCGGCTCGGTCGAATCCGAGTCGCTTCGACCCGAACCAGGTGAGGGACAGGACGATCGCGAGCAGCACCGCGCACACCGCGAGCAGGCCGAGGAGCCGCCCGACGGACAGCGTGCCCCAGATGCCCTCGTTCATTCCTTCGCTGAATGCGACGTAGACGACCAGCAGGATCGACCCTCGGTCGACGAGCTTGAGCGGTGCGCCGTGCTTCTTCACCCATGGGCCGATCCACCGTCGCACGGCCTGGCCGGCGATGAACGGGAGCAGCAGCATGACGAGGATGCCGATCGCGGAGGACGCGTCGAAGCCCGCCCCCTCACTCGTCATCAACAACGCCACGAGCAGCGGAGTGACGACGATGCCGAGGATGTTGGAGAACGACGCGCTGACGATCGCCCCGGGCACGTTGCCGCGGGCGATCGACACGAAGGCGATCGACGACTGGACCGTCGACGGCAGAAGGCAGACGTAGAGAAGGCCCAGGTACAGCGGCTGGGTCAGGATCGTCGGAACCAGCACGCGCGCCGCGATTCCGAGGAGCGGGAAGACGACGAACGTCGCCGCGAGGATGGTGAGGTGGAGACGCCAGTGGCGCAGGCCCTGCAGCGCCTCCTGCGTGGAGAGCCGGGCGCCGTACAGGAAGAACAGAATTCCGACGGCCACCTTCGTGGCCCACGTGAACGCGGTCAGCGCGGTGCCGTCGGCGGGGACCAGACTGGCGATCCCGACGGTGATCAGGATGCCGATGATGAACGGATCGAGTCTTCCGAGCAGCGGGATCTTCGTCAGCATGGTTCGACCGTAAGGAATCCGCGGATATTTCGAAAGGCGATAGTTACGTTTACTGTAATGCCGAACCGTGATAACAATGGGTCATGTTCGATCCGGTTCACCTGCGGAGCTTCCTGGCGGTCGCACGCACCAGGAGCCCGGATCTTCAGATCGTGCGAGGCGCTATTGCA
>JBCEBZ010000036.1:0-3155 GCA_039206675.1 Rhodococcus sp. (in: high G+C Gram-positive bacteria) | reverse complement strand
ACCAGGAGCTTTACCGCCGCGGCCCGGCGACTGAACCTGCGGCAATCGACGGTGAGCCAGCACGTCGGAAAGCTGGAGAACGCTGCCGGTCGGCGCCTGTTTCTGCGGGATACGCATTCGGTCGAGCTGACCGCGGACGGCTCCGTGATGGTGGGATTCGCGACGTCGATCCTCGAGCGGCACTCGGACGCCGAACGCTATTTCACGCAGTCCGGGGTGCGGGGGCGGGTCCGATTCGGGGCGTCCGAGGATCTGGTTCTGCACGAACTCCCCCGGATTCTGGGCGAGTTCCGGCGCAGCCATCCGCTCGTGGATCTCGAACTCACGGTGGCGTTGAGCGAGGTGCTGTTCCGGCAACTGCACGAAGGCCGGCTCGACCTGGTCTTCGGGAAGCGTCGCCGGGGAGACCGGCACGGGGAACTGGTGTGGACCGACCGGTTGGCGTTCTTCGCCGCCCCGGACTTCGTTCCGGACGCCGAGGGCCCGGTGCCGCTGGTGGCCTATCTGCCGCCGTCGATCACACGGGCAGCGGCGTTGGACGCCCTGGAGAAATCCGGGCGCGGCGCGCGCCTGGCGTGTGTGACGGACAGTCTGAACGGGTTGCGGGCCGCCTGCCTCGCCGGACTCGGGGTCGTGTTCCATGCGGAGACCCTTCCACCCGCGGGGCTGGTTCCGGTGCGGATGCGTTCGCGCGACGAATGGGGGCCCGCGGTCGACGTCGAATTCGTGCTGGAGGCCCGCCGGAGCGTTCTCAGCGAGCCGGAGCAGGCGCTGCGCGCCGCCATCCTCGAAAACGCGGATCGACTGCGCGCGTGACCCCGGTGGGAGGCTGACCCCACCGAGGCCGTCGAGCTTTCAGAAGATGAGTACGGACAGCGCGGTGGACAGCACCAGGCCGGAGACCACCGGCACGAAGCACTTCCGGGCGAGTTCGAGGACGGGCACCCGGGCGAAACCGGCGACCGCGATCAACGACGACCACGCGACGAGCGTTCCACCGCCGGACCAGATGTTCCCCATCTGACCGATCGCCGCCAGCGTTGCGGGGTCCATCCCGACAGCGGGTCCGAGTGCGCCTGCGAGAGAACCGGTCAGCGGCAGGCCGGTGAAGCCGGAGCCCTCGAGGCCCGCGATCATTCCGATGGCGAGAATGCCGAACGACGTGACGAAGGCGTTCTGGGGCAGGTGGGACTGTGCGGCGTTCACCAGGTCGAACAGCAACGTCGGACCGGTCGCGTCCGCGGGAAGTCCGAGGATGGCGGCGGAGAAGTCGCCGTTGCCGATGAAGAAGAAGCCGGCGATCGGGATCACGATGCCCATCGCCTTGAACGCGAAGACGAGGCCGTCGATCAGATGCTCGGACGTCGTCTCGAGGAATCCCTTCTTGTCGTTGGTCGCGGCAGCGGCGAACAGGATGAGCGCGGCGATGCCGCCCACCATCGCCGCCGCGTCGCCGCCTTTGAGGTCGGGCACCAGGTCGGTGAACTTGCCGACCATGAGGTAGACGATGAACGCCAGATACGCGGCGGGCACGAGCACCGCGAAGGTCTTTGCGGCGCGGATGCTCTTGAACGTGTCGTCGATGACCTGCCGCGCCGAGGCCGTGACGGGTTCGGCGAGGACCGCCGTCGAGGACGGGGGCGAGGACGCGGGGGATCCGGTCGCGGCTGCGCCGGAACCGGCGGTCGTCGTGGCCTCGGCCGGTCGCGGGTCGCTCGCGTCGCCGCCGGGCTTGCCGAAGTCGCTCTCCGCGCGGGACTCCCAGTCGGTGAGCAGTTCCGGTGCGGGGCGGCGCATGTGCCTGCGCTGCGTGAAGTAGGCGATGAGGAGCGCGGTGAGGCCGACGATCAGGGACATCACCAGGGCGCGGTCCGCGACGACGTCCGGATCGACTCCCGCCGACTTCGCGGACAGGCCCGGCGCCACCTTGATGATGTAGTCCGAGGACAGCGCCATGCCCTGACCGCAGATGGCGATCGCCATGCCGACGGCCATCGGCGGAAGGCCGGCGCGAATGGCGACGGGGATGAGGACGGCGCCGATCAACGGCACCGCCGGGGTGGGCCAGAAGAACAGTGAAATCGTGTAGGTGACGACGGCCAGGACGATGAAGCTGCTGGTGCCGCCGCGCATGACGCGCCGGAACGGGGCGACCATCAGCCGGTCGGCGCCCATCTGCCGGAGGGCGCCGAGCATGGCCGTCACCAACGAGATGATGAGGAAGATGTTGAACAGCTCGCGGGCGGCGACGAGGCTCGCGTTGAAGATCGACGCGAGACCGGTCACGAGGCTGTCGGAGAACACGAAGGCGGTCAGGAACGTGCCGATGACGGCGGGGACGACGATGTTCTTCCGCATGAGCATCGTCCCGAGGATGACGACGATTCCTCCGAGATACACCCAATGTGCGGCGGTGAGACTTACATCCACAGTGCGCCCCTTCGAAATAGGTACAGACTAGTGGCACTAGTCACAGTGCAGTGATAGTGCGCGGGGCGTTTTCCAGGGTCAACGTCCAGAGTGCACATCGACAACCAGCGTATTTGGGCATTGTGCCCGACATTTTTCCGCGGGATTGCTTGTTGTCACACGTAAGTAAAGGAATGCTCGGCAGAAGCCGTTGCGCGGAATCCTGTGTTCATAATTAGGGGTGCCTAACCTAATGTTGAGAGTGGGTGCAGCACGGGTTTCCGGCGAGAACTGGCATCGCTGGAGCGCGACATTCTCGGACGAAAGTGGACTCTATGACGGCGATCGGTCAGGCCCGGAGTGCAACGGCGAGTGACGAACGAGGGCCGGGCACGACGCCGGCGCTGGCGGCGCTGCTCGCCGGGACGTTCGTCGGCACGGTCAGCAACAACATCGTCAACGTGCCACTGAACGCGATCCTCACGGACTTCGACGCCGGACTCGGTGGCGGCATCTTCGTCGTCGTCGGGTTCCTCCTCACCTTCGCGACGACGATGCCGCTGGCCGGGTGGATCGGGGACCGGTTCGGTCGCAGACGCGTGTACTGCGCCGCCCTGCTGGGAACCGCGGTCTGTTCCCTCGGCGCGGCGCTCGCGCTGTCGCTGCCCGTGCTCGTGATCTGGCGGTCGCTCGGCGGGGTCGCCGCGGCCGCATTCGCCCCCGCCGGCCTGGGGCTGATAGCGTGG
>JBCEBZ010000035.1:20652-28500 GCA_039206675.1 Rhodococcus sp. (in: high G+C Gram-positive bacteria) | reverse complement strand
TGCCGATCAACACAATCGGCCTTGACGCTTCGTGTAGATCCGCTAAATCCGCGTCTCGTCGCCGTGTGCCCGTGCAGGCTCGTTCGCGGGCAGCCCTGCGGCCTTCCACGCGGCGAACCCGCCGTCGACGTGCACTACGTTGCGGAATCCCCGCTCGAGCAATCCCTCCGCCACCGGGCCGGACCCCGCGACGGATCCACACACGACGACGATCGGCTGGTCGAGCGAGATGATCTCGGCGTGCTTCGTGGGTGAGTCGAGTCCGAACTGTTCGTCGAGCGCATCGCGGTCGGCAACGATCGCACCTGGGACCTCGCCGTTCTCGCCGCGCCCCTTGTCGCTGCGCACGTCCACGAGCACGGCGCCGCCCTTGACGGCAGCGGCCGCGAGCAGCGGGGTGACGAGGGCGGGGGTGAGCTGGCTGGTGTTGTCGGTCATGTGAACTCCTTCTCGATGGGTGGTCGGATGTCAGATCCGCGGTGTGCGGTCGGGTGTCAGAGCGCAGCGGCGAGAAGGTGATTCTCGCCGGGTACGGCGTGCAGCAGGTTGCGGGTGTAGGTCTCGCGCGGCGCAGTGAAGACGTCGTCGACACGCCCCGATTCCACCACTCGCCCGCCACGCATCACGGTGACGTCGTCGGCGATCAACCGCACCACGCCGAGGTCGTGGGTGATGAACAGGTAGGTCAGCCCGAACTCGGCCTGCACGTCGACGAGGAGCTGCAGGATCTGCGATTGAACCGAGACGTCGAGGGCCGACACCGCCTCGTCGAGCACGACGATTCTCGGGTCGGCGGCGAGTGCCCTCGCGATCGCGACACGCTGCCGTTGCCCACCCGACAATTCGACGGGCTTGCGCCGCAGAAACGTGCCGTCGAGCGCCACCGCGTCGAGCAATTCGACCACCCGCTTGCGACGTTCGGTCCGATTCGTCCGAATCTTGAACGCAGCCAGCGGTTCCGCGATGATCTGCTCGATGCTGAGCTTGGGATCGAGTGACGAGTACGGGTTCTGGCGTACCAGCTGGATCCTGCGCCGCACCGGGCGCAACCGGCGGTGGGACAGTCCGTCGATCCTCTCTCCGTCGAGCAGAACCTCACCGGCGTCCGGTCGGCTGAGCCCGACCGCGATCCGCGCGAGCGTGGATTTGCCCGCTCCCGACTCGCCGACGACGGCGTGGGTCGAACCGGCGATCACGTCCACGCTGGCACCGTCGACGGCGACGAACTGGGAGGGCTTCGAGCCCGACCCCACGGTGAACCGCCGGGTCACGTTGCGCAGTTCCAGCACGGGGCCGGCGGCCACGGTGTCGTCAATGGCACGCGCCGCGAGCGCGAGCGGTGACGGTCCGAGGCGGGCGCTGCGGAACGACGGCGCCGCGGCGATCAGCGACCGGGTGTATTCCTGCCCCGGATTCTCGACCAGTTCCCGTGTCTCGCCCTGTTCGACGATCCGCCCCTCCCGCATGACCACCACGCGGTCCGCCCGGTCGAACGCCACGCCGAGGTCGTGGGTGACGAGCAGGACGCCGAGCCCGAGGGTGTCACGGAGAGCAGCGAGATGATCGAGGATCACCTTCTGGACCGTCACGTCGAGCGCCGACGTGGGCTCGTCCGCCACCAGCAGTGCCGGATCACTCGCGAGGGCGATCGCGATGAGGACTCGCTGCTTCATCCCGCCGGACAGCTCGTGCGGGAACTGCGAGTAGATCCGTTCTACGCGGTGCAGTCCGGCGAGGCGCAGTTTTTCGAGCGCCAGCTCCCGTGCCGGACCCGATTCGACCTTTCGGTGCAGCCGGATCGCCTCGAGAACCTGAACCCCGACTCTTTTCACCGGGTTCAGCGAGGTGCCGGGATCCTGTGGCACGAACCCGACGAACGGACCGCGCAGCTGAGCCAGCTGCCGGTCCTTCCAGCGGGTCACATCACGCCCACCCAGGTGGATCGTGCCGGAGTCGATGGACGCCGACGACGGCAGGAGCCGCAACGCGGCATGGATGGTGGTGCTCTTGCCCGAGCCCGATTCACCGACGACGGCGACGAACTCACCCGGATGAACGCTCAGTCCCACACCCTCGACGGCCGGCACTCCCGCCCCTCGGGCGGAACGGTAGCTGACCCGCAGATCCTCTACCCGCAGCAGCGGACCGTCACCCTGTTCGAGGTTGCTCATCTCTGATCTCCTAGCGATTTGCCGATGCGGTTGGTGGCGAGCACGACCACGGCGATCAGGACGCCGGGCAGGATCGAGATCCAGGGATAGGTGGCGAGGTAGTCGCGTCCCTCCGACACGGCGAGGCCCCATTCGGGTTCCGGCGGCGGAGCCCCGTAACCGAGGAACCCCAGCGCCGCCACGGCCAGGATGGCCGAACCGCATTCGAGCGCAGCCAGCGACAACACGGCGGTGACGGAGTTCGGCAGCACGTGCCGGAGCACGACCCGGCCGAAGCCGGCTCCCGATCCGTAGGCCGCCTCCACGTAGTCGCTCCGGGCGACCTTGAGCACCTCGGAGCGCATCACGCGGGCAAATGCTGCCACTGCGGAGATTCCCACGGCCAAAGCGACATTGAAGGTTCCGTACCCGAGGGCCGTCACCACCGTCATGGCGAGCAGGAGCGCGGGAATCGCCAGCAGCACATCGACGAAGCGCATGACGATCGCATCGGTACGACCGCCGACGAACCCACTGAGCAGTCCGACGACCGAACCGACGACGAATCCCACCAGCACCGCGAGCAACGTCGCGCTGAGCGTCGTGGACGCCCCGAAGATCACACGGGCGAGCAGATCCCGGCCGAGGCGATCGGTGCCGAACAGGTGGTCGGGACCGGGTGGACTGAAGCTGGCGTCGACATCGCCGTCGTACGGACTGAACGACGTGAACCAGCCGGGAACCACCGCCCACAGAACGACAGTGACGATCACCAGCCAGGACAGGACCAGGCCCGGTGCGGTCGACGCGAGCCGCACGATGCGCAGGAACCGGTCGCCGGCGGTGTCGGCGGTGGATCCGGCCGAGGAGCGGAAATCGAACGTGGTCACTGCGATGCCTCCTTACCCGCCGGGGCGCCGGCCAGGACCCGCGTCCGCAGCCGCGGGTCGAGCAGTGGATAGACGATGTCGACGACGAAGTTGACGACCACGAAGACGATGGCCGCGAACACCACGACCGCCTGCACGAGCATCACATCCTGCGTGCGGACCGCGGTCTCGGTCAGCCGGCCGAGACCGGACCGCGAGTAGACGGTCTCGACGATCACGGCACCCGCCAGCAGGTTGCCGAGGGTGAGTCCGGCAATCGTCAGTGCGGGCAGGCTCGCGTTCGCGAGAACGTCGCGCACCAGAACCCACAACCGGCTGGCGCCCTTCGCCACCGACACCGTGACGTAGGGCGCGTTCAACCCGAGCTCGATGTTCTTCAGCAGCAGCTGCGCGATGGGCGCCGACACCGGTATCGCCAGCGTGACGGCGGGCAGCACGAGAGAGGCGAAGCCGTCGTTTCCGATGGGAGGGAACCACCGCAGCTGGAATGAGAAAACCTGCAGGATCGCGAGCCCCACCAGGAACACCGGTACCGACACACCCGCGGCGGGGAGGGACGCGATGGCCTGCGACAGCCACGAACTGCGGGTGTACGCCGCCGACAGCGCAATTCCGAACGCCACGATCACCGCGAGCAGCAGTGCACTACCGGCCAGGATCGCCGTCTGCGGCAGCACCGCAAAGATCATCGACCACACGTTCTCCCCCGTGCGCACCGAATGCCCGAAGTCCCCGTGCAACGCTCCGAACAGTCGCGTGGCGTACTGCACGACCACCGGCTGATCGAGCCCGTAGTGCGCGCGCGCCGCCTCCTTGTCGGCGTCACTGACCAGTTCCGCCTCGCTCGGGTCGAACATGAGGTCGACAGTGTCGTACGGAAGGACGTACAGCAGGACGAAGGTGAGCGAGTACGCCGCCCACACGACGAACAGGGACTGACCCAGTTTGGCGAGGATGTATCGTCCCATCTTTCAGCCCTGCTCTATCCAAGTGTCGTAGAACACGTTTCGCGACTGCGCCTCGTAGCCCACGTTGTGGACCTTCGGGTTGGCCGCGGTCACCTGAGCCGGGTTGTAGACCGGCACGCTGAGGACCTCCTCGTTGAGGACGAAGTCCTGCGCCGCGGCGGCAGCGGCGGCACGCTTGGCCGGATCGAGTGTCTCGTTCACGGCGCGGAACGTGTCGATCGCCTTCTGCCGGACGGGGTTGTCGGACGTAATGTTGGCCCCGTTCGTGAACAACGGCGAGTAGGTCTGCTCGAGCACCGCCACATCCGATCGGCTGGTGTTGAACACCTGGACGTTCCATTTGCCCTGCAACTTGCTCGCCGCCTGGTAATCGGGAATGGGAAGGACCTGCAACTGCAGGTCCACTCCGACGTCACGCAGATCCTGCTGGATGAGTTCGAACGCAGGCTTGTTGATCACCAGGTTGTTGATGGCCAGCAGGCTCAGCGTGAGCGGCTTGCCGTCGGCGTTGACGCGAATACCATCCGGGCCTTCCTTCCAGCCGGCCTGATCCAGGATCCGTCTCGCCTCGTCCTGGTCCTCGACCAATTGATCGCTGAAATCCGCATACCCCGGCACGCGCTCCGAGACCACCGAGGACGACGGCCGGTAGCTGTCGGTCAGCACCGTCTTCGCCAGTGCGTCCCGGCTCCATCCGAGTTTGACGGCCTCGCGCACGGCACGCTCGTTGGTCGGGAACAGATCGGTCTTGAAATCGAATGCGATATCGCGGCCCGGGATCAGCTGGGGAACGATCTCGTAGCCCTCGGCGCGCAACGGCGCCTCGTCCGTCGTGTTGACGTCCAGAATCGCGTCCACCTCACCGGAGCGCAACGCCCCCGTCCGGACCCCGGCCTCGGGGATGACGAGCACTTCCACGGCGTCGAGGTACGCGTCGCCATTGTGTCCTCGACCGGCCGGCGCCCAGTTGTATCCCTCACGCTTCCGCAGAACGGTCTTCTCCTGGTACACGTGTTCGGTCACGACGAACGGTCCGGTGGCCACGATGTTCTGCGGGAGCGCGCGGTCCTCTTTCCGCAGCTGCAGCGTCGAGTGCCCGAGGATCCCGGCAAAGTACATCGAAAGACCCTGGAGGAAACCCGCACTCGGCTTGTCGAGGGTGACCTTCACGGTGCTCGGATCGATCACCTCCGTTCCGAGGTACCCACCCCAGTACGCGGATACCGGGACGACACCGAGCTCCTTGTTGCCGAAACCGAGGAGGTCGAAATTCTCCTTCACGGAGTCCGCTGTCAACGGTGTGCCGTCGCTGAATGTGACGTCATTACGCAGGTGGAACGTGAATTGCGTCAGGGTCTCGTTGACATCCCACGACGTCGCCAGCCAGGGTTCGAGGGCACCCGACTCGGGATTCTGATAGACGAGCTTGTCGCTGATGTTGCTCGTGATCAGCGACTCCGGGTACGAGCTGCCGGAATGCGGATCGAGGTTCGCGGGCGCGTCCAGGACGGCGAACCGAAGGGTCCCGCCGGGAACCGGATCCCCGCCGACGTTCGAGGACGCCACCGAGTGGGAGGCGGCGCAACCGGTGAGCACCAGTGCTGCGGCGGCCGTAGCCGCAATCAGGGCTGTTGCTCTGCCGACGAATCTTCGGGTCATCTGACGGAACTCCTCGAGGCATGGACGAAGGGAAGGTGGACGAGACACGCGCGTGGCGCCGAATCCACGCCGACAACGGTCGGGTGGACGGGACGATCAGCGGATCGGAGGTACGAACTCCGAATCGGGTGCCCGCAGGCGCCCGGTCACCGGATCAGCGACAACAGTGGAACGCAGCGGAGGAGAACAGGGGGCCATGGGCGCTCATCACGTTCTTCCTTCCGCGTCTCGGCACTCGTCACAACTGTGACCAGCTGAGTGTGCACAGTGCCGGAATGGCGAACAACCAACCTGAACTACGAGGTTCTTTAAGATTGGCTCAAGTGAACGATCGGCCGACGATCAGTTCACAGTGCACCTCGGGTCGTCCCGGTGTCCGGGGCCATGAGGTGGCGCGCAGGTCCGCCGGCCCGTAGCGGTGGCGAGGGTTCCGAGCAGCACTCCGGCGACGGCGTTGCAGAAGCCGTAATGGGTGGCCACGAGGCGGTCGCCGGCGAGGGCGAGGACGGTGCGCATCCCGAAGGGGAACATTGCCGATCGCCATTCCCCGCACGAGGAATGCGAGGACTCGTCGGACTGATCAGCCTCCGCGGCGAAGCGTGACCGGACGCACAACGCCTCGTCGGTAGTGGTCGGGAACAGCTGCCGATTGATCCGCGACACACTCTGATCTGCACGAACTTTACGACCTAGAGGATGAGTTCGCGGTCGGCGTGAAGGTGTTGCCTGTCACGAAGTCTGCGGTCATTGCACAGTTCACAGCGAAGTGACCAGCGGGGCAACGACAACGGCAGCGCAGGGTGTCAGGCGGCCTCGACTGCAGCCGAGGCCGCCCTTGCTCTCGATCAGAGGTCGCGAGGGTCGAGCAGACCCGACTGCACCGCCTTCACCAGGCGCCGCGGAATTCGGTGGGTAACGCCTGCCACGGTCACCGGGACGAGAGCAGGGACGGACGCAGCCCACTGGGCGCGCCGGGAGCGAGTGTTCGAGCGGGACATTCGGCGTTTAGGTACTGCCATGACGAAATCCTTTCCAAGAGTTGATTATCAGGGATGGCGACAGCCGTCCCTGGGGTCGAGCTTTCAACTGGTTCGAGGGCCCGGCGGGGAATGTGCCTGTTATTCCGTACTTTTGGCGGGAACAGGATCGCGGCGCCGGCGCTGACCGCTGCGGGTGTCGCGGCCGCAGTGCGTCGGCCATGCGGATGCGCGGGCCTTCGTGTCAGCCCTGGCGAGCTTTGAAGCGCGGATTCTGCTTGTTGATCACATAGACCCGTCCGCGTCGGCGAACGACCTGGGAGCCGGGTTGGTTCTTCACAGACTTGAGCGATGCACGAACTTTCAAGACACCTCCAATTGAAAACGATTTTCGTTATCCTACATCGCTCCTTCTCGGTTGTCACCGAGGCCCGCTGTCGAATCTGGTGTTGCTGCGGTTCGCTGGAGGCAGACCTGTCGAGTACGTCGGATGCCACGTCCGTCTAGTTGCGTCCGTATCCGTTTACGAGTCCGCGCCCCGGGGAATGTCCTATCGAGGTGATGCCACATGTTGAATTCAGAGATCTCGAACCCCGTGCGGTCCAGCCGGAGCTTCCTCGACCGGCGACGGGGGCCGTCGGACCGTGAACTCGTGACCACCGCGAAGGCGGTCCTGATCACCAGGCGCGGCTACAGCGATGCCCAGGCTTTCGACGAACTCCTCGACGTGGCGCGCCGGCACCACCTCTCCGTGCAGGGCGCTGCCCGGTGCCTGATCGATCTCACCAGCAACACCGGTCACCTCACGAGTCGCAGGCCGGTCACGTTCCCCGAGTGGGAAGGGCTCCGGGGGCAGTCTTCCGGGCACCACCGTCGTCCGTCACAGCGAATGGACAGTTTGCAGGGACGCCACCACCCTCACCTCGCGACACAAATTCGACCGTGACCGCGACCTGCTCTCCCCGACCGCGCCGACACCGTCGGTCGGCGTGAGATCTCCACGCGTACGAATCCCGGCGGTCGGCGGCCGACGCTCCCGATCGGAGAAATCGTGACCAGAGGAACCACACCAGTCTCCATCCAGCGCGAACCGGAGCTCGACGGGCAGACCGTCATCCTCATCGGCGGCAGTGCAGGCATAGGGCTCGAGACAGCGCGACGCGCCCGGACGGAGGGTGCCGACGTGATCCTCACCGGGCGCACT
>JBCEBZ010000035.1:0-20552 GCA_039206675.1 Rhodococcus sp. (in: high G+C Gram-positive bacteria) | reverse complement strand
CACATCCTCACAGGTTTTGGTCAGACGCACACACAATTGCGTGCGCGTCTGACCATTCGGTGCGCAAACGCAGCAGCCGGCGCCGGCAGGCGCGGCGACCGGGGGCCGCGCGAATCGTCATTCTCCGGACAGGTCGGCCGAAAGGTCGCGAACCTCGACGCCGGCGGGGATCTCGACCTCGGCGATCAGCTCCGGCCGGTCGTCGAATTCGAGGCGAAGGGCCCGGCACATGGTGGCGTGCATGTCGTAGAGGGTGGTGATGTAGGTCAGCTGCAGAATTTCGGGATCCGTCAGGTGGGCTTTCAGGACCGCGAACACCTCGTCCGGCACCCGGCCGCCGTCGTAGACGAGACCGTCGGTGTAGGCCAGGACCGCCCGCTCGAGTGCGGAGAAGCAGTCGCTGACCTGCCAGTGCGGAAGGGCCGCGATTTTGTCCTCCGGCGCCCCGAGGGAGCGCATCTGCTTGCAGTGCTGGGAGAAGACGAACTGGCTTCCGCGTGCGTACCCGGCCCTGGCCTGCCCCAGTTCACGCAACAGGGGGTCCAGGGTGACGTTGCGGTAGAGCGAGAACCCGCGGACGGCGTGCCGGAACACATCCGGTGACTGGGCGAACACGGTCCACCAGTCGCCGGGGGTGGCGTGGATGGTGCCGTGATCGACGGCGGGATCCTTGTCGGGCCCGAACAGTCGGTCGTAGAAGAAGAGGATCTTCTCGTCGGTGACTTCGGCGCGGGGTACCTCACGGAGACGGGGCACGGCTGTTCCTCTCGGACGGTGGCGATCAGGATGCGGTGGCGATCAGGATGCGGTGGGTACGCGACGGTCGGCGGCGGTCTTCGGTTCGTGGGAGACGTCGGCGTCGGTGAAGGTTCTGGTCCAGCAGGCGAATTCGAGCAGTACGCCGTCCGGGTCCTGGAAGTAGAACGAGCGCACGAAGGTGCCCGGGTGCACGTGCCGGGACACGCCGGCGGAGCTGTCGTCGTGGTTGAGGACCCGACTGACCTTGATCCCCTCGGCCTGCATGCGGGTGTAGTACTCGTCGAACTGTTCCGGGGGCACCGCGAACGCGACGTGATTCATCGACCCGACGGCACTCGCGAGTTCGCCCTCGTCGGGGAGTCCCTTGGGGGCGGCCAGACCTGGCGCGGCCTCGGGGGAATCGGCCAGCCAGAAAAAGGCGATGGTGTTGCCGTTGCCGCAGTCGAAGAAGAAGTGCTGACCCAGATCCCCCGGCAGCTCGATGGTCTTGATCAGGGGCATGCCCAGGACGCCCGAGTAGAAATCGATGGTGCGTTGCATGTCCGAGCAGACGAGCGCAAGGTGGTTGATACCCCGAAGTTCGTACTTGGAGTTCGGATTGCTCATGGCGGTCCTTCCGATGTGGTGAAGTCGTCGCGAGAAGCGAACAAAAATGACTTGACAGTCATGTCATCTATTGGGAGAGTTTGTCCGTGAGCAAGTCATCTGTCAATACCCCGTCCACGCCGGCTACGGTCGACACCCTGACCGCGCGTGGCCGCAAGACACGCGACGCACTGCTCGACGCCGCCAGGAAGGTGTTCGAGACGGTCGGATTCCTCGATACCCGGGTCGAACACATCGCCCAGGAGGCGAACGTCTCCTACGGCACCTTCTACCGCTACTTCGAATCGAAGGAAGAAGTGTTCCGGGAGCTGAGCACCCGGTTATTCGAGGACATGCACCGTCGGGACCCGACTGACGGCGACCTGTCTCCGGCGGAGAAACTGGTCGCGTCGAACCGCTCGTACTATCAGTCCTACCGCCGGAACGCCCCGCTGATGGCGATCGTCGAGCAGGTCGCGACGTTCAACGACGAGTTCCGCGAACTTCGTCAAGAACACCGCCGTCAGTTGATCGACCGGACGTCCCGCGCGATCGCACGCTGGCAGCAGGACGGACTGGTCACCGCCACGCTCGACCCGGTGCTGGCGGCCCGCGCGATGGCCGCCATGGTCGACCACACCCTGTACCTGTGGTTGATCCAGGGTGACGATGCCGACGAGGCGGCCCTGCTCGACACCCTCGACCAGATGTGCCTCGGCGCGCTCGGACTCGACCGGACCTGAGCGCCGAACCAGCTCTCCCCCATCGGAAACCGCGCCGGCCACGACCGCGACGGTGCGGTCCACCCACCTCTGACCATCGACTGGTCGACGGCCGGCCGATCGCTCTCGTCGCCTCGGCCGTCGATCCGACTCTCCGAAGGCACGCACAATGACAACGCACACGCAGTTCGCGTCCTCTGACACCGACACACCGCAGGGAGCACTCGACGGCCTCCGGGTCCTCGAGTTGGGCACCCTGATCGCAGGCCCGTACTGCGGGCGCCTCCTCGGCGACATGGGCGCCGACGTCATCAAGATCGAGGCCCCCGATCGTCCGGACCCACTCCGGGACTGGGGTCAGGCCGAGGGCGGGCACCAATACTTCTGGTCCGTGCACGCCCGCAACAAGCGGTGCGTGAACCTCGACCTGCGCACCGACGCCGGCCGGCGGATCTTCCTCGACCTCGTCGCCTCCGCCGACGTCGTGGTCGAGAGCTTCCGGCCCGGCACCCTCGAGCGCTGGGGTGTGGGCTACGACGTCCTCCGGGCGATCTCCCCCCGGCTGGTTCTGGCCAGGGTCTCCGGATACGGCCAGACCGGTCCGTACGCCGCGCGTCCCGGTTACGCGTCGGTGGCCGAGGGCATCAGCGGCTTGCGGCACCTCAACGGATTTCCCGGCCAGGCGCCCCCGCGGATCGCGCTCTCGCTCGGTGACAGCCTGGCCGGCATGTTCGCCTTCCAAGGTGTACTTGCCGCTCTGATCGCACGCGAGCGCACCGGACGGGGACAGGTCGTCGATGCCGCGCTCACCGAGGCGGCACTCGCCATTCAGGAGTCCACCGTTCCCGACTACCACAAGACCGGTCACGTCCGGCAGCCCTCCGGCACCCGCCTCGACCGCGTCGCACCGTCCAATCTGTATCGAACGCAGGACGGACTGTGGGTGATCATCGCGGCCAATCAGGACACGCTGTTCGCCCGATTGTCCGCCGCGATGGGGCGCCCCGACCTCGCCGCCGATCCGCGCTACGCCACCCACACCGCGCGCGGGGATCACCAGGACGAGCTCGACACCCTGATCGCGGAGTGGGCAGGCGGCTTCCCCGCGGCGGAGTTGATCGAACTGCTGACCAAGTTCGAGGTGGTCACGGGCCCGGTCAACACCGTCGCCGAAGTGATGGCCGATCCCCAGTTCAATGCCCGTGAGATCTTCGTCGACCACGTCGACCCCTCCGTCGGACCCGGCGACGCCGGCTTCGATCCGGAGCCGGTGAAGGGCGTCGGCGTGATCCCGAAACTCAGCGAGACCGCGGGCGGGGTCCGGTGGGGCGGGCCCAGCCGCCCGGGCACCCACACCGACGAGGTGCTCACCGAAATCCTCGGCTACGACGCCGACCGCCTCGCCGCACTGCGCGAGCAGGGCACGATCTCGTGACCGCCGGTTCACCGGAGGTCGACATCCGGGAGGTCGGCCCCCGCGACGGACTGCAGATCGAGCAGCCCATTCCCACCGCAGCCAAGCTGGAGCTGATCGACGCGCTCGCCGCGACCGGTGTCCGGCGCATCGAGGTCACCTCGTTCGTCTCCCCGCGCGCCGTCCCGGCGCTGGCGGACGCCGAGGCCGTCGCCGCCCAACTCGGGCGCTGGCCACACGTGACCTTCTCGGCGCTGGTTGCCGGGCTCGGCGGGGTGAGGCGGGCACTCACGGCGGGCGTGACCCGCCTCGAGTACGTCGTATCCGCCTCCGACGGGCACAGCCTGGCCAACGTGGGGCGGAGCAGCGAGGAGTCGATCGCGCTGATCACCCCCGTCGCCGAACTGGTCCACGAGGCCGGCGGCACACTCGAAGTGATCGTCGCCATCGCCTTCGACTGCCCGTTCGACGGACCCACCCCACCGGACCGCGTGGCCGACATCGCGCGGCGTGCGCTTCTGTCGGGTGCGGATGCGCTGTCCGTCGCCGACACCATCGGCACGGCGACTCCGGTCCGCACCACCGATGTCCTCGCGCGGGTGCGCGCCGCCGCCCCGGGCGTGGACGTCGGCCTGCACCTGCACGACACTCGTGGCCAGGGCCTGGCGAACGCGTGGGCGGCCTACATCTCGGGCATCCGCCAGTTCGACGCGTCCGTCGGGGGGCTCGGTGGTTGCCCCTTCGCGCCGGGCGCGAGCGGCAACATCGCCACCGAGGAACTGGTCTACATGTTCGAGGACGGCGGCATCACCACCGGCATCGACCTCGACGCGACCCTCTCGGCCGCCCGGCTGGCCGGGAAACTGCTCGACACACCCCTGGGCAGTGGGCTGCTCAGGGCCGGCGGCCGGCCGGTGCCGGCGACTGCCGCCGATTGACCACCCTGTGATCCATCTCGACGGCATCACCGCACGGAGGAGACACATTTTCCCATGAACGACCTGGCCGATCGCTTCTTCGCCGCCGTCAGCCGCGGCGACGAGGCGACATTGACCGAACTGTACGCACCGGACGCGCTCATCTGGCACAACGACGACGGGCAGGAGCAGACGGTCACCGAGAACCTACGGGTCCTGCGCTGGCTCTCGCGCACCCTCGAGGACCTGCGCTACGAGGACATCCGACGCCACGAGTTGCCGCACGGCTTCGCCCAGCAGCACGTCCTGCGTGCGACGCTGCCCGGCCACGGACCGCTGGAGGTGCCGGCGTGCCTGTTCGTGCGCGTCGACGACGGCCGGATCGCCCGCATCGACGAGTACGTCGACTCCGCCGCCACCCTGCCGTTGCGCACGCCGGCCGGCCACCGAGGGGAGCGCTGACATGACCCGTCCCGACATCCCGCTCTCCGAACTGTGCACACGGATGCATTCGTTCATCGACGACTCCGTCATCCCCGCCGAACCCACCCTGGTGAACGAGGACGGCCCCGCACACGAGGCCATCGCCGAATTGCGTGAGAAAGCCAAGGAACTCGGCTTGTGGGCGCTCGGCCATCCCGCCGAACTCGGCGGTGGCGGTGTCCCGTTCCTCGATTTCGTCCACCTCAACGAGATCATCGGACGCTCGGAGTTCGGCCAGTTGGCCGTCGGCTCGGTGTCCATGCAGGACACCCTGATGCTGCACAAACACGGCACTCCCGAGCAGCGGCAGCGGTGGATTCCCCCGCTCGTCGCCGGGGAGTTCCTGCCGTCCGTCGGCTTGACCGAGCCGGACGCGGCCGGATCCGATCCCACCCTCATCGAGACACGCGCCGAACTCGACGGCGACGAGTGGATCATCAACGGGCACAAGTGGTTCACCACAGGAGTCCGGGACGCGGGCTACTGCTCGGTCTTCGCCCGGACCGAATCCGACACGGCCCCGCGGCACGAGCGCATCAGCGCGATCATCGTGCCGACCGACACCCCCGGATTCGAGATCGTCCGGTCGATCCCGACGATGGGCCACGACCCGAGTGATCATTACGAGGTCCGGCTCACCGATGTGCGCGTCCCCTCCGCCAATCTGCTCGGCGAACGCGGCAAGGGCTTCGCGGTGGCCCAGGACCGCCTCGGACCCGGCCGGATATTTCATTGCATGCGGTGGCTCGGGCAGGCTCAGCGCGCATACGAGTTGATGTGTGCCCGCGCGAACACCCGCTACACCCACGGCTCACTGCTGGCGGAGAAGGGCGAAGTGCACCGTTACATCGCCGAATCCGCCGCCCAGATCCACGCCGCCCGGCTCATGACGCTCGATGCCGCCCGCGCGATGGACGCCGGGGAGGACGCCCGGGTGCGCATCGGGCTGGTGAAATTCTGGGGCGCCCGCATGCTCCACGACGTCGTGGACCGGGCCATCCAGATCCACGGGGCACTCGGCCTGACCGCCGATACCCCACTCGAACGGATGTACCGGCAGGCGCGGTACGCCCGCATCTACGACGGCCCCGACGAAGTGCACCGCATGTCGACCGCTCGCCGGTTGCTGCGCGATCCCGAGGCCGCCCCATGGCGATGACCGACACTCCCGCCACCGTCGCGGACGGCATCCGCGCCGTCCTGGCCGCCGCCTACGGCACCGACACCACGGTCGGGGAACCCAGGCAGCTGACCGGCGGCGCCAGCCGGCAGGTGTGGGCCGCCGACGCCGAGGGCCCGGACGGGCGGCCCCTGCCCGTGGTGCTGCGACGCGACCCGCCCGGCCACGGCGACGCGGCCCGGATGCGCGCGGAGGTGGCGTGCCTGCGCGCCACCGCCGCCGCGGGAGTCCCGGTGCCCACCGTCCTCGCCTCCGGGGACACCGCACCCGGCATCGACGCCCCGTACCTGATCATGAACAAGGTGGAGGGCGAAGCGCTCCCACGGAAACTGCAGCGGGACCCGGCCTTCGACGAGGTCCGCGGCCGTCTGGCCGAGGACATGGGTTACGTCCTCGGCCTGATCCACCGCACTCCCCTGGAATCTCTCGCCGTGCTCGACGCCACCGACCCGGTGGACGCACTGGAGGCCACCTATCGCGACCTCGGCGAACCACGCCCCGCGGTGGAGGTGGGCCTGCGATGGCTGCGCGATCACCGTCCGCCGCCTCGGCCGAACGCATTGGTACACGGCGACTTCCGGATCGGAAACCTTCTCGTCGACGGAACCGGCATCCGCGGAGTGCTCGATTGGGAACTCGCCCACCTCGGTAATCCCGTCGAGGACCTCGGCTGGCTGTGCGTGCGGGCGTGGCGGTTCGGCGCGGCCGCGCCGGTCGCCGGTATCGGCACCCGCGACCAGTTGCTCGACGGCTACGAGAAGGCCACAGGAACGAGGCCGACCGTGTCCGAACTACACTGGTGGGAAACGTTCGGGACCGCGAGATGGTTGGTGTTGAGCAGGTTTCAGGCCGAACGTCACCTCGGCGGGGCCGAGCGGTCTCTCGAGCTGGCGGCGATCGGACGGCGGGTGTGCGAATCCGAATACGACCTGCTCGACGTCCTCGGGCTGCTCGACGACGCACCCGCTCCCCCGCCGGCGCCGCCCGGGCGCACGGTGCACGACCGGCCGAGCGTCCCGGAGATCCTCGACCTTGTGGCCGGCACCCTGACCGACGACCTCGGACCGGCCCTGGGCGGAACGCACGAGCGGGAGCGGTATCTCCTGCGGATCTGTGTCAACCTGTTGCGCACCGCGGGGCGCGAACTCGATGCCGGGAACGGCGCCGATTCGCTGCTCGACGGCACCCTCGATGCGCTCGGATGCGCCTCCGAGACCGAGCTTGCCGCCCGCATCCGCGAGGGGGCGCTCGACTACCTCGACGACGGCGTACGACGGGCGATCTCGATCGCCGTTCTGGCGCGGCTGCGGGTGGCCAACCCCCGGCACATCAACCGGTAACCGCGAAAACCAGGAAGTGCCCGGCGGATTCGTCCGCCGGGCACTTCCTGTTCCGAGCCACCACGGATCGTCAGTGGGAGACGACGAGCTCCCGCGGATCCTCGTCGGCCGAAGCCGCGGCCCGTGTGTATGGGCGAGTGCCGGGGATCTTGCTCACCAGCGGCCCCAACACCCACCGGATCACGCTGATCAGCCCGTACGGGATCACGAAGATGAAGACGATCAACGCCGCACCGTACGTGATGCCCGCCGCCGACTGGTTGATCTCCGCCGTCCACTGCGGCACGTACTGCACGAAGAACGCCCCGAACACCACACCCGGGACCGTGCCGAGGCCACCGATGACGATCAGGGTGATGAACGCGATCGCCAAGGGCAGCCCGAACGCCTCGGGGCCGACGTACTGGACCACGAAGCTGTAGAGCACGCCGCCGACACCGGCGAAGGCCGCGCTGAGCGCGAACACGGTGGTCTTCGTTCGGGTGGCCGGGACGCCGAGCGTGGTGGCGACCGCTTCGTAGTCCCGGATCCCGATCAGTGATCGGCCGATCCGGCCGGTGGAGAGTCGGCGCACGACGAAGTAGGCGATCACTGCCACCACCAGGCACAGGTAGTACACCCACTGGTCGCGTTCGAGTCCGCTGAATGCCGGCGGTTCGGCGCCGGCGATGTTGATTCCCGCCTGCCCGTCGGTGACGTGTTCGAACCGTTTGATCACCGCCGGGGTGATCAGTGCCAGCCCCAGGGTGGCGAGCGCCAACTGGAGTCCGTGGAGCCGCAGTGCGGGCAGGCCGAACAGGTATCCGATCACGTAGCAGACACCGAACGCGACGGGAAGGAGTAGCAGGTACGGGACGCCGTGATTCTCGACCAGCACCGCGCTCAGATAAGCACCGACGGCGAAGAAGAAGCCGTGGCCGAGAGAAATCTGACCGGTGTTGCCGGTCAGCAGGTTCAGTCCCAGCCCGACCACCACGTACACCAGCACCATGGATCGGTCGAAGTTGACGTACGGAGCCGACACCAACGGAGCCACCGCCGACACGAGGATCACGACCGCGACCGTCGATCTCGCCAGCCACCGTGGTGGATCGAGTTCGGCGCGGGGACGGCGAAACAGTTCGACGATTCTCATACTCGGGCCACCTTCCGTGCACCGAACAGACCCTCGGGTTTGAGGAGCAACACACCGAGGATCAGGGCCAATGCCACGGCCTGTTTGAAGTCGTGGCCGATCCAGGAGATGTAGGTGCCGGCAAGGTTTTCCGCGACACCCACGCACAACCCGCCGACGAGTGCACCGACCGGGCTGTCGAGGCCGCCCAGAACGGCGCCGGCGAACGCGTAGATCAGCGAGGCGACGAGCATGTTCGGTTGCAGGAACAGCTGCGGTGCCGCGAGGGAGGCGGCGAGGGCCCCGATGGTCGCGGCGAGGCCCCAGCCGATCATGAGCATCCGGCCGACGGGCACGCCGATCAGTTGCGCCGAGTCCGGGTTGTCTGCCGCCGCCCGCATCGCCAGCCCGACCTTCGTTCGTTGGAACAGGACGAACAGCAGCGCCGCGACCACGACGACGGCGGCGACGATGACGAGCGACTGCTGGGAGACCGCAACAGGACCGAGCGTGACCACCGGCCCGGAGACGATCGCCGGGAACTCCTTGCTCTGCACGCCCCAGATCCAGCCGGCAGCGCTGTTGAGCACCAGCATCAGGCCGAGGGTGATGATGACCAGCGGCATGTGGTTCGGCGACGATGCCAGCGGCCGGATCAAGACCCGTTCGGCGGCGGCCCCGCCGACGAAGGCGACCGCCATCGCGCCGAGGATTGCGAGGTACAGCGGCGCACCCCATTCGTGGAACTGCCAGGCGAAGAACGCCGAGAACATCGCCATCTCGCCCTGCGCGAAATTCACGATTCCCGACGCGCGGTAGACCAGGACGATGCTCAGCGCGAACGCGCCGTACAGGGCGCCCCACATGAGCCCGTCCACCAATTGTTGGAGAAATACATCCATGACCACTCTCCTGTGCTCAGTAGCCGAGGTAGGCGCGTCGCACCGACTCGTCGTGCGCCAATCCGGCGGCGGGGCGTTGCGCGACGACTCGGCCCGCATCGACGAGAACCGCGGACGTGCCTATGTCGAGGGCGAGGTGCGCGTTCTGTTCGACCACGAGAATCGTGGTCTCCGTCTCTTCGCTGATCCGGCCGAGCGCGCGGAAGACCTCCTGGGTGATGCGCGGAGCCAGGCCGAGGGACGGTTCGTCGAGCAGCAGCAGGCGCGGCCCGGCCACCAGCGCGCGGGCGATCGCGAGCATCTGCTGTTCGCCGCCGCTGAGCCCGCCCGCGGGCTGGCTGCGGCGTTCTCGCAGTCGCGGGAAGAAGTCGCACCAGCGTTCGATGGCCCGGTCGGTGTTCGCGGCCGACGTCGTGAATCCCCCGACGCGAAGGTTCTCCTCCACCGTCAGGGTGCCGAATGTGCCGCGGCCCTGCGGAACATGGGCCACACCGAGTCGGGCGATCCGGTCGGTGCGCATGCCGGTGATGTCGCGGCCGTCGAGTCTGATGCATCCGCTGGTGCGGACCATCTGGCAGATCGATCGGAGGATGGTGGTCTTGCCGGCGCCGTTCGCGCCGAGCACCACGGTCACCTCCCCTGCAGGCACCTGGAAGTCGATGCCGTGCAGCACTTCCGCGCGGCCGTATCGGGCATGCAGGTTTTCGACGGTGAGCAGGTTCATGCCGCACCACCCAGATACGCCTCGATGACCTCCGGGTGGGCAGCGACCTCTGCCGGTTCGCCCTCGGTGACCTTCTGCCCGAAGTTCAGCACCACCACCCGGTCGGAGATCGACATCACCATGGCCATGTGGTGCTCGACGAGCAGCACCGAGAATCCTCGCTCGTCGCGCAGCCGGCGGACCGTGTCGGCGAGTTCGAGGACCTCCTCGTGGATCAGTCCGTTCGCCGGTTCGTCGAGCATCAGCAGGCGAGGTCGTTGCATCAGTGCCCGTGCGAGCTCGACTCGTTTGAGGGTTCCGTAGGGCAGGTTGCCTGCCGGTTCGCGGCCGACGTGCGCGAGATTCATCGACTCGAGCAGGGCCCAGGCCTCGTCCCGTTCGCCCGCCTCCTCCCTGCGGGTGCGCGGCAGTCCGAGTGCGGTGGCGAGGAAGCCCGCCCGGGTGCGCGAGTAGGCCCCGGTGAGGATGTTGTCGAGCACCGAGATCGTCGGGAACAGGCCGATGTTCTGGAAGGTGCGCGCAATGCCGGCGTCGGCGACCGCGTCCGCCGACAGCGTGAGCAGGTCGGTGCCACCGAAGGTGATCCGTCCCGAATCCGGTTGGTAGAGCCTGCTGATGCAGTTGAAGAGAGTCGTCTTCCCGGCACCGTTCGGGCCGATCAGCCCGACGATCTGTCCGGGCTCGATGGTGAACGACGGCCCGTCGAGGGCGATGACACCTCCGAACCGCAACCGGACGTCGCTGACCTTCAGCGGAGGTACGTCCGGCTCCCGGGCGCTCATCGGTCGGCGCTGCGCGTGACCACAGCGTCGTAGTGCCAGCTGCCGTCGCGGAACGTCATCGGCGCCATCGACGTGATGGCGTACGGGTAGTCCGCGCTCGTGTCGAACGTGACACCGTCGATGGACAGGTCGGTGGTGACCGCGTGCAGGTTCCGGACGGCATCGAGCAGATCGGCGCGGGTGCACCCGTTCATCTGCTGGAGCGCGGCGACCAGCAGCTGCGCGGTGTTGTATCCGGTCGCGGCGATGGTGTCGGTGGCCTTGAAGGCTCCGGCGTGCCGATCGGCGAATGCGCGCCATTCCTGCACGCCCGGCCGCTGGTCGTGGTCGGTGCTGCTGACGTCGTAGATCCAGTAGAACGAGTGCACGCCCTCGGCGGCGTCGAGACCGGCCGGAGCGAGGACGAAGTTGGTGTCGGTGGCGCCGGAGTAGATGTAGGTCTCCGGCTTCCAGCCCAATTCGTGGGCCTTCTTCAGGGACTGGGTCACGAAGCCGGCGGTGGCGAAGTTGACGAACACGTCGGCCCCGGAGTTCGCGAGGTTGACCACCTGCGAGTCCACGGACGGTGTGGTCTGTTCGTACGACTGCACCGCGACGATCTGTGTCCCGCTGCCGTCGAGAGCGGATTTCAGTGCGTCGAGACTGCCGTTGCCCAGGCTGTCGTTGGAGTACAACACCGCGACCTTGCCTCGCGGGTGGTCGCGAAGGATCTGTTTCGCCCGTTCGGCGACCTCCCAGCCGGTCTGCGGGTTCACGGCGCCGGCCACCACGGGTCGCTCGTCGAGGGCGGTGAGCAGTTCGTCGGTGCCGGTCATGGGGAACACCAGCGGGACGTTCTTCTGGGTGAGGTAGTCGACCACCGCGAGGGTCGATGCGGTGCCGATCAGGTTCTGGATCGCGAAGACCTGTTGCTGTTCGACCAGCGATCGCACGTTGCCGACGGTGCGTGCCGGGTCGTATCCGTCGTCGAGTGCGGTGTAGACGATTTTGCGGGACTTGCCGTCCCCCATCGCGACACCGCCGGCGGCGTTGATCTCGTCGAACAGGGCGGATGCCGCCGTCGCCTGGGGTCCGGCGATCGACTGGACCAGGCTGGTGCCGAAGTGGATCTCGGTGTCGGTGATGCCGGGGTCACAGCCGTCCACGGCGGCCGCGGTGTCGTCTCGGCCCGAACATGCGGTCAGTGCCGCGGTGGCGCACAGGGCGGTCAGGCCCGTGGCGAGGATACGTTTCATGGTTGCTCCGTTGCGGGGAAGGCACAGGGACAGGGGACGTTCGAGCTGGTGTGATTTCGGCAGCGCGCAGCGGGCGGCAACGCGAATCGTCGCCGCCGTGCGCGGTGTGCAGAACTAGACCGTGGTGCGGGAGAAGCGTTCGCGCAGATCGCGTTTGAGGATCTTCCCGGTGACGTTCCGGGGCAGGGTGTCGACGAACTCGACCCGGCGGGGCACCTGGAATCCACCGAGCTGTTCTCGGCAGGCGGTGATGATGTCGTCCGACGTGGCGGTCGCTCCGTCGCGGAGAACGACTACCGCACAGACCAGTTCGCCCCAGGTGTCGTCCTCGACGCCGATCGCCGCGGCCTCGGCAACCGCGGGGTGACGGTAGAGCGCTTGCTCGACAGACAGGGAGGCGACATTCTCGCCGCCGCTGATGATCAGGTCCTTCTTCCGGTCGACGATGTAGACGAAGCCTTCGTCGTCGCGCCGTACCAGGTCGCCGGTGTGGAACCAGCCGTCGGTGAACGCGGCCGCGGTCGCGTCCTCATCGCGCCAATAGCCGGTCATCACCTGGTCGCCGCGGACCACCATCTCCCCCACCTGACCGGTGGGCACGTCGCGCATCGAGTCGTCGACGATGCGGATGTCGACCAGGCGCATGGGTTTTCCTGCGGCGGCGAGCAATCCACTCTCACCACCGGCGGCGCGCCGGTGCGCGTCGTAGTCGAGGTGGAGCACATTGCCTGCGAGTTCCGTCATTCCCATGCCCTGATAGAAGTCGCAGTGGAGACGTTCGAGCCCCTGCCGCAGCACCTGCGCCGGGATAGCCGACGATCCGTACCCGACCGCCTGCAGGGTGCTGAGATCGTGGTCGTCGAGGGCCGGGTCCTGAAGCAGGAAGTTGATCATCGTGGGTGCCAGTCCGGTCTGAGTGACCTGCCACTGCTCCACCAGACGCAGGAACGTCGCATTGTCGTAGGCGCGGACGATGCCGACGGTGCTGCCCATCAGGTGGTTGAGCAACGTCACGTACCCGCCGACATGGCACAGCGGAAAACAGAACAGGAAGACCGTGTCCTCCGGCAGTGCCCAGTGCAACGCCGAGGACGTGATCCCGCCGACCAGGTTGCGGTGGCTGATCATCACGCCCTTCGGCGTGCCGGTCGTACCGGACGTGTAGACCACCCACGCGATGTCGTCCGGTGTCGGCCGCACCGACGGTGGCTGCGCGGGTCCGGTACCGACGAACTCGTCCCAGCCGACGGTTCCCGGGGCGGTCCCGATCGAGACGACCGTGTGCACCGAGGGGATGGAACCGCGAATCCGCTCGACGACGCCGGCGAACTCTTCGGCCACGATCAGCACGGTGGCACCCGAATGCTCGATCAGCGTGGCGATCTGGTCGGGATGCAGACGGAAGTTGAGGATGGTCAGGGCCATCCCGGCCATCGGCACACCGTAGTAGCAGTCGAAATATTCGGTGCAGTTGGTGGACAGGATCGCGACCCGGTCCCCCGGTGCGGCGACCCCGAGCAGTGCACCCGCGAGCCGCCGGCTGCGATCACGCAGCTCGAGATAGGTCACTGCCTCGTCCTCGAATCGCAGCGCGATTCGATCGGGATGCTTGCGCGCGCCGTACTCGACGATGTCGCAGACCAGCATTCAGTTTCTCCTTGGAACGGATGAGGTGGTGGTGGACGCGGCGCTCATCGGATCGCGAGCGGGTTGATCGGCGACCCCACCCCGCGGGTGAACTGGAGAGGCGGTCCGGCATAGAAGAAGTCGTACACGCCGTCGGCAGCGCAGGCGGCGGACAGCTCCTCGAAGTCGAGCAACTCGGCAAGGGTCATCCCCATGTCGCGGATCAGCACCATGTGGAGTTCGAACAACGCCCCTGGATTCTCGCCGGGCATCACCTCGACCGCCCAGTTGTCCGCACCCACCACCGCGACGTCGCGTTCCCGCAGCCACGTCGCACACGACAGACTCAACCCCGGCTCACCGGCCATGAACCCTGCCGGATCGGAGTCGGCGAGAAACTTTGCGCGCCAACCAGTGCGGATCAGGACGATGTCGCCCGGACCGACCTCGACGTTCTGAGCGGCGGCGACGGCGTCGAGTTCGTCCGGAGTGATCGCCGTCCCGGCCTCGAGCCAGTCCACACCGCGCGCCCGGGCGACGTCGAGCAGCACGCCGCGACCGGCGATCCCCTTCGCCTGAGTGTGGATTCCGCACTTGTCGGCACCCTTGACGGTGACCCCCGTACCGGGATGACCGTTGTAGAGCCGATCGTCGTAGTGCACATGGGACAGGGAATCGTACTGCGAGCCCGCCTGCAACGGCATGAAGACGTAGTCGTCGGCCCATTTGAAGCCGCCTGGGAGCACCTGCTCCTGCCCGTTCTCCGCCATCAGCCGGATCGGGTTGATCCGATTACCTCCCGGCTGGGGCCCGTCACCGTCGAGTGGAATGCCCAGTTCGAAGATCGTGCCGGTCCGAATCAGCGCGGCGGCAGCCGCCACACGCTCGGCTGTGATGAGGTTCGTGGTTCCACGCTCGTCGTCGGCGCCCCAGCGCCCCCAGTTGCTCAACCGCCGGCCCAGTTCTCGCATGTCGGATATGGACGTGGTCATCCTGCCTCCTCGGCAAACGAACAAAGTATGACGTGACAGTCATGTCAACTTTGTGAATTGTGACCCGCGGCACCGTTGGTGTCAATACCGAACCGGCCGGAGGCGATCAGAGACGCCGACACTCGGCGGCCGCGTCGTAGTCGGCCGGTTCCGTCGGCACTGCAATCGGCGCGCCCGCGCCACGAGGCTTCTTCGTTTATTGCGAGAAGTTGCAGGCGCCGAACCGGCAGTCAGATATGGGACCCGATGACGCGTTCGGGCTGCGCCGTCACATCACGCCATCTCGGGTACGTGCAGATGGGCGATCGCCAATTCGAACTCCCCGACCTCGCGGAGCCGGGCGCCGGACTCACGGATTTCCGACGTGCCGATGCTCTCGGCCGCTTCACGGGTACCGGCCTCCGCCGGGGCGTTGTCGAAGGTCGTCGACGACACCACACGCCCGGCGGCCGGGTCGACGAGCAGACTCGCGCTGCAGAATCCTGCGAGCTCGTGCATGGCGGGCAGCGAGGACATCTTGTACACGTCGATCACACGGTCCAGGTGACCCGGCTCGACGTCGAGCCACGCGACCCGCACCCAGGCGCCGTGATGTGACCGGTGGTCGCGGTGCAGGGCCGCGATGTCCCACCGTGCGACGGTGGCGGTTGCGTGGAAAACCTCGGCCATGCGGTCACGCAGCTGCCGAACCGGTGCTTCGCTCGCGCGCAGCGCCTCGTCGTCCGTCCAGGAGCTGGTGGCGATGCACCGGCCGGAGCCGCGATCGACCAGCAGGGACATTCCGGCGGATCCTGCGATGTCGGCGAGCGCGGGCATGACGGTGTCGCGCACGTGCTTGATCCCCTCGTCGATGAACGACGGGTGCGCATCAAAGGTGGAAGAGCGTGCATACACGATGGGCATCCTTCTCCTCGGGCGGCGCCGCGTGGCGCCGACGACCAATCCCCATCTCTCACACTCCTCCCCCTACGCGGGCGAGACAATGATCGACAGAGATCGGCGAAGCCCGGACGCCTACTCGGGCCGTGCGGAGCGTGCGCCCTCGGCAAGTGCGGTCTCGTGATCGATGACCACGCGCTTCCACCATGAATCCAGCGGGCTCGGGTCCGGCCACACGACCGCGTCTGCGGTGAGCCACGACGTGGTCTCGCGCGGCCCGCCCGGTTCCGTTCCGGTGATCTCGTCGGGATCGGCCTGGATGCCGCCGACGGCCCCCCGCCGCGTCAACTTGCCTGAGCGTGCCGGCGGGGAGGGAGTTGGGCGACCAACTGCTCCCACTCGTCGAATCGGGCGGTGTCGGCCCTGCGCGGTCGGGGTGAGGGACCGGCGGCCAGCTCGACCAGACCCCGGGCAGCGCCGAGAACGGTGAGGTGATGGCGGCGTGCGACGTCGAGAAGTTCGTCGAATGCCTGGGCATCGGTGCAGCCGCGGCCTGCAATCAGAATGCCCTTGGCCGTGCCGAGGAGTTCGCGGCCGTCGGGGCGCCTCCTCGGGATCAGGCGCGTCGGGCTGGGTACTGGAGTGAGGGATGGTTCGGTGCTGTCCTCGATCATTCCGCGTAACTCCTTCGTTCTCGTGCATCTGCCGCCGGTGTGCCGGCGATCCGTCCGGACGCAAAATGTGAGTCGCGTCACTGTCGATGCACGATCAGTTGTAGCGGACCGAGCCGCACCTGTCATCTAGACGGATGTCCAGCTATGCGCGCATTTACGCTGGTGGCACGGCACCCGACGCGATTCGCCACTAACATCACGATGCAAACTTGTGACCTGAACCACACGGTAGCGTTACCTCGAGGCGAGATTGCACCGGCTCGGACACCATTTCGGCAAACGATCACGACACGGCCGTCCGGCGGGGAACGGCGTTAACGAACGCCGTCGGACAGTGGACGCAAGGCCCTTCTCCGCACCTACCCGTTCGCCGGCGCGAGACGCCGGCCGAGATAGGCGGCGGTGGCGGAATCGGCCGTCTCGGCGACGATCGCCGGCTGACCCGAGGCGATGACGCGGCCGCCGTTGTCTCCGCCGCCGGGCCCGAGATCGATCATCCAGTCCGCCGCGGCGATCACCGACATGTCGTGTTCGACCAGCACGACGGTGTTCTCCGCCGCGACGAGACGACGCAGGACCACCATGAGTCGGTCCACGTCGGCCGGGTGCAGTCCGGTCGTGGGTTCGTCGAGCACGTAGAGCGTGTGTCCCGACCGGACGCGCTGCAGTTCGCTGGCCAGCTTGACGCGTTGCGCCTCTCCCCCCGACAGCGTGGTGGCGGATTGGCCGAGCCGCAGATATCCGAGACCCACCTCCACCAGCATGTCGAGGCTCTTCTTCGCGGCCGGGACGTGGCTCAGGAAGTCCCGGGCATCGTCGACGGTCATCGCGAGGACGTCGGCGATCGACCGGCCGTCGACCAGGATCTCGAGAGTCTCGGCGTTGTAGCGTGCGCCGGCGCAGGCCGGGCACGGCGCGGATGCGTCGGGGAGAAACAGCATGCCGATGGTGATCGCACCGGCGCCCTCGCATTCGTCGCATCGGCCACCGGCAACGTTGAACGAGAACCGGCCGGGGCTGTATCCACGCTCCCGGGCGGTGGGATGCGCAGCGAAGAGTTTCCGGACCACGTCGAAGAGTCCGGTGTAGGTCGCGAGATTCGAGCGTGGAGTCCGCCCGATCGGGGTCTGGTCCACACGCACCAGCCGGTCGAGGTGTCCGAGCCCGTGGGACGACGCCACCGTCGGTTCGGTGGTGTCGCGGCCGCCGGCCAGGACGGCCGTGGAGTCGTCGGCGTCCTCGCCCACGGGGTCGGAGCCGGGTTCGTCGTCGACGCCGAGGTGCCGGCCTACGACATCCGTGAGCACCCGGCTGACGAGCGTGGATTTGCCCGAGCCGGACACGCCGGTCACCGCCGTGAGCACGCCGAGCGGGATCCGCACGCTCAGATCCTGCAGGTTGTGCATCGTGACGCCGGAGAGTTCGATCCACCTGCTCGGTTCTGCGGGCTCCGGATAGTTCTCCGGTGGTTCGAAAAGGTATCGGCGGGTGACGGATTCGGGAATTCTTGCGAGACCGTCCACCGTGCCGCTGTAGAGCACCCGACCACCGTGCTCCCCGGCGTCGGGGCCGACGTCGACGATCCAGTCCGCCGCCCGGACGACGTCGAGGTTGTGTTCGATGACGAAGACGGAGTTGCCTGCCGCGCGAAGCCGCCGCACGGCGGCGACCAGCGCCTCGGTGTCGGCTGGGTGCAGGCCCGCGGACGGCTCGTCGAGGACGTACAGCACACCGAACAGGCCCGACTGCAGCTGAGTGGCCAGTCGCAGGCGCTGAAGCTCTCCCGGCGACAGGGTGGTGGTCGATCGGCCGAGACTCAGGTATCCCAACCCCAGCTCGGACAGCCCCCGGAGACGTCCGAGTAGGTTCTCCACCAACGCCTCCGATGCTCGATCGGCGGCGTCGTCCGCGGCGCCATCGCGGGATTGAACGGCGGCGTCGAGGACCGTGGCCAGCTCGGACAACGGCAATGCGGTCGCCTCGGCGATGTCGAGACCGGCGAACCGCACCGCCAGCGCCTCCGGTCGCAGCCGCTTGCCGTCGCAGGCGCCGCAGGGTCGGGAAAGCAGGAATCTCGCGACCTTCGCCCGCTGGGTTGCGCTCTTCGTCGTCGCGAACGTGTGCAGGACGTAGGTGCGGGCGCTCGAGAACGTTCCCTGGTAATCGCGCACCATCTTGCCCGGGTCGCGGATCGGTGACACCGTGACCGTGGGCTGCTCGTCGGTGGTGAGGATCCACTCCCTCTGGTCTGCAGGAAGTTCCGACCAGGGGCGGTCCACATCGATGCCGAGCGTGTCGAGGATGTCGCGGTAGTTCTTCCCCAGCCAGGCGCCGGGCCACGCGGCGACGGCGCCGTCGCGGATACTGCGGCTCGGGTCCGGGACCAGGGCGTCGACGTCGACGTCGTGGGTGCGGCCGAGTCCGTGGCAGGTCGGGCACCCTCCCTCCGGGGTGTTGGGCGAGAAGGCATTCGAGTCGAGGGTAGCGGCGCCCGGTGGGTACGTCCCGGCCCGGGAGAACAGCATTCGCAGCACGTTGGAAATGTGGGTGAGGGTGCCGACCGACGATCTGGCGGAGGTGTGGCCTCGGGCCTGCTGCAACGCGACCGCCGGTGGAAGCCCGGTGATGTCCCCCACCCTGGGAGCTCCGACCTGATCCATCAGGCGGCGCGCGTACGGGGTGACGGACTCGAGGAAGCGTCGTTGCGCTTCGGCGTAGATGGTGCCGAAGGCCAACGACGACTTGCCCGATCCCGACACACCGGTGAAGGCGACGATGCAGTCCCGGGGAATGAACACGTCGACGTGGGCGAGGTTGTGTTCGCTGGCATCGAACACTTCGATGCCGGCGAATTCCCGGGCGGGTGATGGTTCGGCCGGCGGTCCGGGATCGGGGGTGGGCACAACTGCTCCAGGTGTCGGTTGGCGCTCGGGCAGGTCGGGTCCAGTCTTCCTCGAGGGGTACGACTCCGTGTCCCGGTGGTGGGTCCGGTCAGACGATGTTCGTCTCACCCGCGCCGATACCGCTCTGCGCGAACCGGTCCAGGGTGAAGGAGCTGATGTCGTATCCGGGCTCTTTGCCGTGGTAGAGATCGCGCACGATCTCGCCGCTCGCCGGTCCCATCAGGAAGCCGTGGCCGGAGTAGCCGGTGGCGATGAGCAGGCCCTCGACCTCGGTGGAGCGGTCGATGATCTGGTTGCGGTCGGGGGTGACCTCGTAGAGTCCGGCCCAACCGGTGCTGATGCCGTAGCCCAGTACGGCCGGCACCCGGGTCGCGGCGATCGCGCCGAGCCCCAACAGCCAGTCCTCGAGTTCGAACTTGAGGTTGAATCCCTCGGGCTCGTTCGGGTCGGACCAGCCCAGAAGCAGGCCCTTGCCTTCCGGGTGGAAGTAGAAGTTCGACGGGAAGTCGATGGTCAGCGACGGCGAGGACTCGGGCAACTCGGACAGCGGCTCGGTGAACGCGATCTGCCGGCGGACGGGGACCACGGGGATGTTCACCCCGATCATGGCGCCGATCTCCGCCGACCACGCTCCGGCGGCGCAGACCACGGTGCTCGTCGCGATACGTCCGTGTTCGGTGACGACGGCGGTGATGGTGCCGCCCGTGCTCTCGATGTCGGTGACCGCACAGTGCCGGACGATGCGGGCACCGTGACGACGGGCGGCCGCGGCGTACCCCATCACCACCGACTCCGGGGTGGCCTTGCCGTCTTGCGGGGACCAGGAGGCAGCGAGGAGTCCGTCGGTGTTGATGAGCGGCGAGATCTCCTGTGCCTCGTCGGGGGTGATCATCCGGCTCGGAACACCGTTCCGGTTCTGCAGCGCAACGCTTTCGGCGAAGATGTCGACGTTGGCATGGTCCGAGAGGAGATAGAGGTAGCCGTCGCGGCTGAAGTCGATCTCTTGGTGGTACTCCTGCGCGAACCGCGAATACACCTCGAGGCCGCGCAGACCGATCGCGATGTTGGCCTCGTTGCTGAAGGAGGCGCGAACACCGCCGGCGGCCTTACACGTCGAGCCGCAGGCCAACTCGTCCTTTTCCAGGAGGACGACATCGGAGACCCCCGATTCGGCGAGGTGGAACGCGATGCTGGCGCCGATGACGCCGCCGCCGATCACGACGACGGCCGCTTGCTCGGGGAGTTCCTTGCTCATGTCGTCCTCTTCTTTCCTTCGAGAGTAGTGAAGTTGTGCCCGAGCCGGTCAGAGCGCGGCGTTCCG
>JBCEBZ010000034.1:0-7556 GCA_039206675.1 Rhodococcus sp. (in: high G+C Gram-positive bacteria) | reverse complement strand
TGCACAAGTTGCAGGCCTACCAGTTGCAGGACGCGGGTTCGGACACCGTCGATGCCAATCTCGAGCTGGGTCTGCCCGCGGATGCCCGGGACTACGGTATCGGCGCGCAGATCCTGGTGGATCTGGGGATCTCGTCGATGCGGTTGCTCACCAACAACCCGGCCAAGCGGGTCGGTCTCGACGGCTACGGACTGCAGATCACCGAGCGGGTGTCGATGCCGCTGCGGGCCAACGCAGAGAACCTGACGTACCTGCGCACCAAACGCGACCGCATGGGCCACGACCTGATCGGGCTCGACGACTTCGAAGCCGGGGAGATGCTGTGAGCGGCGAGGGGCTACCGGAGCTGCAACTCGGGGAGGCCGGCGACCTCCGGCTCGCCATCGTCGCCGGCAGCTGGCACGCCGAGATCTCGGAGGCGCTGATCGCCGGCGCGCAGAGGGTGGCCGCCGAGGCGAACGTGAAGAACGTCACGCTGGTCCGCGTCGCGGGCGCCGTCGAACTGCCCGTGGTGGCGCAGGCGCTGGCCCGCAGCCACGACGCCGTCGTCGCGCTCGGAGTCGTGATCCGCGGCGGAACCCCGCACTTCGAGTACGTCTGCGACGCCGTGACGGCCGGTCTGACCCGGGTCTCCCTCGACGAGAGCACCCCGGTCGGGAACGGTGTGCTCACCACGGACACCGAGCAGCAGGCCGTCGACCGCAGCGGCCTCCCCGGATCCGTCGAGGACAAGGGCGGGCAGGCGTGCGCGGCCGCGCTCGACACCGCTGTCACGCTGGCGCGGCTACGCCGAGCCGAGGAGTCCTTCGCATGATCCGGATCCAGCCGTGACCACTCCCGAATCCGAGTGGACCCTCGTCGCGAAGCCGCGCAAGTCCCGCCGCTACGCGATCGGGGTGGCAATCCTGCTCGTCGTCGTGCACGTGACGTTCGCGGTCCTGCTGCGCGGCGATTCGACGGGCGTGTACTTCCGGCTCGCCGACCAGCTGGCGTTCGCGGGCATCGGCTGCCTCTTCGCCGCCGCCGTCCTGCTGCTGACCCGCCCGCGGGTGCGCATCGGGCCCCGCGGCATCGCCGTGCGCAACGTGCTCGGTGAACGCATCGTCGACTGGGACCTGTACGAGGGGCTGTCCTTCCCGGACGGCGCCGCGTGGGCCCGGATCGAACTGCCCGACGACGAGTACCTGGCCGTGATGGCCATCCAGTCGAACGATCGCGAGTACGCCGTGGACGCCGTCGGCCGCTTCCGCGCCCTCGCGTCGGAGTACACGCCGTCCTGACCGGTGGGCCGCCCCTCCGCGACGTCGCCGTTGCGTCCGCCGCGACGATGTGCACGGATGCGGGGTTGGTCGGTGGCGCCGACTAACGTGGAGGGGTGCCCGATCCTTCGACATATCGCCCCGCGACCGGAACGATTCCGGTCGACCCGGGGGTGTACAAGTTCCGCGATCCCCACGGCCGGGTCATCTATGTCGGGAAGGCGAAGAGTCTTCGATCACGGCTGAATTCCTACTTCGCCGACGTCGCGACGCTGCACCCGCGCACCCGCCAGATGGTGACCACGGCCGGCAGCGTCGAGTGGACCGTGGTGAGCACCGAGGTCGAGGCCCTTCAGCTCGAATACAACTGGATCAAGGAATTCGATCCGCGCTTCAACGTCCGCTACCGCGACGACAAGACGTACCCGGTTCTCGCGGTCACCCTGAACGAGGAGTACCCGCGGCTGTTCGTCTACCGCGGCCCCCGGCGCAAGGGTGTCCGCTACTTCGGCCCCTACTCGCACGCGTGGGCCATCCGCGAAACCCTGGACCTGCTGCTGCGGGTCTTCCCCGCCCGCACCTGCTCGGCCGGGGTGTTCAAGCGGCACAACCAGATCGGCCGCCCCTGCCTGCTCGGCTACATCGACAAGTGCTCGGCGCCCTGCGTCGGACGGGTGTCCGCGGCCGAACACCGCAAGATCGTCGAGGACTTCTGCGACTTCCTGTCGGGCCGCACCGACAAGCTGGTCCGGCAGCTCGAGGCCCGGATGCAGCAGGCATCCGAGGAACTCGACTTCGAGACCGCGGCGCGACTGCGCGACGACGTGGGCGCGTTGCGGCGGGCGCTCGAGAAGCAGGCCGTCGTGCTCGGCGACGGCACCGACGCCGACGTCGCCGCATTCGCGACCGACGAACTCGAGGCCGCGGTCCAGGTGTTCCACGTCCGGGGCGGGCGCGTCCGCGGCCAGCGCGGCTGGGTGGTCGAGAAGGCCGGCGACGTCATCGACTGGGCCGCCGTCGATTCCGCGGCGGGCTCGGACCTGCCGTTGCTCGTCGAGCAGTTCCTCACCCAGTTCTACGGTGAGCAGGCGGCGCTGTCGGGTGCGGCCGACCCGGAGGCGGGCAGCAGCGGGGTGCCGCGGGAGGTCCTGGTGCCGGTGCTGCCGCCGGACGCCGAGCAGGTGCAGGAATGGCTCAGCGGTCTCCGCGGCTCCGCCGTTCGTCTCCGGGTGCCCCAGCGCGGCGACAAGAAGGCACTCGCCGAGACCGTGCAGCGCAACGCGATGGAGGCGCTGCAACAGCACAAGCTGCGCCGCGCCGGCGACTTCACGTCGCGGTCGGCGGCCCTGCAGGGCATCCAGGAGGCCCTCGACCTGGACTCGGCGCCGCTGCGAATCGAATGCGTCGACATCAGCCACGTGCAGGGCACCGATGTGGTGGCCTCCCTCGTCGTCTTCGAAGACGGCCTGCCGCGCAAGTCCGACTACCGGCACTACGCCATCAAGGAGGCCGCCGGCGACGGCCGCTCCGACGACGTCGCCAGCATCGCCGAGGTCACCCGGCGCCGGTTCCTCCGGCACAACCGTGACGTCGGGGTGCTGCGCGCGGAAGCGGCCGGGGCGGACGCCGACCAGGTGCCCGGTGGAGACGGCGGCGACCTGGCCCCGGAGGCGGCGATCGACCCGCAGACCGGCAGGCCGCGGCGGTTCGCGTACCCACCGAACCTGTTCGTCGTCGACGGCGGAGCCCCGCAGGTCGCCGCGGCCTCGGCGGTGCTCGACGAACTGGGCATCACCGACGTCGCCGTGATCGGGCTGGCCAAGCGGCTCGAGGAGGTGTGGGTGCCGGGGGAGGAGGACCCGGTGATCCTGCCGCGGACCAGCGAGTCGCTGTACCTGCTGCAGCGGGTGCGGGACGAGGCGCACCGCTTCGCGATCACGTTCCACCGCAGCAAACGGTCCCGCCGGATGACGGCCTCCGCACTCGACTCGGTCCGCGGTCTCGGCGACACCCGGCGCAAGGCCCTGGTGACGCATTTCGGATCCGTCGCCAAACTCAAGCAGGCCTCCGTCGAGGAGATCACCGCGGTGCCCGGCATCGGAACGGCCACGGCGAAGGCGGTACTCACCGCTCTCGGGGCGGAGGAACCGTCTGCGGACGTCGCGGGAGTGGGGGATGATGAACCAGATCGGAACGGGCCGGTGACGGCAGAACGCAACGGCGCGGACCTACCCCGCGAACCGGTAGGGCAGCACGGCCCGACAGCACAGAGCGCATCGCAACGGACAGGTGTCGAGTGAACGAGCAGCACGCGCAGAGCGACCGTCCGCCCACGGTTCGGCCGATGGACTTCCTTCTCGTCACCGGGCTCTCCGGGGCGGGTCTGCAGACGGCGGCGAAGGTCCTCGAGGACCTCGGGTGGTACGTCGCGGACAATCTTCCCCCGGAACTGATCTCCCGGATGGTGGATCTGAGCCTGGAATCCGATTCGCGGCTCGAGCGGCTCGCCGTCGTCATCGACGTGCGCTCCCGGTTGTTCACCGGCGACCTCGGCTGGGTGCTCACCGAACTGGAGAGCAAGCCCGTGCACACCCGGGTGCTGTACCTCGACGCGTCGGACGAGGTCCTGGTCCGCCGATTCGAACAGGTCCGCCGCAGTCACCCGCTGTCCGGCGGAGGCGCCGAGGGCACCCTGTCGGAGGGCATCGCCGCCGAGCGCGACCAGCTCGCGAAGGTCAAGGCCGCCGCGGATCTGGTGATCGACACGTCGTCCCTGGCCGCGCACCAGTTGCGGCAGAAGATCGAGGACGCGTTCGGCGACGCCGAGAACCGCACCATGCAGGTAACAGTCCAGTCGTTCGGTTTCAAGTACGGTCTTCCGATGGACGCCGATCTCGTCTGCGACGTCCGGTTCCTGCCCAACCCGCACTGGATCCCCGAGTTGCGTCCGCACACCGGGCAGAGCGCGGACGTGCGGGACTACGTGTTGTCGCAGGACGGTGCGGAGGACTATCTCGCCACGTACCACCACCTGCTGGATCTGACGATCACCGGATATCGCCGGGAGGGGAAGCGCTACATGACGATCGCGGTGGGGTGCACCGGGGGGAAACATCGCAGTGTCGCGATGTCGGAGGCCCTGGCGGGCCGGCTCGGAAAGGACTCCGGACTGAACGTGCGTGTCGTCCATCGTGATCTGGGGCGCGAATGAGGCCGGTGCACCAGACGCCGGCGATCGTCGCGCTCGGCGGGGGCCACGGGCTGTTCGCCACCCTCAGCGCCGCCCGCAGGCTCAGCCGTGACGTGACCGCCGTCGTCACCGTCGCGGACGACGGCGGATCCTCGGGGCGGCTGCGCGCCGAACTCGGCGTCATCCCGCCCGGGGATCTGCGGATGGCGCTGGCCGCGCTCGCCGCGGACGACCCCGAGGTGCAGGACTGGACCGACACGATCCAGCACCGGTTCGGCGGAATCGGCGCCCTCGCCGGGCACTCGGTGGGCAATCTCATCCTCGCCGGTCTCACCGAGGTGCTCGGCGACCCCGTCGCCGCGCTCGACGAACTCGCCCGGCTGCTGCGCATCGACGGGCGCGTGCTGCCGATGTCGCCGATCGCCCTGGACATCGAGGCCGACGTGCAGGGCCTCGAGGCGGACCCGCGGGTCAGCCGCTGCATCCGCGGTCAGGTCGCGGTCGCCACCACCCCCGGCAAGGTGCGCCGCGTGCGGTTGCTGCCGGCGAACCCGCCCGCCTGCCCGGACGCGGTCCGGGCCATCGACGTCGCCGACATGGTCGTCCTCGGGCCCGGGTCGTGGTTCTCCAGCGTCATTCCGCACGTTCTCGTGCCCGAACTCCTCGACACGCTGATCGCCACCCCCGCGCGGAAGGTGCTGGTACTCAATCTGGCTCCGGAACCCGGCGAGACCGCGGGATTCTCCACCGAGCGTCATCTGCACGTACTGTCCCAACACGCACCCGAACTCACCGTCGACTTCGTCGTCGTCGATTCGGGTTCGGTTCCACCGGGGCGCGAGCGCGAGCACCTCGCCCGCGCCGCCGGACAGTTCCGGGCACGCGTCGTCTACGCCGACGTGTCGGAGCACGGCACCCACACGCACCATGCAGGAAAACTTGCGTCCGTTCTCGAACAGCTCTGGAGCGACCCCGATGCGGGGTCTCGGGGGAGCGAAGCGGCCGAGACACCAGAGGAAAGGGAGAGCGCTTCGTGGCAATGACAGCAGAGGTCAAAGACGAACTCAGTCGTCTCGTCGTCACTCACGTGAGTTGCCGGAAGGCCGAGGTCTCGTCGCTGCTGCGGTTCGCCGGGGGATTGCACATCGTCGGCGGCCGGGTAGTGGTCGAGGCGGAAGTGGATCTGGGGTCGACGGCCCGGCGGTTGCGCCGCGAAATCTTCGACCTGTTCACCTACAGCGCCGACGTCCATGTCCTCAGCGCGGGCGGGCTGCGCAAGTCGTCCCGGTACATCGTCCGGGTCGCGAAGGAGGGGGAGGCCCTCGCCCGCCAGACCGGGCTGCTGGACCTGCGGGGACGCCCGGTGCGCGGGCTTCCCGCGCAGGTCGTCGGCGGAAGTGTCGCCGACGCGGAAGCCGCGTGGCGCGGCGCGTTCCTGGCGCACGGTTCGCTCACCGAGCCCGGCCGCTCGTCGTCGCTCGAGGTCACCTGCCCCGGCCCGGAGGCGGCGCTCGCGCTCGTCGGGGCGGCGCGCAGGCTGGGCATCTCCGCCAAGGCCCGCGAGGTCCGCGGCATCGACCGCGTCGTGATCCGCGACGGCGAGGCCATCGGCGCGCTGCTCACCCGGATGGGGGCGCAGGACACCCGCCTCGTGTGGGAGGAACGCCGCATGCGCCGGGAGGTCCGTGCCACCGCCAACCGGCTCGCCAACTTCGACGACGCCAACCTGCGCCGCTCCGCCCGCGCCGCGGTCGCGGCCGCCGCCCGCGTGGAGCGGGCGCTCGACATCCTCGGTGACGAGGTCCCCGACCACCTGGCGGCCGCGGGTCACCTGCGGGTGGAGCACCGGCAGGCGTCCCTCGAGGAACTCGGCCAGCTCGCCGACCCGCCGATGACGAAGGACGCCGTGGCCGGCCGCATCCGGCGGCTGCTGTCGATGGCGGACCGCAAGGCGAAGGAAACCGGCATTCCGGACACCGAGTCGGCCGTCACCGCAGACCTTCTCGACGACGCCTGACCGTCGTCCGCCGTCACTGCCCGCCACACCGGAATTCCCGGACGAACGGGACGCCCGTCGCGTCAGATCGAACGAGCGTCCCGTTCGTTCCGGTCGGGGCGGCAGGGCGAAGGGCGCTCGGAGTTGACTGCGCGCGGGCGTCGTCCGCGCACTAGGGTGAGAACCACATCGACCGATGAACCCCTGCGCCGATCACCCGTCGGTGGTGTCGTAGCGGCGCGGGAGCAGAGCTGTACAACCAGAATCATGCGCAAAGGAGCAGATTGTGACTGTCCGGGTAGGCGTAAACGGTTTCGGCCGTATCGGACGTAACTTCTTCAGGGCGGTGGACGCGCAGAAGGCGCTCGGAACCACCGACATCGAGATTGTGGCGGTCAACGACCTCACGGACAACGCTTCGCTGGCGCATCTCCTGAAGTACGACTCCATCCTGGGTCGTCTCCCGCACGACGTCTCGCTCGAGGGTGAAGACACCATCGTCGTCGGAAGCCAGAAGATCAAGGCGCTCGCCATCAAGGAAGGCCCCGCGGCGCTTCCCTGGGGCGACCTGGGCGTCGACGTCGTCGTCGAGTCCACCGGCATCTTCACCGACGCAGCCAAGGCCAAGGGTCACCTCGAGGCCGGCGCCAAGAAGGTCATCATCTCCGCCCCGGCCAAGGGCGAGGACATCACCATCGTGATGGGCGTCAACGACGACAAGTACGACGGCAGCCAGAACATCATCTCCAACGCCTCGTGCACCACGAACTGCCTCGGCCCGCTGGCCAAGGTGCTCAACGACGAGTTCGGCATCGTCAAGGGCCTGATGACCACCATCCACGCCTACACCCAGGACCAGAACCTGCAGGACGGCCCGCACAGCGACCTGCGTCGCGCCCGCGCCGCCGCGCTGAACGTGGTCCCCACCGGAACCGGTGCCGCCAAGGCCATCGGCCTGGTCCTCCCGCAGCTGCTCGGCAAGCTGGACGGCTACGCGCTGCGCGTCCCGATCCCCACGGGTTCGGTCACCGACCTCACCGCGAACCTGCGGAAGTCGGCCAGCGTCGAGGACATCAACGCCGCGATGAAGGCTGCCGCCGAGGGACCGCTC
>JBCEBZ010000033.1:24697-28543 GCA_039206675.1 Rhodococcus sp. (in: high G+C Gram-positive bacteria) | reverse complement strand
TCCGGCGCGCCGACGTCCTCATGGAGAACTTCCGCACCGGCGTCCTCGACCGCCTGGGCTTCACCACCGAACGTCTCGCGGAACTGAACCCGCGCCTGGTCGTCCTGTCCATCAGCGGTTTCGGTCACGACGGACCCGAAGGCGGACGCGCCGGCTACGACCAGATCGCCCAGGGCGAGGCCGGGCTGATGTCGCTGACGGGACCGAATCCCGACGACGTCCAGCGCGTCGGCGTTCCCATCGCGGACCTGCTCGCCGGAATGTACGGGGCGTTCGGCGTCGTCGCCGCGCTGCAGGAACGCGAACGCACCGGACGGGGCCGCGTCGTGCGAACGTCGTTGCTGGCCAGCGTCGTCGGCGTGCACGCCTTTCAGGGGACCAAGTGGACCGTCGCCGGTGAGGTCGGCGAGGCGCAGGGCAACCACCATCCCTCGATCTCCCCGTACGGGCTGTTCCGCACCGCCGACGGCGCCGTGCAGATCTCGGTCGGCAGCGAAGGATTGTGGAAGCGGTTCTGCGCCGGCTTCCACCTCGACCCCGACGCCCCCGGCATGGCCACCAATCCCGAACGCGTCGAGAACCACAAGCAGGTCCTCGAAATGGTCGAGGACGCGTTCGGCGCATACACGAGCGACGAACTCCTGATCGAACTCGACCGGATCGGGGTGCCCGCCGGACGCGTCCGGACCATCTCCGAGGTCTACGAATGGGAGCAGACCAAGTCGCAGGGGCTGCTCGTCGACGTCGACCACCGCACACTCGGCAACATCACGCTGCCCGGCCCGCCGCTGCGGTTCTTCGAACCGGACGGCACCGAGGTCACCGAGACCCGGCACACCGCTCCGCCGGTTCTCGGCGCGGACAACGACTCCGTGATGTCGTGGCTGAAGGAATGCAGCTGATGGCGCGCCTGACCGCTCCCGCACTGCTCGATCTGGTGGTCGACGCCGGCACCTGGGAGTCGTGGGACACCACGCCGATCCAGGTCGCGGCGGACTCCGAGTACGCGGACGAGCTTCTCCGCGCGCAGGAGAAGACCGGCCTCGACGAGGCGGTGCTGACCGGCGTTGCCACCATCCGCGGCCGCCGAACCGCAATCCTCGTCTGTGAGTTCGGCTTTCTCGGCGGCTCCATCGGCGTGGCGGCGGGGGAGCGTCTGGTCGCGGCGATCCGCCGTGCCACCCACGAGCGGCTTCCGCTGCTGGCCCTGCCCACCTCGGGTGGGACGCGCATGCAGGAAGGGACGACAGCGTTCCTGCAGATGGTCAAGATCACGGCGGCGGTGATCAAGCACAAGGAGGCGCACCTGCCGTATCTCGTCTACCTCCGGAGCCCCACGACCGGCGGGGTGTTCGCGTCCTGGGGATCGCTGGGCCACGTCACCATCGCGGAACCGGGAGCGCTCGTCGGGTTCCTCGGCCCGCGCGTGTACGAGGCGCTGTACGACGCGCCGTTCCCCACCGGTGTCCAGACCGCCGAGAACCTGCACGCGCACGGACTCATCGACGCGGTGCGACCGCCGGAGCAGCTCGCCGAGATCGTCGACCGCGCCCTGCGCATCATCACCTCCAGCCGCGGTGGCCGGCCGGCGCCCGCCGACCCCGCCGTGCACGCGAGTCTGCCGGACGTCCCCGCGTGGGAGTCGGTGCTCGCGTCGCGGCGCGAGGACCGGCCCGGAGTGCGTGACGTGATGTTCCATTCGGCCTCGGATGTCCTCCCGCTCAACGGAACCGGTCAGGGGGAGATCGATCCGGGTCTGATCCTCGCCCTCGTCCGGTTCGGTGACATGCCCTGCGTCCTGCTCGGGCAGGACCGTCGCGGGCAGACCACGCGGTCGCCGCTCGGCCCGGCCGCCCTGCGGGAAGCGCGCAGGGGAATGCGGCTGGCGGCGGAACTGAACCTGCCGCTGGTGACGGTCATCGACACCGCGGGAGCGGCATTGTCGAAGGAGGCCGAGGAGGGCGGGCTCGCCGGCGAGATCGCGCGCTGCATCGCCGACATGGTCTCGCTCGACGTTCCCACGATCTCCCTGCTCCTCGGGCAGGGCACCGGCGGCGGCGCGCTCGCGTTGATTCCGGCCGACCGGGTGCTCGCGGCCGAGCACGGCTGGCTGTCGCCTCTGCCGCCCGAGGGCGCGAGCGCGATCCTGCACCACGACATCGCGCACGCTCCGGACATGGCCGCCAGGCAGGGGATCCGGTCCTCCGATCTCCTCGCGAGCGGAATCGTGGACGAGGTGATCCCCGAATTCCCCGACGCCGCCGAGGAATCCACGGCATTCTGCACCCGGGTCGGTGCGGTGCTCCACCGCGAGCTGGCGCTCCTCGACGCGGCGGACACCACCCAGCGACTCTCCGAACGTGCGGCGCGATTCGACCGGATCGGTCTATTGCAGCCCGCACCTGCATGACCGCGGTGCCGGGGATCCCGATCGGATCCCCGGCACCGTGGAAATGCGCCGGTTGTGCGTCAGCATTCGACGAGGTTCACCGACACGTTCACGGCGAGACCACCGGTGGAGGTCTCCTTGTACTTCGCACTCATGTCGGCGCCGGTGGCCCGCATGGTCTCGATCACCTGATCCAGGCTCACCCGGTGGGTTCCGTCGCCGCGCAGGGCCATCCGGGCGGCGTTGATCGCCTTACCCGCCGAGATGGCGTTGCGCTCGATGCACGGGATCTGCACCAGACCTCCGATGGGATCACACGTCAGACCCAGACTGTGTTCCATCGCGATCTCCGCCGAGTTCTCCACCTGTTCCGGGCTGCCGCCGAGGATTTCGGCGAGACCGGCGGCGGCCATCGACGCGGCGGAGCCGACCTCGCCCTGGCAGCCCACCTCGGCCCCGGAGATCGAGGCCCGCTCCTTGTACAGGGACCCCACCGCGCCCGCCGCCAGCAGGAAGCGCACCGCCGTGTCGTCCGGATCGGACCTCCCGGCAGGGGTGTAGTGCACCGCGTAGTGCAGCACCGCCGGGATGATGCCGGCGGCGCCGTTGGTGGGGGCGGTGACGATCCTGCCGCCGGAGGCGTTCTCCTCGTTGACGGCGAGAGCCACCAGGTTCACCCAGTCCTCCGCGAACGCCGGATCACGTTCGGGGTCTTCCACATTCAGCCGCTCGTACCAGCCGCGGGCGCGGCGACGCACCCGCAGGCTGCCGGGCAGGTAACCGTCCCGGCTGATCCCGCGACGCTGGCACTCCACCATCACGTCGCGAATGTGCAGGAGCCGCGCCCGGACCTCCGACTCGGGGCGGAGAGCCCGTTCGTGCTCGAGCATCACCTCGCTGATCGTGAGCCCGTAGTGTTCGGTGAGGTCGAGCAACTCACGCGCCGACCCGAACGACAGCGAGTTCGCCGCGGCGTCGACGGACACCTCGGGTTCGTCGCCGGTGACCACGAACCCGCCGCCGATCGAGAAGTACGTCTGCGCGTGCAGTTCGCGACCGTCCACCCCGGTGGCGGTGAGGGTCATCCCGTTGGGGTGAAAATCGAGCACCGTCAACGGATGCAGCACCATCTCGTCCTCGGCGAGCGGGATCTCGACGCTCCCGCCGACGCGGATCCGCCGGCTCGCCCGCACCGCCTCGAGGCGCGTCTCCATCTCCTCGGTGGCGATGGTCTCCGGTCGGTACCCCTCGAGACCGAGGAGGATCGCCGACATGGTGCCGTGGCCGGCGCCGGTGGCCGCGAGCGAACCGTACAGGTCGACGCGGACACCGGCGACGTCGTGGAGAACGCCGAGTACGCCGAGGTCGTCGACGAACGTGCCCGCCGCCCGCATCGGCCCGACCGTGTGCGAGCTGGACGGGCCGATGCCGACGGAGAACAGGTCGAACACACTGAT
>JBCEBZ010000033.1:14096-24597 GCA_039206675.1 Rhodococcus sp. (in: high G+C Gram-positive bacteria) | reverse complement strand
CCGTGTGCGAGCTGGACGGGCCGATGCCGACGGAGAACAGGTCGAACACACTGATTGTCACGAGGTCAGATCCTTCCTGAGCATCGCAGCGAGTACCGCAGCGCAGCGAGGAACGCAGTGAGGAGCGGAGGGACGGATCGCGCCGGGAAGCCCGGTCATTACAGCGCCGGGTAGAGGGGGTATTTGTCCGCCAGGGCGCGGACCTGGGCTGCCAGCCCGGACGTGTCCGCGTCGGCGGGCGCGACGAGGGCCTGGGCGATCAGGTCGGCGACCGTCACGAAGTCGTCCCGGCCGAAGCCGCGCGCCGCGAGTGCCGGCGTGCCGATCCGCAGGCCGGACGTCACCATCGGCGGCCGCGGATCGAACGGAACGGCGTTGCGGTTGACGGTGATTCCGATCGCGTCGAGGCGGTCCTCGGCCTGCTGTCCGTCGATGTCGGCATCGCGCAGATCGACGAGGACGAGGTGAACGTCCGTGCCGCCGGTGAGGACGCTGATTCCCGCTTCCTTGACGTCGGGGCGGCTGAGGCGCTCGGCGAGGACCTTCGCCCCGTCGAGGCAGCGTTCCTGACGTTCCGCGAACTCGGGTTCGGCGGCCATCTTGAATGCCGTTGCCTTACCGGCGATCACGTGCTCGAGCGGTCCGCCCTGCTGGCCGGGGAAGACGGCGGAGTTGATCTTCTTGGCGATGGCCGCGTCGTTGGTCAGGATGATCCCGCCGCGGGGCCCGCCGAGCGTCTTGTGCGTCGTCGACGTCACGACGTGCGCGTGCGGGACGGGCGACGGGTGGAAACCGGTGGCCACGAGACCGGCGAAGTGGGCCATGTCGACCATCAGGTAGGCACCGACCTCGTCCGCGATCTCCCGGAACCGGGCGAAGTCCAGCTGGCGCGGGTAGGCCGACCACCCGGCGATGATCAGCTGCGGACGGTGTTCGCGGGCCGCCTTCGCGACCTCGTCCATGTCGATGAGGTAGTCCTTCTCGGACACCCCGTATGCCGCCACGTTGTAGAGCTTGCCGGAGAAGTTCAGCCGCATGCCGTGGGTGAGGTGGCCACCGTCGGCGAGGGACAGTCCGAGGATGGTGTCGCCCGGCTTGATCAGCGCATGCATCACCGACGCGTTCGCGGTGGCGCCGGAATGCGGCTGCACGTTGGCGTATTCCGCGGCGAACAGTGCCTTGACGCGGTCGATCGCGAGCTGCTCGATGGAGTCGACGTGCTCGCAGCCGCCGTAGTAGCGGCGCCCGGGGTACCCCTCCGCGTACTTGTTGGTCAGCACCGAACCCTGCGCCTGCATGACCGCGAGCGGCGCGTGGTTCTCCGACGCGATCATCTCCAGGCCGGTGCGCTGACGCTCGAGTTCCTTGCCGATCAGTGCTGCCACATCCGGATCGAACTCCGCGAGATCGCGGTTCAGGACGCTCATGCGTTCACTCCGTTCTTCTCGGCGTACTCGGCGGCGGTGAGGAGCTCCCCGGCGTCGGACGGCTGGACGGCGAACAGCCAGCCCTCGCCGTACGGGTCGGAGGTCACCAGACCGGGGTCGTCGACGGCGGCGGAGTTGACGAGGGTCACCCGGCCGCTCACCGGCGGGTACAGCTCGGAGACGGTCTTCGTGGACTCGACCTCGCCGCACGATTCGCCGGCGACGATGGTCGTCCCGACCTCGGGTAGATCGACGAAGACGAGTTCGCCGAGCGAGTCGACGGCCACAGAGGTGATGCCGACGCGGACGGGCTCGTCGGGGAGAGCGGCGCCCGGCGCGATCAGGACCCACTCGTGGTCGTCGGTGTAGCTGCGGTCGTCGGGAAAGGCTGCTGGAGACATGGCTGTACCTCTTCTGGGCCGAAGGGAATGGGTGGGTTCAGGAACGGCGGTAGAACGGCGACGGGGTGACCACGAACGGTTCCTTCTTGCCGCGGATGTCGACGGTCAGTTCGGTGCCGGGTTCACGGAACGCGATGTCGACGAACGCCAGCGCGATCGGATGCCCGAGCGTCGGGGACAGTGCGCCGGACGTGATCGTGCCGACGGCCGTTCCGCCGGTCGTGTCGTGGACGGTGTAGTCGGCGCGGGCGGCGCGGCGTCCGGTGCCCGCGAGTCCGACGAGCACCCGCTGCGGGGCCTGCTCCGACAACGTCTGCAGCGCATCGCGTCCGACGAACTCCTTGTTCAGCCGGACCACCTTGCCGAGTCCGGCCTCGTACGGGTTCGTCTCGAGGGTCAGCTCGTGCCCGTACAGCGCCATCCCGGCCTCGAGCCGCAGGGTGTCGCGGCAGGCCAGACCCGCGGGGACGCCGTTCCGGGCCGCGGTGGCGGCCAGCAGTGCGCGCCACAACTGGACGGACTGCGCGTTCGGCACGTACAACTCGAAGCCGTCCTCACCGGTGTAGCCGGTGCGGGCCAGCAGGACGTCGATGCCGGCGACGACCGCGCGAGTGACCGCGTAGTACTTCAGTTCCGCGACGGTCTCCACCTGCGGGGCGGGCACGAGGGACTGCACGATGTCCTGGGCGGCCGGTCCCTGCACCGCGATCAGCGCGGTCTCCGCGGACTGGTCGTCGACCGTAGCCGTAAAACCTTCGGCGCGTGCCGCCAATTCGCGATACACGGCCGGGGCGTTCGCGGCGTTCGCGACCACGAGGAAATGCTCGTTGGCGAGACGGTAGACGACGAGATCGTCGATCACGCCGCCGTCCGCGTTGCAGAGAAGCGAGTACTTGGCCCGGCCGACGCCGATCTTCGACAGCTCGCCGGCGAGTGCGTAATCGAGCAGTGCGCCGGATTCGGTTCCGGTGACGGCGATCTCACCCATGTGCGAGAGGTCGAACAGTCCGGCGGTCGTGCGGACGGCGTGGTGTTCGGCGAGTTCGCTGTCGTACTTCAGCGGCATCTGCCAGCCGGCGAAGTCGGTGAAATGCGCTCCGAGAGCGCTGTGCTCCTCCAGGAGCGGGGTCGCGGGTGTCGTGGTGACGGTCATGCGAAGGCCTCCTCGGGGGTCTCGGCAAGGGCCGGAGAATCGATGTCGGTGGTGCTCTCGAAGGCTTCGGGCGCGGGGCACGAGCACACGAGGTTACGGTCGCCGTGCACGCCGTCGATGCGGCGAACCGGGGGCCAGTACTTGCCGGCCCGCAGCGACGCGACGGGGAAGGCGGCCAGGTGCCGCGGGTAGGGCAGATCCCAGGTGTCGGCGGTGACCTGTTCCGCGGTGTGCGGGGCCTGACGCAGCGGGCTGCGTTCGAGCGGCCACACCCCCTCGCCGACCAGATCGATTTCGCCGCGGATCGAGATCATCGCCTCGATGAAGCGGTCGAGTTCGGCCAGATCCTCGGATTCGGTGGGCTCCACCATCAGGGTGCCGCTCACGGGGAACGACAGGGTGGGAGCGTGGAAACCGTAGTCGATCAACCGCTTTGCCACGTCCTCGGCGGTCACGCCGGTCGCCTTCGTGACCGGACGCAGGTCCAGGATGCACTCGTGCGCCACCAGACCCGAGGGGCCGGTGTACAGGACGGGGAAGTGTGCGTCGAGTGACTTCGCGACGTAGTTGGCGGCCAGCACCGCGGTCTTGGTGGCCTCGGTCAGCCCGTCCGGGCCCATCAGGGCGATGTACGCCCACGTGATCGGCAGGATTCCGGCGGATCCGTAGTTCGCCGCCGACACCGGCGTGCCGAGCTGGTCGCCGCCGAGCGGGTTGCCGGGCAGGAACGGCGCCAGGTGCTTGCGCACCGCGACCGGTCCGACGCCGGGCCCACCGCCGCCGTGCGGGATGCAGAACGTCTTGTGCAGGTTCAGGTGTGACACGTCGCCGCCGAACTTCCCCGGCTGGGCCAGGCCGACGAGCGCGTTGAGGTTCGCGCCGTCGACGTACACCTGGCCGCCGGCCTCGTGCACGAGATCGCACACCGTCCGCACGTCGTTCTCGTACACGCCGTGCGTGGACGGGTAGGTGAGCATGATCGCGGCGATCGTGCCGTCGTGGGCCGCGATCTTCGCGCGCAGGTCGTCCAGGTCGATGTTGCCGTTCGACGCCGTCGCGACCACGACCACCCGCATGCCGGCGAGCACCGCGGAGGCGGCGTTGGTGCCGTGCGCGGACTGCGGGATGAGGCAGATGTCGCGTCCGTGGTCGCCGCGGCTCTCGTGGTAGCCGTTGATGGCCAGCAGCCCGGCCAGCTCGCCCTGCGATCCGGCGTTGGGCTGCAACGACACCCGGTCGTATCCGGTGATCTCGCCCAGCCACCGCTCGAGGCCGCGGATGAGCTGCAGGTAGCCGCTGGTCTGTTCGACCGGGGCGTACGGGTGGATGGACGCGAACCCGGGCCAGCTGATCGGCTCCATCTCCACGGCGGAGTTGAGTTTCATCGTGCACGAGCCGAGCGGGATCATGGTGCGGTCGAGGGCGAGGTCCTTGTCCGACAGTGCGCGCAGGAAGCGGAGCATCGCCGTCTCGGACCGATGCTCGTGGAACACGGGGTGCTGCAGGTAGTTCGACGTCCTCAGCAGCGACTGCGGCAGCAGGGAGACGGCTTCCGCCTGGGCTCGGGCGCCGAACGCGGACAGGACCCGGTCCACGATCTCGTCGGTGGTGCACTCGTCGCAGGCGACCGCGACGTGGTCCGCGTCGACGAGCCTCAGGTTGATGCCGTCGCGGTCGGCGCGGTCGACGACGTCGCGGGCACCGGCGGGAACGTGCACCAGCACGGTGTCGAAGAAGCTGTCGTGGACCACCGAGTGCCCCGCCGTGCGGAGCCCGCCCGCGACGGCCGTCGCATGTGCGTGTACCCGAGTCGCGATGGCGCGCAGCCCTTCCGGTCCGTGGTACGCGGCGTACATGGCGGCGACGTTGGCGAGGAGCGCCTGCGCGGTGCAGATGTTGCTGGTTGCCTTGTCGCGGCGGATGTGCTGTTCGCGGGTCTGCAGTGCGAGCCGGTAGGCCGTCTTCCCGTCGACGTCGACGGACACTCCGACGAGCCGGCCGGGGAGCATCCGCTCGAGCCCGCTGCGCACGGCCATGTAGCCTGCGTGCGGCCCACCGAAGAACAGCGGGACACCGAAACGCTGCGCGGAGCCCACCGCGATGTCGGCGCCCTGCTCGCCGGGCGGGGTGAGGAGCGTCAGCGACAGCAGGTCGGCGGCGACCGTGGTGAGCGCGCCCCGCTCCTGGGCCGCCGCGATGAGCGGGGCCAGGTCACGCACGTGCCCGCTCGCGCCGGGCGCCTGGAACACGACACCGAACAGGTCGCCATCCGGGAGTCCGCCCGTCAGGTCAGCCACCTCGACGTCGATGCCCACCGACTTGGCCCGGCCGCACACCACCGCGAGGGTTTGCGGCAGACAGTCGGCGTCGACGACCACGCGGGACGTCCCCGACTTCGCCTTGTTCGCGCGCCGCATCAGCAGCACCGCCTCCATCACCGCGGTGGCCTCGTCCAGCAGGGACGCACCGGCGAGGGGGAGGGCGGTGAGGTCCTCGATCACCGTCTGGAACGTCAGCAGCGCCTCGAGCCTGCCCTGGGAGATCTCCGGCTGATACGGCGTGTACGCGGTGTACCAGGCCGGCGACTCGAGCATGTTGCGGCGCAGCACCGCGGGCGTGATGGTGTCGGAGTAGCCGAGGCCGATCATCTGGACGCGGGTCTCGTTGCGCTCCGACAGCGTCCGCAGGTCGGTGAGCACTTGCTGCTCGGACCGTGCCGCGGGCAGGTCCAGGGGCTCCGAGCTGCGGATCTGATCGGGCACCGCGGCGTCGATGAGCTGGTCGAGCGTCTCGTAACCGAGAGCGCTGAGCATGCGCTCGGTTGCGGAAGCGTCGGGGCCGATGTGGCGTGACGGAAAATCGCCGGCAGGCGGGGTGACGCGAGGTATCTCAGACACGAGGTGACTCCGGTTTCGTTGAGTCCGGACCGCACCGGACATCGACAAGGGGCACCTCCCCGCTCTGTCCTGAAACCTGAGAGTTTGGGCGCACCGCATGCGCGGCGTGCTCTTCACCTTCGGTAAGTACCGGCCTGCGGCCGATTCTTTCTCCAGAGTTGCCTCTGCGCTGCGGTACTGGGGCCTGAGAGATTCCCGGGGAGGAAGTTGCTCCTACGGCGCCTCCGAAAACGGAGGTTCTCCCGCTGCGCGTCAACGGCGTCTTCAGTTGTGGTTGGCCACACAGTACACAGGCGTGGCGGGTTTGTCTCCCCAGCCTCCTCCGCGGTCGCCGGGCGGCGACGATCTTGCCAAAACGCCTCGTCATTTGGCATCCTCGACTGATCCTCGCTCGGACGTGACCGCACACGCCGATCGATGAGAGCCCAGATAGCCGTCATTGCAACGGTTGTCGTCGTGTGCTCACCTTCCCCCCACACTTCCCGTCGAGCGGTGCTGTCCGCGCGCCGCCCGGCATTCCATACCGATCGGTCTCGGTCGATCGAAGGAGCTCTTTCATGACCACATCGGCAACACCCCCGGCTGACAGGCGCCTGCTCCGCCTCGAAGTCCGCAACACGAAGACCCCGGTGGAACGTAAACCGTCGTGGATGAAGGTGCAGATGCGGACCGGTCCCGAATACCGGGACCTCGCCGCCCTCGTCGAACGCGAGAACCTGAACACCGTGTGTCAGGAAGCCGGATGTCCCAACATCTTCGAATGCTGGGAGGACCGGGAGGCCACGTTCCTCATCGGCGGCAGCCAATGCACCCGGCGATGCGACTTCTGCCAGATCGACACCGGCAAGCCGGCCGACCTGGACCGGGGCGAGCCGAGGCGGGTCGCGGAATCGGTACAGACCATGGGCCTCCGGTATGCCACCGTCACCGGGGTGGCACGCGACGACCTGCCCGACGGCGGCGCCTGGCTGTACGCCGAGACGGTCCGGCAGATTCACGAACTGTGCCCGGGCACCGGCGTCGAACTGCTGATCCCCGACTTCAATGCCGACGCCGAGCAGCTTCGCGAAGTGTTCGACACCCGCCCCGAAGTACTGGCGCACAATGTGGAGACCGTTCCCCGGATCTTCCGTCGTATCCGGCCTGCCTTCACCTACGAGCGGTCTCTCGAGGTGATCACGCGCGCCCGGCAGGACGGTCTGATCACCAAGTCGAACCTCATCCTCGGGATGGGGGAGACCACGGACGAGGTGATCCAGGCGCTGCGTGACCTGCACGCCGCCGGCTGCCAGCTGATCACGATCACGCAGTATCTGCGGCCGTCGGCCCGGCACCATCCGGTGGAGCGATGGGCGAAACCCGACGAGTTCGTCATGCTCGACGGGATCGCCCGCGAGATCGGATTCCTCGGTGTCCTGTCCGGTCCGCTCGTGCGTTCGTCCTACCGGGCGGGCCGGTTGCACGCCGAAGCCGTCGCCGCGGCCTCCGCCCACTGATGTCGATTCCCTTTCCGTTCCAGCAAGGAGTTCCCATGTCCCGATCTGCAGACGTCGTCGTCCTCGGCGGCGGTTCCGGCGGCTATGCGGCCGCGATCCGCTCGGCCGAACTGGGTCGTTCGGTCATTCTGATCGAGGAGAACGAACTCGGCGGCACCTGCCTGCATCAGGGGTGCATCCCGACCAAGGCGCTGCTGCATTCCGCCGAGGTCGCCGACAGTGCCCGCACCGCTTCACAGTTCGGTGTCGAGGCCACCTTCGGCGGAGTCGACCTCGAGAAGGTGCTGAGCTACAAGAACACGATCGTCACCCGGCTGCACAAGGGCCTGCAGGGTCTCGTCGACTCGTACGGCATCACCGTCGTCAACGGCCGCGGGCGGTTGGTCGGTCCCAACGGTGTCGAGGTGGACGGTGAGCTGATCACCGGTGCCGCCGTCGTCCTGGCGACGGGTTCGTCCCCGAAGACGCTGCCGGGCATCAGTATCGGCGGCAGGGTCGTCACCAGTGACCAGGCGCTCGTGCTGCAGTCGGTCCCGAAGAAGGCGGTCATCCTCGGCGGCGGCGTCATCGGTGTCGAATTCGCCAGTGTGTGGGCGTCGTTCGGTGCGTCGGTCACGATCGTCGAGGCGATGCCGAGGTTGGTGCCGAACGAGGACGAGACGGTGTCCAAGTACCTCGAGCGGGCGTTCCGTCGTCGCAAGATCGCCGCGAAGACCGGTGTGCGGGTGACCGAGGTGGTGCAGGACGAGGACTCGGTGACCGTCACCCTCGATTCCGGCGACGTGCTCGACGCCGACGTCGTGCTGGTCGCCGTCGGGCGCGGTCCGAACACCTCCTCGATGGGATACGAGCAGACCGGCGTGGTCCTCGATCGGGGATTCGTGGTGACCAGCGACCGACTGCGCACCACGGTGCCGAACGTCTATGCGGTCGGCGACATCGTGCCCGGACTCCAGCTCGCGCACCGCGGCTTCCAGCAGGGCATCTTCGTGGCGGAGGAGATCGCCGGGCTCGGACCCGATGTCATCGATGAGACCGGCATCCCGCGGGTTACCTACTCCCACCCCGAGGTCGCGTCGGTCGGGTTGACCGAGACCGCGGCACGGGAAAAGTTCGGCGACGAGATCCGGACGGTCGTCTACGACCTGGCAGGCAACGGCAAGAGCCAGATCCTCAAGACGTCGGGGGCGGTCAAGCTGGTGGTCGCGCCGGACGGTGTCGTGGTCGGTGTGCACATGGTCGGCGACCGCGTCGGCGAGCTGATCGGTGAGGCGCAGCTGATGTACAACTTCCAGGTCGACGCCGCGCAGGCGGCGAAGTTCGTCCACGCCCACCCCACCCAGGGCGAGGCCCTCGGCGAGGCGCTGCTGGCCGTGGCGGGCAAACCGCTCCACGTCCACGCCTAGGCGCTTCGCGCCCGTGAGTGGTTAACGAGTCTCTGCACTCGTCAACCACTCACGGGCGACGGAGTCGCCACACCGGTCCTCTCGAACCGCAACCGTGACACGGCGATTCCGGCGAGCACGAAGGATGCGGCGACGAGAATGTACAGCTGCGTGGGCGACCAGTCGCGGTCGAGGAGGGCGCCCGCGACGATCGGGGATGCGATGGCGCCGACGCGGCCGATGCCGATGCCCCAACCCACACCGGTGGCGCGGACTGCCGGGGAGTAGACCGACGGCGTGATCGCGTACAGCCCGGCGATGCAGCCGTTGGCGAACACGCCGATCAGGGCGCCGAGCCCGAACGCGACGACGATCGATGCGGTGGCGGGGACGAAGACGACGAGAAGTATGCCCGCGATCGCCAGGTATGCGATGAGCACTCGCTTCAGGGCGAACCGCGCCGACAACGCGCCGAGCAGGGTGGCGCCGAAGATGCCGCCGAGGTTCAGGAGCACACCGCCGGTGACGCCCTGGTTTGCGGACATGCCCGCCTCGACCAGCAGTTTCGGGGTCCAACTGGTGACGAAGTAGAAGCCGAACATCGCCGTGAAGAACGCGAACCACACCAGGAGGGTGCTGCGGCGCCGCTCCGGGGAGAGGAGCACGCGGACTGCGAATCCGGCGTCCGCTGCTGCGGCGGCGCGCGGTGCGGGCAGTTCGTCGAGGGGCGGCTGACCGGCCCGCTGCGCGAACGCGTTGATCCGGTCGAGGGCGTTCGCCGGGCGACGGACGAGCAGAAAGTCGATCGACTCGGGGAGTCGCGCGTAGACGACGGGGATGATCACGGCCGTGCACACGCCGCCGAACAGGAACACCGAGCGCCAGCCGAGCGAGTTCTGCAGCACGACGGCGATGATGCCGCCGAGGGTGGCGCCGACGGCGTACCCGGTGGAATTGAGGCTCACGGCCAGCCCGCGCCAGCGGTTCGACGCGTACTCACTGGCAATGACGTTGCTGCTGGCGAGGATTCCGCCGATGCCGACCCCGGTGAGCGCGCGGAGCAGGCCGAGTTGCATCGCATTCTGGCTGACGGCCGACAGCAGCATTCCCGACGACGCCAGCGCCAGGCACAGCAGGATCATGGCGCGGCGACCGATGGTGTCGGCCCACGGCGCCAGGAACAGCGACCCCGCGGCCATGCCGAACAGTCCGGCGCTGAGCAGGAGGCCGACGACGGAGCCGGACAGATCCCACTCCTGCGACACCGACTGTGCGGTGAACGCCATGACGAGGACGTCGAAACCGTCGAGCACGTTGAGTAGTCCGCAGATGGCGATGGCGCCCCATTGGTAGCGCGTCATCGGACTGCTGTCGATGCGTTCGCGTAGGTCGAATTGCATGCGCGGAACCTGCTCTTCCTCGGAGTGGGCTGTGATGTGGCTCACGACCCACTTACCGTGGCGGACAGGTCACCCGTTTCCAACTCCGATTCCGAATGTCGGAATGCAGACCCGTGAGTACTTGTTAACCGCCGGCGGTTAAGAAGTACTCACGGGTGCGAAGCGCATAGCGTCGTCGACGATCTTGCCGTGCCGCAGTGACACCAGGTCGCGGAAGTAGTTCATCCGCAGCCGCCACGGTGCTTTCGACCCCTGCTTCGGGAACGACTCCACCGACCGCAGCACGTAGCCGGCGGCGAAGTCGAGGAACGGCTCCTCCTCGACCGCGCTGTCCCGTTCGGG
>JBCEBZ010000033.1:0-13996 GCA_039206675.1 Rhodococcus sp. (in: high G+C Gram-positive bacteria) | reverse complement strand
ACGACGTCGGCGCGCAGTTCGTCGCCGGACTTCAGCGTGATCCCGGTGTCGGTGAACGTGTCGATGTGATCGGTCACGATCGACACCTCGTCGTTGCGGATGGAGCGGAACAGATCCCCGTTGGGCACGAGACACAGTCGCTGATCCCACGGGTTGTAGCGGGGCGTGAAGTGCTTGTCGATGTCGTAGCCCTTCGGCAGCCACTTCTCCTGGAGTTGCCGGATGCGGCCCTTCATGAATTCCGGGTACCGCCGGCACAGTTGGTAGATCGCCGTCGCCACCGACGCGTTCTTCAACCGGGTCAGCGTGTAGGCGAGTCGCGTGGGCAGGTGGCGTCGCAGTTTGTTGGCCAGTTTGTCCTTGGCCGGCATCGAGATGATGTACGTGGGCGAGCGCTGCAGCATGGTCACGTGCGCGGCCTCGGCGGCCATCGACGGCGCCAGCGTCACCGCGGTGGCCCCGCTGCCGATGATGACGACGCGCTTGCCCGCGTAGTCGAGGTCCTCGGGCCACTTCTGCGGGTGCACGACCTGTCCGGCGAACCGGTCGATGCCCGGGAATTCGGGGGTGTAGCCCTCGTCGTAGCGGTAGTACCCGCTGCAGGACATCAGGAAGTTCGCCGTGAGCCGGACGGTCGCACCGGTGTCGGTGCGCTCGGCGTCGACCGTCCACTGCGCGTCGGCGGTGGACCACTCGGCCCGGATCACCCGATGCCGGAACCGGACGTTCCGGTCGATCCCGTGCTCGGCCGCCGTGTCCTTGACGTATTCGAGGATCGTGGGACCGTCGGCGATCGACTTGTCGTTCTCCCACGGCCGGAAGCGGTAGCCCAGCGTGTACATGTCGGAGTCGGACCGAATGCCGGGGTAGCGGAACAGGTCCCACGTTCCGCCGATCGACTCGCGGCTCTCCAGGATCGCGTAGGTCCGGCCGGGGAATCTGTCCTGCAGGTGGTACGCGGCACCGATCCCGGACAGTCCGGCACCGATGATCAGCACGTCGAGATGTTCGACGGGCGCCTTCGCGCCGGCGGTGTCGGCGGGGATATCGGTGTGTGGCATGAGCACTCTCTCGCTGGGTGGGACGGGGCTACTTCGGGTCTACGGCGACGTCGTCGAGAGCGACATTACGTGCGCTGGTGGAGCGGCCGAGTTTCACGACCTCCTCGTCCATCAACGGAAGGATCCGGGGAACCGGCGCCATCAGGTTGCGATCCCCGATGCGCGACGTCACGACCGCCTTCAGCCAGCCGAAGATCCCGACCCACCGCGGCACGTAGACCCGGCGCTTGCGCCCGGCGAGGCCGTCGACGAACGCGGCGGCACACGCGTCGACCGAGGTCGTCTTGCCGAGAGGTCCCGGCAGGGCCGCGAGAAACTGGTTGAACGAGGAGAAGTCGGCTTTCGCGTCCTGCACGAGCGGCGTGTCGATCCACGACATGTGGGCCGAACCGACGGTGACGCCGCGGTGCGCGACCTCGAGACGGAGAGCGTTGGCGAAATGCTCGACACCGGCCTTGCTGGCGTTGTAGGCGGCCAGACCGGCAGCGGGCGCGAACGCGGCGAGCGACGAGACGACCAGGATGTAGCCCTTCCGGTCGATCACGGACGGTAGCGCGGCTCGGACGGTGTAGAAGACGCCGAGGATGTTGATGTCGATGACCCGCTTGAACGTGGCCGGATCGACCTGCATCACCGAACCGAAGCTGGCGATCCCGGCGTTCGCGACAACGAAGTCGATGCCACCGAATTTCGCGACTCCGGCGTCGACGGCCTTCTGCACGGCGGCCAGGTCGCAGACGTCGGCGGCCACGGCGAGTGCGACGTCGGCACCGAGTTCGGTGGCGAGGGTTTTTAGCGGCGCGGCATCCAGGTCGATGAGGATCAGTTTGACGCCCTTGCGGGCGAGGGCGCGGGACGTTTCGGCTCCGATGCCACGCGCGGCTCCGGTGACGAGTGCGACTTTGTTCCTGAGCGTGGGCATGGGATCTCCTGGCGAGTGATCTGGCACCGGTCAGTGTCAGTTTGTATCTGGAACTGTGCGGTGTCAATATTGGGGTGTGAGTTCGCCCAGGCTCGACGAGACGGGCCGCACCTACCGCGGTGCGGGCCCCCGCCAGCGCCAGGAAGAACGACGCGCGCGCCTCGTCGACGCCGCCGTCGAGGTGTTCGGGACCAGCGGATACCGGTCCGCGACGGTCGAGAAGATCTGCGCGACCGCCGGGCTCACCAAGCGCTACTTCTACGAGTCGTTCGACGACAGCGAAGCCCTGCTGCTGGCGGCGTACGCGAGCGTGACCGACCGTCTCCGGGACAGCGTCCTGCGCGGCGCGGGGGACGGGGGCGCCGATCTGGACGCCAGGGTTCGCGGGGCGCTGACCGCGTTCTTCCGGTCCGTCGCGGACGACCCGCGGATCCCGCGTATCGCGTTCCAGGAGGTCCTCGGCGTCGGCCCGGAGGTCGACATCGCCTATCGCCGCGTCACCCGGTCGTTCGTGGACGCCGTGCTCGTCGTCATCGGTCCGGCCGTCGACCGCACCGCGTTCCCGGATTTCCACCTCCGCACCCTCGCGACCGGCCTGGTCGGAGCGGTGCTGATGATCGCCCAGCAGTGGGTGCTGTCGGAGAACCCTCAGCCGATCGAGGCGGTCATCGCCAGCGCGCACACCATCCTCTCGGCCGTCCTGGGTGAACTCGGCCCCACGTGAGTGGCATCGTGTGCCGGGGCACTCTTCGGCACTCACCTGGGGGCGGATCCCTGACGTGAGTGGCATCGTGTGCTCGGGCACTCCTTAGCACTCACGTGGGGTGAATCCGGGCAAACCCCTGACGCCCATCACATATATGTTGTTAAATACCTGACATGCCCGGTGCTGTGCACTGCCGATCACTTCGGGTCCGCAACACGACGATCCGCGGGGTGCTCGTCGCGTTGCTCGGGGTTGTCGCGTTGGCCGGTCCGGCACCGAACGTCGCGCACGCCGCCGGCTACGCGGGCCTCCTCGACATCACGCCCGCGAATGCGGCCGCGGAATCGATCGGCGGGCTCGACCCCCGGCTGTCCACCGACTCCGGGGTGCTCGGGGCCGCGCTGGCCGCCGCCCGCTCCGACGGCGTCGCACCGATCAGGTATGCAGCTCTGCTGCAACAGTATTGGCTGGCTCGGGGATCCGAGGCGTCCGGCATCGACCTCGCCGGGTGGGATCCGAACGCCGGGCTGATCGCCAACGCGGCGGTGGTCGACCGGGTGTACGAGAACTACGGCCGGTATCAACTGCAGCGCGCCGAGCTCTACTGGTCCGGGATGGCAGGGCTGGCGGGAGGCTCGTTCGCCGCGGGCTTCTGGGACCTGGACCTCGGCCGGACCGTGCTCGGAGTCGACGCCGTCCACACGCTCGGCACCGCCGTCGCGTCCACGGTCCGCGGACTGCCCGGCGCGGCGACGACGCTCGTGCCCCCGGACCCCAGGACGCTCGCCACCCTCGGTCCGGCGATGACGGCGGGGGACCTGGACTGGTATCAGAAGCGCCTGCTGATGATGCAGAAACACATCTACTTCGACATGGTGCCCATGCACGAGGCATACCTGAACGACGGCAGGGCTGCCGTCGAGGAGATGGCCGCCGCGGGACTGCTCGACGAGAACGCCGAGACCGCCTGGAACGGCATCTTCGCCGGCACGCCCGGGGGATACGTGGACGCCCTGGTCCGGATGGCGTCGCGCGAGCAGAATCAGATCATCGCCGACCAGTGGGACGTCACGGCCGCGGCACGCGACGGTGTCGGCCGAGCGCTCACCTACGCCACCACCGTCGCGGCGCAACCCTCGGTGCCCGGATCGCGCGCCCCGGGACAGGTCACGCCGATGTCGGTGACGGGTGAGGTGAACGGTTCGGACTACCGTCTCCGGACACCCCTGCCCGGCTTCAACTGGGCCGACCGCGAACCGCGCTGGCAGTACATCGTCAGCGACATCGCGTCGTCCTACCAGCGGCTCGCCGAGGGGCGTCCAGGTGAATTGCGCGCCCTGCTCGCCATCCCGTTCCGAGACTTCGTCGAGGGCCAGCGGGTGCTGCGGCGGGCGCCCGACCTCGCCCGCGACATGAGCACCGGCTGGGAGCTGTCCCCGGCACAGCCGTAGGCCAGACCTTCGGCCGGACGAACGGGACGCTCGTTCGACCTGACGCTACGACCGTCCCGTTCGTCCCAACCGGGAGCGCCGCCGCGTCCCAACCGGGAGCGCCGCCGCGTCCCAACCGGGAGCGCCGCCGGCTTTCCAATGGATGGATGTGACGTTGCGCACGCGCGGTCGCGGTTGGCACGTTGAGTTCCACCACGCCAGGCCCGATCGCAGGAGAGCCGATGAACGTATCCGCCGTGACGCACGACAGCCCGACGTCCGAGACACCCACCGCCGTCGCGAAGACGCCGAAGAAGGCGGCGCTCGCGTCGTTCCTCGGGAGTGCGCTCGAGTACTACGACTTCTTCATCTACGGGTCCGCCGCCGCCCTCGTCTTCGGGCACACGTTCTTTCCGGCCGGCAACGACGCGATCGGCACGGTCGCCGCGCTCGCGACGTTCGGCGTCGGCTACGTCGCCAGGCCGGTCGGCGGAATCGTGCTGGGCCACTTCGGGGACAAGCTGGGCCGCAAGAAGATTCTGCTGCTGACGCTGCTCATCATGGGCCTGTCGAGTCTCGCGATCGGCTTCCTGCCCACCTACGAGCAGATCGGCATCGCCGCCCCGATCCTGCTCGTCCTGTGCCGCCTCGCGCAGGGATTCTCCGCGGGCGGTGAGGCGGCAGGCGCCAGCACGCTCACACTCGAGCACTCACCCGAGGGGCGGCGGGCGTTCTTCACCAGCTTCACCATGACCGGCTATGCGGCCGGGATGGTCCTCGCGACCCTCGTCTTCATCCCGGTGGCCGCGCTGCCGAAGGACCAACTCGACAGCTGGGGCTGGCGAATCCCGTTCTGGTGCAGCGCCGTGATGCTCGTGGTGGCCTACTTCGTGCGCACCAAGCTCGACGAGACCCCGGTGTTCGAGGAGTCGCGTGAGCACGCGGAAGTGCAGAAGTTGCCCGTCGTCACCGTCGTGACCACCCAGTGGCGGGACGTCCTGCGCATCGCCCTGTGCTCGCTGTTCGCCGTCGGCCAGACGGTGTTCACCGTCTTCGGGCTCGCCTACGCCACCGGACCCGACGTCGGCATCGACCGCACCACGATGCTGTGGGCGTCGTCGGCGTCGATCGCGGGTTCCATCGTCGCGATACCTCTGCTCGCCAAGCTGTCGGACCGCGTCGGACGCCGCCCCGTGTGGATCACCGGCGCCCTCGGATGCGGCGTGACGATCTTCGGGTACTTCTGGGCCATCTCGGTCGGCTCCGTTCCGCTGATCTTCCTCGCCGCGCTGCTCACGATGACGCTGTTCTACTCGATGGTGAACGGCCTGTGGCCGAGCTTCTTCACCGAGATGTTCGCTGCGCCCGTGCGCTATTCCGGGTTCGCCGTCGGCACGCAGATCGGTTTCCTCATCGCCGGTTTCGCCCCCGCGATCGGCTGGGCGCTACTGGGCACCGGGGTGAACGCGTGGGTCCCGGTCGCGGTGTTCACGGCGCTGTGCATGCTGGTCTCGTCCGTCGCGGCCTTCACCGCCCGCGAGACGTACCGGGTGCCGCTGGCCGAACTCGGGCGTCCGTCGACCTCGCGGGAGTAGCCGGAGGACAATGGGGCGATGTCACGGACACCGACAGGAGAATCGGTCACTGCCCGCGTCGTGAGGGTCTTGTCTTCCTTCGACGCGGACACACCGTCCCTGTCGGTGTCCGACATCGCGCGCCGGTCCGACCTCCCCGTCGCGACGGCGCACCGCATCGTCGGCGAACTCGTGAAGTTCCGCCTCCTCGAACGCAACGACACCCGCATCAGCATCGGGGTCCGGATGTGGGAGCTGGGCTCCCGCGGTTCACACACGCTGAGCCTGCGCGAGGCCGCGATGCCGTTCATGGAAGACGTGAACGCCGCGATCAAACAGCACACCCAGCTGGGCGTCCTCGACGGCAACGAGGTGCTGTTCGTCGAGCGGCTCTCCACCCGCGGCTCCGTCGTCAACGTCACGAAGATCGCCGGACGACTGCCGGTGCACGCCTGCTCGTCCGGTCTGGTCCTGATGGCGAACGCCTCCCGCGACGTGCAGGACGAGTTGCTGTCGCAGCCGCTCGAACGGTACACCGACGCCACCGTCACCGACCCCGACCAGATGCGGCGTCTCCTCGCCGAGGTGCGGCACCAGCACTTCGCGGTGGCCGCCGGTCTCATCACCCCGGGCGCGACGGGAGTCGCTGTGCCCGTGCGGGACAGCGACGGAGGCCGGGTGATCGCCGCCCTGTCCGTCGTCATCCCGCACGATCAGGCGAACCCGCAGTCGGTGGTGGCGGCTCTGACGACGGCGTCGCGCGGCATCACCCGCGCGATGACGCGCGGATCGCGGCGCTGACAGAAACCTTTTCATCCATTGGAATCGGGCTGTGACGCCGGTCTCGGCTCGGCCAGAGTGGGTGACACGAACACACCGTCACCGATCGCAGGTGTGCCTCCAAACATGCGGCGCAGCAGCGTCTTCACGCACCACGATCGAGTGCCGACTCTCCAGGAAAGGTCCACGTATGAGCTCGAAAACTGTCAAATGCGACCTGTTGGTCATCGGTTCCGGGGCCGCCGGCATGGCCGCCGCGCTCAAGGCGGCGAGTGAGGGCCACAGCGTCGTCGTCGCCGAGAAGTCGAAGTGGCTCGGCGGCACCACCGCCATCTCGGGCGGCTGGGCGTGGGTGCCGGGCAACAAGCAGGGCGTCGCGCAGGGCGACACCCGGCAGGAGATCGAAACCTACATCCGGGCACTCGCCAAGGACTGCTACAAGGCCGAGATGGTCGACACCTTCCTCGACGAGGTCCCCGAGGCGATCGACTGGCTCGAACGCGACACCGACGTCGAATTCGTCTATCCGGAAATGGCGCCCGACTACCAGATGGACGCCCCGGGCGCGAAGCCGTCGGGGCGGGCGATCTCCGGCAAGGTCGTCGACGCGCGCACGCTCGGCGAGAATCGGCTCCGGCTGCGTCCCTACCTCGACACGTACACCGTCTTCGGATACATGCCCGAGGTCGGACCCGACATCGCGCAGTTCCTGCACGCCAACCAGTCGTGGAAATCGTTTGCCTACGTGTCGAAGAAGCTCCTCAAGACGTGGGTCGAGACGGTGCTCTGCCGCCGCTCGTTCGACCGGACCAACGGCAATTCGCTGATGGTGCGGATGGTGTCGTCCGCCGCGAAGCTCGGCATCCGGATGTGGACCGAGACGCCCGTGACGAAGATTCTGCAGTCGGAGGACGGCGTCGTCACCGGCGCGGTACTCGGGGGCAAGCACGCGGGAACGGTGGAGGCGCGGCTCGGTGTCGTCATCGCGGCCGGCGGCTACTCCGCGGACGCGGCCCTGCGCGCCGAGTACTGGGGTCATGATCCGCACGGCGACAACCACTTCACGCCCACCGTCGGGCACGACGGCGACAACGTGCGCCTGGCCGCGCCGCTCGGCGGGCACGTCGATACCGACGTCCACGAGCCGGCCGCCTGGGCGCCGGTCACGGTGTTCACCGGACTGCGCGGACAGCAGCGGATCTTCCCGCACCTGCGGGCGTTCGGTCTCCCGGGTCTGATCGCGGTGAACCGCAAGGGCGAACGCTTCGCCAACGAGTCGAGTTCGTACCACGACTTCGGCATGGCGATGATTCAGGAGAACGCCGGTCAGGACCAGACGATCGGCTACATCATCGCCGACTCGAAAGCCATGAACAAGTACGGAATCGGCTACGCGAAGCCGTGGCCCATCCCACAGGGTTACTTCAAGAAGACCGGATTCCTGCACAAGGCCGACACGGTCGAGGAACTCGCCCGCACGATCGGGGTCGACGCCGCCGGGCTGAAGAAGACCCTGGCCGAGTTCAACGCGGGTGCCGCGAAGGGGGAGGACCCGAAGTTCAACCGTGGTTCCAACTGGTTCCACCACTTCAAGGGCGACATGCAGCACCAGCCCAACCCGAACCTCGAACCGCTCGACAAGGGACCGTTCTACGCGGCGAAGATCGAGATGGGCGACCTCGGCGCCTACTCCGGTCTCGCCGTCGACCGGCACAGCCAGGTCCTCGACGACGACAACCAGCCGATCCCCGGTCTCTTCGCGGCCGGTTCCGCGGCCGTGAGCATCTTCGGCGGCGGCTACCCGGGCTACGGCGCCAACATCGGGCCCGCCCTCGTCTTCGGATACACCATCGGCCGGGACGCCGAGATCCTCGCGTCGCTGCGCAGCGGGTCCGCCACACCGACCGTGCTGGAAGAGGTCTGACATGCCGTTCTACCTCGTCCGCTACGCCTACACCGGCGACACCGCAGGCCGGGACACGCATCGACCCGAACACAAGAGTCACCTGCAGGCCGCCGCCGACCGCGGACTGATCCTCGGGTCGGGACCGTTCGCCGCGGGAGAAGACCCCGGCGCGGCCATGGTCTACGAGGCCGCCGACAGGCAGGACGTCGTCGACGTCGTCGAGGGCGATCCGTTCCGGCAGCGCGGATACGTCGCGTCGTACGACATCACCGAGTGGATTCCGATGATCGGCCCGTGGGCCGTCGCAGCAGTGGGAGGCAGGTCATGACGGGTCGAGTGGCAGGGAAGGTCGCCGTCGTCACGGGGGCGAACGGTGATCTCGGCGGCGCGACCGCCCGGATGCTCGCGAAGGAGGGCGCGAAGGTCGCCGCGCTCGACCTGAAACTCCCGGACGCGCCGTGGGATTCGGCGTCGATCACGCCGTTCGCGGTGGACGTCACCGACGAGACCAGTGTCGCCGACGCCGTCGCAGCGATAGTCGAGACCGTCGGCGTCCCCGACGTTCTCGTCAACTGCGCCGGCATCATCGGCAGGCCCGCACCGTCACACCAGGCGTCGGTCGCGGAGTTCGACCAGATCTTCGACGTCAACGTCAAGGGTGTCTGGCTGATGACCAAACACGTGGTGCCCCACATGATCGGTCGGAAGAAGGGCAGCATCGTCAACTTCTCGTCGATCCACGGGCTGACCGGAGGCTCCAACGTCCCGCTGTATCACGCGTCGAAGGGCGCGGTGCGGCTGCTGAGCAAATCCGACGCGGTCACGTACGGGCCGGACGGAATACGCGTCAACTCGATCCACCCCGGGTCGATGCGCACGGCGATGAGCCGGCGGTCGGCGGAGGGCAGCGCGCTCGGGCCGGAGGAGTACTACCGCCAACTCGTCTCCGGCAACCCGCTCCCGCGGCAGGGTGAACCCGACGAGATCGCGTACGGGGTGCTCTACCTCGCCTCGGACGAGTCCGGCTTCACCACCGGCACCGAACTCGTCGTCGACGGTGGCTACACGGCGCACTGAGACCGTCAGCCGAAGTGTCGCGCCCGATGTCACCGTGGTTCAGTTCGACTGCACCGGTGTGACATCGGGCGCGGCCGTCAACCGAGGTCCCCTACATTTCCAGCGGTATGTGCTCCGTGGCGGTGCCGTCAGGGTCGAGCAGCTGCCCCATGCGTTTCACGGTGCGCAGCGTCACGGTGCGGGCGGTGATGCTCACGCCCGGGATCCGCTCCCCGAAGTGGCCCTCGAGCCGGGCGATCTCCTCGGCCGAACGTGACCACACCGAAACCAGGAGGTTGCAGTTGCCGGTCACCGCGGCACACAAGCGCACGTCGGGGAGGGCCGAAAGCTCGCGGGCAGTCTCGTCGAGGCGGTCGGCCGGTACGTTCATCCGGTAGGTGGCGATCAGCCGCCAGCCCGCGAGCTGCTGGGCGAAGTCGCAACGGAAGAGGATCTCGCCCCGGCGGATCATCCGCTGCACCCGGCGCCGCGCAGTCGGCTCGGCGATGCCGGTGACAGCGGCGAGTTCGGCGTAACTGCGGCGGCCGTCGCCACCCAGTGCCCGGAGCAGGACGCGGTCCGGACTCGCGGACGCATCCGCGTGCGTCCAGGCCGGCTGCGGGCCGAGCTGAGCTCGTTGGTCCCTGTCCAATGCGCGCACGCGCCAGCTGCTGCCCTCCCGGTACCCGCGCAGAGACACCCGGGTGTTCACCGACAGCACCCCGTCCTGAGCGCCGAGTTCGTGGCTCAGGAAGCGTGCGAGCGCAGCCGGTCCGCGCATCGCGACACTGAGGAACAGATCGAAGTCGCCCGCCACCTGCTCGAGACTGAAGACCCGCGGATCGGCGACGAGCCGGTCGATCAGCGGCTCGATCGCGCCCGGTGCGCAGCGAACTTCCACATAGGCGACGCAGTGGTCGTCCGACGGCGTCGGGTACGCGGTGACCCAGGACAAGCCGTGTTTCGTCAGGCGCTGCCAGCGACGTGCCGCGGTCGTCGCCCCGATGCCCAATGCCGTACCGATCTGGGACCAGGCAGCACGTGGACTGGTCTGCAGGGCGTCGATCAGGGCCAGATCCAGCTCGTCGAACGGTGGTCGCCCACCCGTCGACGATGCGTCGAGTTCGCCGCGGCTGTCGGTTTCTGTCATCTCCGACGAGATGGTGACGGAATCCTGCGTTTTCGATCGGTCGACCCTCATGGTTCCTAATCTTCACCCAGTGCGGGCATCGGGTCGGAGTCGGTGTCCGCAGCATTGCCGGAACCGGCACAGCGAAGCCTGTGTCGCGGCGTCGACTTCGGTGCGTCGGTGACCCGCCGACCCTGTCATCTGGGAGAAACCGTGAAACAACCACCAGAAGTGCACCGCGCCCCCGGGCGCGGCACCGCCGATCGGACCTCACTGGACCGCGCCGCGCGGATCACGGTGATACTTCTGTTCGCGGCGTGGGTCGTCGACTACATCGATCGCCTCGCGATCAACCTCGCGCTGCCCTCGATCGGTGCGGAATTCGATCTCGGCCACACCGAGCAGGGCATGGTCATTTCCGCGTTCTTCCTCTCCTATGCGCTGTGCCAGATCCCCGGTGGACTGCTCGCGGACCGGTTCGGTTCCCGGCGGGTGGTCTGCTGGTCGCTGCTGATCTGGTCCCTGTTCACTGCCCTGACCGGGACTGCCTGGGCGTTCGCCGTGCTGCTCGCGATTCGGTTCGTGTTCGGAGTGGGGCAGGGAGTGTTTCCCGCGGCGGCCATGAAGGCGGTCGCCGAGCGCACCGTGCCGCACCAGCGAATGACCGCGACCGGCTGGGCGCAGAGTTCCAACGCCTTCGGCGCGGTGCTCGCCCCGCTCATCGCGGCGCCGATCATCGCCCTGTGGGGTTGGCGTATGTCGTTCTTCGCGGTGGCCGGCCTCGGAGTTCTGGTGTGGGCCGCGATTCAACTGTGGCTGCCCTCGGCGTTGCCGCAGCCCGAAGACACGGCATCCCGCCCGGACGGAGCGGACGCACAGGGGGGATTGCGCACCGTTCTCGCTTCGTGGGTCATGTGGCGGTTCACGCTGATGTTCTTCGGCTACGGCATCATCGTGTGGGGCCTGAATTCCTGGATCCCGTCCTACCTCCAGACCGTGCGCGGCATCTCGCTCACGGGTTCGGGGCTGCTGTCCGCGATCCCCGCCCTGGTCGGTGGCGTCGCGATCATCGCCGGAGGCAAGCTCATCGACCGTCTCGGCGGCCGGCACCGGTTGATCGTCTTCCCCGCGATGACGGTCTGCGCGGTGTGCATCCTTTTCCTGAACCGGGTGACGTCGCTGACCGAGTTCGTCGCGCTCCTGTCGCTGGCCACCGCGTCCGCCACGCTGTGCTACATGCCGATCTTCGCGATACCCCTGCGCACCCTGCCAGGCGCGCTGGTCGGGACCGGCTCGGGGATGATCAACCTCGGCGGTCAGGCCGCCGGGTTCATCACGCCGATGGTGATGGGCGCCTTGGTCGATCGCTATTCCTATACCGCGGCGTTCGCGTTCCTCGTCGTCGGCGCAGTCGTCGCGGGAGCCTTTGCGCTGGGAACTCCGCAGCGCTCCGGCACTTTCAGTGCAGCCCTCTCTCGCCGCGCGCCGTTACGGCAGCCGGATCCGGCACCGACCGCGAGCACCGAGATCAGGTGACGCCCGCTCCGAGCGGACCCATCGAGCCACGACAACGTAAGGACACCATCGTGACCCAGTTTTCCCAGACCGTCGTTCTCCCTCCCGGCACGTCTGCCGAGATCGGACTGGCGACACTGCTGCCCGAACTCGCCGCCCTCTACCGTGATCTGCACGCACATCCCGAATTGTCCATGCAGGAGACCAGGACCGCGGGCATCGTCGCGGCGGTGCTGCGCGCGCAGGGCTGGGAGGTCACCGAGGGTGTCGGCCGTACCGGTGTCGTCGGTGTGCTCCACAACGGTGAAGGTCCCGTGGTGCTGCTGCGCGCCGACATGGACGGACTGCCGGTCCGCGAGGACACCGGCCTCGATTACGCCTCGACCGACACCGGGATCGATCCCGACGGGATCACCGTGCCGCTCATGCACGCATGCGGTCACGACGTGCACGTCACCTGCCTTCTCGGTGCCGCCGCGCTCTACGCCGCCGACCGCTCCCCGTGGCGCGGCACACTCGTGGTCGTCTTCCAGCCCGGCGAAGAGACCGCGCAGGGCGCCCGGGCGATGATCGACGACGGCTTCGTCGAGCGCTTCCCCCGACCGGACGTGTGCCTGGGCCAGCACGTCGGACCGTTCCCGGCCGGTGTGGTCGTCACCCGCCCTGGAACATTGATGGCAGCCGCGGACAGTTTCCGGATCCGGCTCTTCGGCCGCGGAGGGCACGGCTCGGCACCGGAGCATACCGTCGACCCCATCGTCATGGGCTCCGCCGTGGTGGGACGGCTCCAGGCTGTCGTGTCCCGTGAGGTCGCTGCGGGTGATGCGGCGGTGGTCACCGTGGGTTCCTTCCACAGCGGCCACAAGGAAAACATCATCCCCGACGAAGCGGAACTGAAGGTCAACGTTCGCACCTTCGATCCGGATGTCCGTGACCGGGTGCTGCCCGCGATCCGCCGCGTCGTGAATGCCGAGGCAGCGGCTTCCGGGGCGCCGAAGGAGCCGGAATTCAGCCCGCTCAACGACTTTCCGTTGACGGTCAACGACGCAGCTGCCACCGAACGGGTTGTCGCGGCACTGGCAGGCGCCTTCGGTTCGGACCGCGTGTTGCCGATGCCACGTCCACTCGCCGGTAGCGAGGACTTCGGTGTGTTCGGCACCGCCGCCGGATGTCCGTCCGTCTTCTGGCATTTCGGCGGTTCCGACCCCGAGGCGTTCGCTCACCTGGACCTCACCGCCTCGACATCCCTGGCGCTGCCGGAAGGTGTGCCGACCAATCACTCGCCACAGTTCGCCCCGATCATCGATCCGACCCTGGAGACCGGTGTCCGGGCACTGCTCGCCGCGGCGGCAGACTGGAACGCGGCGAATTGACGGCTACTTTCTCCGCGCCCGATGTCACCGTGGTTCAGTCGAACTGCACCGGTGTGACATCGGGCGAGGCCGTCAGCCGAAGTGCCGCGCCAGACGCCGGTGCCGGTGCCCGAAGAACGCGCCCAGGACGCGGGCGAGCACCGGCGTCAGCGGCACCAGCGGAAGCCGCGGCTCGAACGTGATCCGGTCGTGGACGCCGGTGCTGCCGTCGTCGAACGGTCGGAGCGTGCGTTCGTGCTCCCATCGGCGCATGCTGAGCATCGTCGATTTCTCGTGGAACCGCAGGCCCGGTTCCAGCTCCGCGATGGTCAGATCGTCGTAGTCGAACGGGATCAGCCCGAACAGTCGCAGCCACGCCCGCCCGAGCGGTTCACCGACCGCGACCGAGTCGATCGTGACCGACGCCTGACCGCGCGGGATGCTCATCGTCATCCACGGACGCATCTCGTCGTTGATCCCCTCGGGGTCGACGACCCTCGCCCACACCTGCCCGATCGGCGCGCCGACGACCGAGCTGCGTTCGATGATCACCGTCCCATCATCG
>JBCEBZ010000032.1:27280-28599 GCA_039206675.1 Rhodococcus sp. (in: high G+C Gram-positive bacteria) | reverse complement strand
CCGCCGACGCTGTGCACGTCGGACATCCAGAACGCGAAGATGTTGTACGACGACCACGACTGGGTCTTCAGCGGCGCGAGGTCGTCGTTGGTCAGTCGCGGGTGATAGCCGGGCTTGATGAGTCCGGCGCCGGCCAGGTGTGCACCGGGAACTGTTTCCCCTTCGGGGGAGGACGCTGTCTGAGTCATCGTTTTCGCTCCCTGGTGCAGTCCGGAAGAAGACTGCTTCGACGTGAGGGTGCCTCGGTGAAAAGCACACCACCGAAGCGTTGGGAGCAAAAGTAGTTTTCGGATATTTCCTGACTGTGACGGCGAAGATATATTCTCACCGGCGCCCGAGCGAGCCCAGAATATATCTTGCCGGACGGCCTACCCGGGCGTGTCCCGGAAGATTCCGGTGTCCGTGGGCAGTGCGGCGATCACCGTGTCGAGTTGTTCGTTGTGCCGATCGGTGGCCGCCTTCAGCGCCGCGGCGTCCCGGGCGAGGAACGCCGCGAGCATGTCGCGATGCCCGAGATGCAGCCGCAGCCGCTCCGGCGTCCCCACCTGCGACATCGGCTGCACCGGCTCGGTGATGTTCCACGCCGCCTCGAACATGTGCAGCAGTCGCTGCATCCGGCACGGCGACGCGAGGGCGAGGTGGAAGTTGCGGCTCTCCCGGTGGTACGCGGTCAGGTCGTCCTCGAGAACCGACCGGTCGAGCGCCGCATACGTCTCCCTCGCCCTCGTGTCGTCGGACTCGTCGGCGAGGGTGATCGCCACCGAGTGCGCCGCCGACTCGAGGACGCCCCGCACCAGGTAGAGCTCCTCGAGTTCGTCCACGGTCAGCCGGGCGACCGTGTACCCGGCGTTGGCCCGGTGATCGACGAGGCCCTCGCCGATCAGTGTCTTCAGCGACTCCCGGATCGGGATCCGGCTGACACCGAAGTGCTCGGCCACCTCGTCCACCGGGATCGGGGTGCCCGGTGGGGCGCCGCCGCTGAGGATCACCCGGCGCAGTTCCTCCAGGATCACGGTCTGCGAGCTGCCGGGATCTCGGTTGGCCAGGTTCGTGACCAGCACCGACGGTCGTCGCGGGGGCATCGGGGCCGTCCTCAGGCGGGGTGGACGGCGCGCCAGTGGCGGGCGATCTCGATGCGCCGGGCGACCCAGACGTCGTCGTGGGACTGCACATGGTCGAGGAAACGCTCCAGCGCCGCGGTGCGGGCGGGCCTGCCGACGATGCGGCAGTGCAGACCCACCGACAGCATCTTCGGCGCCCCCGCCGTGCCCTCCGCGTACAGGACGTCGAACGCGTCCCGCAGGTGCGCGAAGAACTGC
>JBCEBZ010000032.1:0-27270 GCA_039206675.1 Rhodococcus sp. (in: high G+C Gram-positive bacteria) | reverse complement strand
CTGCGACTGACCTTTGCGATCGTCGCCGACATCGCACACGCGGCCACCGGGCGAGGCCGCGCCTACGTGCCGATCGTCGGCCCGCCGGGCGGCCGCGCCGTCGTCACCGCCCCCGGCGCGGAGAGGGGCTGGGAGTCGACGGTGCCCTCCGCGTACAGGACGTCGAACGCGTCCCGCAGGTGCGCGAAGAACTGCTCGCCGCTCGGGAAACCGCCGGGCGACGCGAACCGCATGTCGTTGGTGTCGAGGGTGTACGGCACCACCAGGTGGTCGACCACACCCGTGCCGGGGGCGTCGACCTTCACCCAGTACGGCAGGTCGTCGGCGTACGAGTCGGAGTCGTACTCGAAGCCGCCGTGCTCGACCACCAACTGCCGGGTGACCGGGGAATCGCGGCCGGTGTACCAGCCCAGCGGGGCCTCGCCGGTGAGGTCGCGCAGGATCTCCACCGCCTCGGCCAGGTCCCGGCGTTCGGCGTCCTCGTCGGACAGCTGGTACGACTTCCACCACAGACCGTGGCAGGCGATCTCGTGACCGAGTTCGCGAAAGGCGCTGACGGCCTCCGGGTTCCGCTGCATCGCCTTGGCCACCGCGAAGATCGTCAGCGGCAGCCCGCGCCGCTCGAACGCCCGGAGCACCCGCCACAGTCCGGCGCGGGAACCGTATTCGTAGATCGATTCCATGCTCATGTGCCGGTTCGGGAACGGCTGCGCCCCGACCATCTCGGACAGGAACGTCTCCGACGCCTGGTCGCCGTGGAGGACGTTGTTCTCGGCACCCTCCTCGTAGTTGAGGACGAACTGGACGGCGATCTTCGCCCCGCCCGGCCACTGCGGATCCGGTGGGTGCGGCCCGTATCCGACCAGGTCACGGGGATAGCTGGAGTCGAAACCGTGAGTCATGCCGTCAACCCTGCCCGTCCCGCGTCGGTCAGGGAACCCCACAACCGCAACCGCGCCATGCCGCCGTCCGGGAAGATGTCGAGCCGGGCCTCCGTCACGGGCCGGTCGCTGCCGACGACGAATCGGTGTCTCGTGTCGGGCTGCAGACGCGTCCGCGGGAGCAGTTCCGTCCACTCACCGTCCCCGTCGCGGCCGAGCAGGCTCGCCTCACCAGGGGCGTTGCCCAGGAAGTACGACGTGTCGAGTTCGGCGAGCGACACCGTGCCCTGCGCGGCGAGCCGGATCTCCACCCAGTCGTTGCCGTCGTCGCGCCGGCGGGACGTCTCCCAGCCGTCGCCCATCACCCGGGCGAGACCGGGGAGCAGCATGTTCTGCGGCGATCCGTAGAACATGTTGGAACAGGACGTGACTCGGGCGCCGTTCTCGAGCGCCGCGAGATCGACCGGGCCCGCGTCGAGAAAACGCGGGTCGGGGCGGCCCTCGCCGTGCACCCGCAGCCGGGCGACGCCGCCGTCCGGGTGCATCGTGAGCTTCACGTGCGTCCACCGCTGGTCGGAGTCGACCGCGAACGGGTTCTCGGTGTCACCCTGAACGGGGCTGCGCTCGACGATCGTGGTCCAGTCGGCCAAGACCAGTTCCTCGGCGGACGGGTAGCCGTCGACGGACGCGGCCTGCACCGAGATCTCCGGCGGATAGTTCCCCTTGAACCAGGCGGTGTCGACCACGACGCCGCGCACCACGCCGGGAACCCCGAGCCGGACGATCGCCTCGTCCGTGCCTGACACCCGGCGGCGGCGGGTCTCCCAGCCGTCGTACACCTGACCCTTGTGGCCGAACGTCGCCGGCTGGTACACGGCGGCCGTGGGGCGGATGAGGTTCTCCCGCTCGGCGAACAGCTCGTCGTTGGCCCACACGACGGCGCCGCCGAGTGTGCGTACGGCCAGGTCCGGGAGGCTCCGGAAGCTGGGCGGGGTCAAGGCGTTCGGGGTCACGGGTGCTGCTACCTCCTGATCGGGCGTGGGCCAAGTGTAGGACCTCGGAGGGGGTGGTGCGGGTGGTCTGCCGGAGGCCGGGAGGAGCTCAGCTCCCGGGAACCACCACCCGGGTGAGGAGGTCGCGCAGCGTGTCCACCGTGCATCCGGGCGCCTGCGCGCGGACCACGTCCTCGTCGAACGCGCCGCACGCCAGCCCCCGCAGCACCACCGTTGCGAGGGCCTGCGCGGTGGCCGGTTCGTCCATCACCCCGCCGCCCTGGCGGTCGAGGTAGGCCTGCAAGCGGGTGGCCGCGGCAGGCAGCGCGTCGCGGTAGAAGTCGAACGTCGCGAGCCAGCGGGTGATCAGATGCCCGGGATGCATGTCCCACCCCTGGTAGTACCCGCGTTCGAGCGACCGGGTGACGAGCCGGTAGTGCCGGGCCAGCGCGGCGCGGATCTCCTCGTCGCTGCCCTGCGGGATCACCTGGGTGGACCCGTCGCACACCCACACCCCGGTCTGGGCCGCCGCCACCAGCATCACGGACTTGGCGTGGTCGGCCACCGGATGCTCGAGCGACTGGAACCGGGAGGCGATTCCGCAGGCCGCGCTGTAGTCGTAAGTGCCGTAGTGCAATCCGGTACAGCGACCCTCGGCGAGCTGGATCGCCTTCGCGACGGTCACGGTGCCGTCGGGCCCGAGGACGGCCTGCGGGCTCTCGATCTGCAACTCGAAGCGCAACGACCCGTCCGGGAGACCGTACGCGCTCTCCAGTTCCTCACACAACGCGACGACGGCGGTGACCTGCTGGGCCGCACGGAGTTTCGGCACGGTGAACACGAAGCCGTCGGGAACCCCGCCCGCGCCTTCGAGGACGAGTTCGAGCGTGCGGATGCCGCGGCGGCGCTCGTGCGGCGCCAGACCCTTCGCGCGGATACCCAGCGACCGAGGACCGGACGGGTCGGACGACAGCTGTCGCAGCGTGCGACCCGTCTCCAGTGCGGCCGCGTCCTCGACGTCGTCGGTCCGCCAGCCGTAGCCGTCCTCGAAGTCGATCCGCAGATCCTGGATCGGACGGCGCTCGAGCGTCGCGCGCACATCGGGAAGCGCACCGGTCGTGCCGATCTCGGACAGCGCACCGGAGTACCTGTCCAGCAGTTCGACAGCCTGCTCGCCCCACACCCGCGGGGTGTCCGGGCCGGCGTCCGCCGCGCTCACGTAGACGGTGTGGATGGGCTGAGGTTGCTGCCGATCACCCGGAAAGGCCGCCGCGAGGTCGCTGTCGACCGGTGTCAGGAGTGCGTCGACACGGTCGAAACCGCTGTCGGGGAGACGGCTGAGGTACTGGGGGTTCACGTCACGATCTTCGCAGAAATGCGGGATTCCCGTCGCCTCGCTCGCCGCATTCGGGCCACCTCGCCGCGCAGTCTCTCTCCTCACATCGGCTTGTCGCCCGAGACTCGACATTCGTAGTGTCTCCATCCGTGGATGTAGAGGTTCTGCTGGACGACGCGCAGCGCTCGGCCGTGGCCGTACTGGACGAGACCGCGGACGGCCTGGCGCAGGTCAGGCCCGGGGTTCGCGGTGTCTATCTCTGGGGACCCGTCGGGCGGGGCAAGACCTGGTTGATGGATCGCTTCCACACTGCCTCCGAGGTCCCGAAACGGCGTGTGCACTTCCACTCGTTCTTCCGCCGACTCCACGCCGACGCGCACGCGCTGGGGTCCATCGACCTCGCGATCGACGCGGCGCTCGGGGACGTCCGGTTGCTGTGCTTCGACGAGTTCCACCTCCACGACGTCGGGGACGCGATGCTGGTCGCGCGGCTGCTGAAGGCGCTGTTCGCCCGCGGCATCACGCTGGTGGTCACGTCGAACTATCCGCCCGCGGGGCTGCTGCCCAACCCACTGTTCCATCACCTGTTCGCGCCGACGATCACCGAGCTGGAGCAGAATCTGACCGTCGTGCGGGTGGCCGGACCCGTCGACTACCGCACCGTGACCCCGTCGGAGAACGGGTTCGCCGGCGGACGCTTCGTCCCCGCGACCGACATGGAGGTCCCGGCCCCCTCCGAGCGGGTCGCCCTGGCCGTCGGCACGCGCACGGTGACGGCCACGGCGGTACGCGACCGGACGGTCTGGTTCGAGTTCGCGGCGCTGTGCGGCACCCCGACCGCACCCGCCGACTACCTCGACCTGTCCGGGCGGTTCGACTGCTGGGTGCTCACCGGTGTGCCCCGGCTGCGGGAGGCAGGCGCGGACGCCGTGCGGCGGTTCGCGAACGTCGTCGACGTGCTGCACGACCGCGGCACCGCGCTGACCGTCGTGGCGGACGCACCGTGGGAGGAGATGTTCACCGGACTCGCGGGCACCCTCGACGTCGATCGCCTGGTGAGCCGGTTGTCGACGCTGCGCCGGTGACCGCCGAGGCAGACCAGGGGGTCTGCCTCGGCGTCGGTGCATCGATCAGACGTACCGGCTGTACGCGGGGAGGTCCAGCTGGCCGTTGCCGGACAGCCCGATGACCACGACCTCCGGTTCGGTGACCGTGCGGGCGTGTGCGATGGCCGCGGCCACACCGTGCGTCGACTCCGGCGCGGGGATGATGCCTTCGGCGCGGGCGAACAGCAGGCCCGCGGTGAGTGCGTCGTCCTGCTCGACCGCGGTCGCCTCCATCAGTCCGAGAGCGACGGCGTGCGAGACCATCGGCGACATGCCGTGGTACCGCAGCCCGCCCGCGTGGATCGCGGGCGGCACGAAGTCGTTGCCCAGCGTGTACATCTTCAGCAGTGGCGTCAGGCCCGCGACGTCGCCGAAGTCGTAGCGGTACTCGCCCTGCGTGAGCGACGGGCAGGCCGCCGGTTCACACGCGACGAGGCGGGTGGTGGTGCCCTCGCGCAGGTTGCGGCCGAGGAACGGGAACGTCAGGCCGGCGAGATTGGAACCGCCGCCGGCGCAACCGAATACCGTGTGCGCGACCGGCTCGCCCGCGTCCTCCAGCTGGGCCATCGCTTCCTGGCCGATCACGGTCTGGTGGAGCATGACGTGGTTGAGGACACTGCCCAGCGAATAGTGCGCGCGGGGGTCCTTCGCGGCCACCTCGACGGCCTCGCTGATCGCCATGCCCAGCGAACCCGTCGTGTCCGGGTGCTCGGCGAGAATCGCGCGGCCCGCCTCGGTGAGGTCGGACGGGGACGGATGGCAGATGCCCCCGTACGCCTCCATCTGGAGCCGGCGGTAGGGCTTCGCGTCGTAGGACGCGCGGACCTGCCACACCTCGACGTCGAGACCGAGCAGCGCGCCGGCGAACGACAGCGACGCGCCCCACTGGCCCGCCCCGGTCTCGGTGGTGAGTTTGGTGGTGCCCTCGAGGGCGTTGTAGTAGGCCTGCGCGACAGCCGTATTCGGCTTGTGTGAGCCGACCGGGCTCACGCCCTCGTACTTGTAATAGATCCGTGCCGGGGTGCCGAGAACCCGCTCGAGCCGATGCGCGCGCACCAGCGGCGACGGACGCCACATGCCGTAGATCTCCCGAACCGTCTCGGGGATCTCGATGTAGCGGTCGGTCGCGACCTCCTGCTCGATCAGGCTCGCCGGAAACAGCGGCGCCAGGTCTTCCGGTCCCAGCGGCTCCCGGGTGCCGGGATGCAGGTGCGGCGGAACGGGTTCCGGAAGATCGGCCGCCAGGTTGTACCAATGCGTGGGAACGGCCGAGGGAACCGCAACCCCCTGAGGTTCCAATGAACGAGCCAGTTCTGCTCCGGTAACCGGGGACATGGTCAAGTAACTCTCCTTCGTGGATGGGTGCGCCGCAGAACATGCTGCGCCGTCCGCCGCCGTGAACGGGTGATTTTCCGCGCCCCCGCGTGTCACGATGGAAGGGCAACGCGGGAGTGAGGATGCCGGACCGTCGGGTGATGAGCAGGGTCGTCCACACGGTTGCCCTGCTGGCGGCCGTCGTGACGGCCACCCTTGTGGTCAGAGCGGTCCCCGCACCCGACACCCCCGCCACGGCGACGGAGCCGGGTGCGGGGGCGACGCGGGCGTTGGTCGTTCTCTCGGCGATCGCGGTCGTCGTCGCGGCGGTGGCGCTCGCGTCGGCAGTCCGCGGTGGCCGGCCCCGGGTCGCTCCCGACCCGCCGACGGTCGGGCCGACCGGGAACACCGGGTCCTCGGTCTCGCGCCGGCACGTGGTCGGGTGGGCGGTGTTCGCCTCCCTGGTCGTGGCCGCGGCGTTCCTCCTCGGATCCGTCCGTGGCGACGAGCCTCTCGACCGTCAGCGGTCGACGACCGGCCAGGCCTCCGACGAGGGCGACGACCGCACCGTCGGGATGGTGCCCACCGAGCCGGTTCCGCCGCCCGACACGGCCGCGGAGACCCGCAAGGACCTCGCGGAATTATGGACCGCGGCAGCGATTGTCGGTCCGATCCTGGTGACGGTGCTGATGCTCGGCGCCGCGGCGCGGCGCCCTCTCCGGGCCCGGGCCGGCACCTGGACGGCGGCGCGTTCCACCGACGGCGCGGGCACCTCGCAGTCGCTGGCCCGCGCGGCGGAGGAAGGACTCGCCGTGGTCGTGGCCCCCAGTCTGCCGCCGCGCGAGGCCATCATCGCCAGTTACGCGGCGATGGAGGACGCGTTGCGGGCGGCACCGGGCGCCGAGCCGCGGGATTCGGACACGCCATCCGAAGTGCTCGCTCGCGCAGTCCAACTCGGAGTGCTGCGCTTCGAGGCGGCGGCACCGCTGGTGCGGCTGTTCTCGGAGGCACGGTTCAGCCTGCATCCGATGGGTGAACATCACCGTGACGAGGCCGCGGATCTGCTCCGGCGCGTGCTCGAAGACCTGGGGAGCGACGCGTGCTCGCCGTCGCGGTAATCGGTGTCGGAGCGGTACTGGCCGTGGAGGTCCCGCTGGTCGCCGCGGGCCGGTACGGTGCCGCCGTGCTGATCGCGGGGGCGGTGACGGCGCTGGTGCTCTTCGAGATTCGACGACGGATGGCACCCGCAGATGTCGACGCCGAAACGTCCGGTCTGGAAGCGGAACGGGCCGAGGCGACGGCCCGCTGGATGGCGCGGACGGAATCGCTGATCAGCTGGGCGGACGGCACGCGCGGCGACTGGGATCACCATCTGCGCCCGCTCCTGGCGCGCGAATTCCAGCAGTCGACCGGGCAGCGGCAGGGACTCGACCCCGCCGACACCGCCGCGGCGGGTGCAGTGTTCTTCGGCGACCTGTGGCGGTGGGTCGATCCCGACGGTGTCCGGCGCGTCGACCGGACGGAGCCCGGCCCGGGCCGGGACGTCCTCGACCGGATCCTGCAACGACTGGAGCAGCTGTGACGATGCCCGCCGAGGTCACCACCGCGCGCGCCCACGCCGTGCTGGCGGAGGTCGAACGGGCGGTGGTCGGCAAGCACGACGAACTCACGTCGATCCTGCTCGCAGTACTCGCGGGCGGGCACGTGCTCATCGAGGACCTGCCCGGACTCGGAAAGACGTTGGTGGCCCGCTCTTTCGCCGCCGCCCTCGGGCTCGACTTCACCCGGGTCCAGTTCACCCCCGACCTATTGCCCGCCGACCTGCTCGGCGCCACCATCTACGACATGCCGTCGGGGCGGTTCGAGTTTCGTCCGGGCCCGATCTTCACCAACCTGCTCCTGGCCGACGAGATCAACCGCACCCCGCCCAAGACCCAGGCCGCGTTGCTCGAGGCCATGGCCGAGGGGCAGGTCAGCGTCGACGGCACCACCCGGACGCTGCCGCGTCCCTTCGTCGTGCTCGCCACCGACAATCCCATCGAATACGAGGGCACCTACCCGCTGCCCGAGGCGCAGCTGGACCGGTTCACGCTCCGCCTGAGACTGGGGTACCTCGCGGAAGACGACGAGCACGAGATGCTGCGTCGACGGCTCGATCGGGGATCGGCGCCCGTCGAGATCGAGCAGGTGGTCGACGCGGCCGACCTCCTCGCGATGCGGGAGTCGCTCGAGCAGGTCAGCGTCCATCACGACGTCCTCGGGTACGTCGTCGCGCTCGCGAACGCCACCCGGCATCACCCGCAGGTCGAGGTCGGGGCCAGTCCCCGCGCCGAACTCGACCTCGTCCAACTGGCGCGGGCCCGCGCCCTCCTCGCGGGCCGGGACTTCGTCATTCCCGAGGACATCAAGGCGCTGGCCGTTCCCGCTGTCGCGCACCGCATCAGCCTGCGCCCGGAGATGTGGGTGCGCCGCATCCGGAGCGACGACGTCCTCGCCGACCTGCTGCGCCGCCTGCCCGCGCCGAGGGCGCGATGACGGAACACCCGCTCGCGTGGCGGGCGTCGCCGGCTGCGCTCGCACTCGCGACGTGTGCGGCCGTGGCGCTGACCGCCGCGGTCGTGGGGCGGTGGTGGGAACTGATGGCGTTCGCCGCCCCGATGCTGGGCGCGCTCGGCGCGCTGAGGTGGTTGCCGCGACCGGCCACCGGTGTGCGGGTCGACACGTCGGGGGACGTACTGCGCTGTTTCGAATCCGAGTCCGTGCGATTCTCGGCACGGGTGAGCGCGTGCGGCGGTGCGGCGGAACTCGCGGTGACCGCGGCACCGTCCGACAGCTACCGGGTCGAGGAGGCCGGCGACGGCGAGTATCTGCTGTCGGCGGACCGGTGGGGTCGGTACGAGCCCGCAGTGATCGTCACGGCGCGCGCGGGCGGCGGCCTGCTGTCCGCGACGGCGCGGGTTCCCGTCGCGGAACTGCGGATCTTTCCGCTCGCACCGCCGATGCCGACTCCACTCCCGCACGCCCCGCTCCCGGACCGGATCGGCGCGCACCGCACCCGCCGATTCGGTTCGGGAGTCGAGTTCGGCGACATCCGGCCGCACGCCCCGGGAGATCCGCTGCGCAGCGTGAACTGGCCCGTGAGTGCCCGTCGCGGCAGGCTGCACGTGACCGAACGGATCATGGACCGCGCCGCGGACGTCGTCGCCGTACTCGACACCACCCCGCAGGCACCCGGCCCGGCGTCGGAGAGTCTGCAGCGGACCGTCCGCGGTGCGACACAGGTGGTGCAGACGGCCCTGCAGCGCGGCGATCGGGCCGGGGTCGTCGCCCACGGGCTCCGGCTGCGGTGGCTCGGCGCCGACATCGGACGCAGGCAGTTCTACCGAATCCTCGACACCGTCCTCGACTCCGAGACCGGAACCACGGTCGGCACCGCCTCCGGAACCACGGTCGGCACCGCCTCCGAAACCACGGTCGGCACCGCCTCCGAACGCACTGTCGGCACCGCCTCCGAACGCACTGTCGGCACCGCCTCCGAAGGCACGCTGGTTCCGCGGGTCGCGCTGCCGCCGCGGGCGGTGGTCATCGCGTTCTCCACCATGCTGGACACCGGCTTCGCGCTGTCGCTGCTGGAATTGAGGCGCCGAGGGCACGTCGTCGTGGCCGTCGACGTTCTCCGCGGACCGCCGTTCGAGCATGAACTCGATCCGATGACCGGCCGGATGTGGCGGCTCGAACGTCGGAACATGTACCGGAACATGGGGGTACTCGGGGTCCCGGTGGTGGCGTGGGAGGACGATTCCGCTCTGGATCTGGCGCTGACTCTCGCCGATCGGGCCCGCAGGCAGTCGGGAGGCCGTCGATGAGATGGGCAGCGGTGCTCGCGGTGCAGGCGGCGCTGATCGCGCTCGTCCTGGGCGACGCGTCCGCGCCCGCGGCGGCCGCCGCGGGGGTTGCGGCGACGGCACTGCTGCTCGTCGCCTATGCCGGCCCCGCGCGGGGAATCCCGACGCTACTGCTCGGGGCGGTCGCCGCCGGCGCCGTGGCCGTTCTGGCGGCGGCGTTGCCGGACATGCCCGCGTGGGCGGCCCTGCTCGGACCGGTCGCGGTGGTGGGGCTGTTCGTCGTCGCGGTGTGGCCGTACGTCGGCGGACGCACCGCCACCGACCGTCAGAACCGTCGGATGCCGTAGATGTGGAACTGCGACAGCGGCGCCAGACCGACCGGCACGCCGCGGCCGTACGCATTGAACACCTGGCCGAAGCCCGCGTAGATGCCGATGTGCGACGCGTCGTCGTTGAGCACCACGATGTCGCCGGGAGCCAGCGCCCACAGCGGAATGGGGGCACCGACCTCGGCCTGCTCCCAGGTGGTCCGCGGCAGATTCACCCCGGCCTGCCGGAATGCCCATTGCACCAGGCCCGAGCAGTCCCACGCGTCCGGACCCGTCCCACCCCACAGATAGGGCTTGCCCGTCTGCGTCGTCGCGGCCGCGAGCGCGGCCAGCCCCGTCGGAGTGGGAATGGGTGTCGGGAGGACGGACGAACCCATCGAACTGCCGCCCGTGCTGCCGCTGTCGGAACTGCCCGCCACCGGTGCGGCGTTCGCGGGAAGAGCGACGAGAGCGGTCGCACAGAACGCGAGAGCACCGGCAACGGCGGCACGGCGCACGGGACGGAGAGGACTGCGCTGGGACACGAGGTCCCCCCTTTGTTCGCTACTACTCGTGCGTTAGCTACTGCTTCGAGAGCCGTGGAACCGCCCCGACGATCGGTTGACACGTCTCGATGAGGTCCCGGACAGCGTACAAAGTGTTGCGGCGTCGTGCCTGGAAATTGCGAATATCCGCCCGAACTGGGCGAATTCGGTCAAAATTCGGTAACTGTCACCCCTCGGCCAGGGTCAGCACCACGTCGGCCAGGGCCGGGGCGTCGTCGCGCTCGGGGACCGTCGCCGAGATGAGGAGCCGGCCCTGTTCCTTCCAGATCCGGGTGCGCAGGGTCTCGCCGGGGAACACGACGCCGGCGAACCGGACCCGGAACCCGGCGACCTGCGCTGCGTCCGAGTCGAGGACCGCGTCCACGGCCGCCTTGCACACCATTCCGTAGGTGCACAGGCCGTGCAGGATGGGGGCGGGAAACCCTGCGGCGGAAGCGAACTTCGGGTCGGAATGCAGGGGGTTGCGGTCACCGCACATCCGGTACAGCAGCGCCTGCTGCGGAAGGACGGGGGTGTCGACCTCGGCGTTGGCGGGCCGGTCCGGCAGCGCGACGGACGTCGACGGTCCGCGTTCACCGCCGAAACCGCCTTCGCCGCGGGCGAAGATGGACGACCGCGCGGTCCACAGGGGAGTGCCGTCGAGGTCGGTGGTCGCCGATTCCTGCACGATGACGGCGGCCTTGCCCTTGTCCCACACCTCCGCGATGCGGGTGGTGGTGCGGGCCTTGCCCTCCGGGGGAATCGGCCGGTGCACGGTGACTTCCTGGCTGCCGTGGACCACCTTGGCGAGGTCGATCTCGACTCCCGGGAACGACACCCTCGGTGCCTCGGTGGCATGGAAGTTCGCGGCGACCGTGGCGAACGTGGGGAGCACCTGGGGCGTCCCGTCGGTCAGGTAGCGCAACTCCTTCTCGTCGAGCGGGTGCGCCCCGGCGCCGAGAGCGAGGTGATAGTGCTGCACGTCGGAACTGGTCCAGGAGAACTCCTGGGTGGGCAGTTCGGCCCCGATGGCGATGTCCGGATCAATGGGCATTGGTGGCGTCTCCGGTCAGCTCGGTCTGTTCGGATTTCGCGAGGATGTCGAGGACGGCGAGATAGCCGAACGTCATCGCCGGGCCGATGGTCGCGCCGGGGCCCGCGTAGGTGTGGCCCATCACCGGGCCGCTGGCATTGCCCACCGCATAGAGATTCTCGATGGTGCTGCCGTCCTCCCGCAGCACGCGCGCGTTCCGGTCGGTGCGGAGCCCGCCCTTCGTGCCGAGATCCCCCGGAACCATCTTGACGGCGAAGAACGGCGCCTTCTCGAGAGCGCCGAGGCTCGGGTTCGGCTTGTTGCGGGGATCCCCGTAGTAGTGGTCGTATCCGCTCTCGCCGCGGCCGAAGTCCTCGTCCTTGCCGTTCCGGGCGAAAGTGTTGAAACGCGAGACCGTTTCGGTGAGGGCGTCGACCGGCACGCCGATCTTCCCGGCCAACTCGGCGACGGTGCCCGCCTTGACGACGACACCGGCCTTCAGCCAGCGGCCGGGGAACGGGGAACGGGGGGTGACACCGGCGAACGCGTACCGGTCGCGGTACCGCTGGTCGAGGACGAGCCAGCACGGGACGTTCTCGCCCGGTCCGTCGCCCTGGCCGTAGGTCCCGCCGTACATCGCGTGCGTCGCCTCGACGTACGGTGCCGATTCGTTGACGAAGCGCCTGCCGGATTCGTTGATCATGATGCAGCCGGGCAGGCTCCGCTCGGACAGCGCGAACCACGGGCCGCCGGTGAGCGGGATCGACGGCCCCCACCAGGCGTCCTCCATCAAATCGAGGGCGGCACCGAGCTTTTCGCCCGCCCAGATGCCGTCGCCGGTGTTGGCCTTCGCGCCGACGGTCCACTCGGTGCCGATCGGCGCCCGCTGGTACTTCTTGCGGGCCTCGTCGTTGTGCTCGAATCCGCCCGATGCGATCACCACGCCGCGGCGCGCCCGGAACACCTGCGGCTGCCCGTCGACCGTGGCTTCGACGCCCCGGACCACGCCGTCCTCCACGTAGAGGTCGGTGAGCGGGGTGTCGAGCAGGAGGGGGACGCCGGCGGCCTTCAGTCCGGCCTGCAGTCCGGCGACGAGGGCCTGTCCGCGCACGAGCAGGCGCTTGCCGGTGAGTTTGGCGCCGAGGAACCGGAGTCCCACGCGGGCGGCCCGCAGCGGACCGCGCGGGTTGCGCATCAGGAGGTTCAGCCAGCGGTAATCCGCTTGGGTGATCACGAAATTCGACGGGGCCTTGACGTAATCGGGTTCGAGCTTCGCGAGGTCGGCGCCGAGTTTCCGGCCGTCGAACGGTGTCGGCTCGACGGACCGTCCGCCGAGCCGTCCGCCGGGGGCCTCGGGGTAGTAGTCGGAGTATTCGGGCACCCACTGCAGCTTCAGCGGGCTGTTCTTCAGCACGAACGACAGCATCTCGGGGCCGCGGTCGATGTAGGCGTCGATCCGGTCCTTCGGGACGACGTCGCCGATGATGCTGTGGAGGTAGGTCCGCGCGGCGTCGGTGGTGTCCTCGACGCCGGCGGCGATCAGCGCCTCGTTGTTCGGGATCCAGACGCCACCGCCGGAGCGCGCGGTGGAGCCACCGAAGTGCGCTGCCTTTTCGAGGATGACGACGCTGAGTCCCTTGTGGGCGGCGGTGAGGGCCGCGGTCATTCCACCGGCACCGCTACCGACGACCACGATGTCGTATTCGTGCTTGCTCATGTAGAACACGTTATAGAATGATGGGGTTGTCAGTCCATCGTTTCTGCCAGGAAGTATTACTGACGTCAACGAAGAAGAACGAAACACGTTGCAGTGGAAACTCGTGGGCGTGCGCACGCACACGAACTTCAGGGAAGGCCTCACACCATGCTCTCGACGCAACTACGCACCGAGTTGGCGGATCGGCTCGACGCCGCGGAGCGCGGCCGGGCCCCCATCGGCCCCCTGACCGCGGACCATCCCGACATCGACGTCGTCGACGCCTACGAGATCCAGCTCATCAACATTCGCCGCCGGCTGCAGGACGGCGCGAAGGTCGTCGGGCACAAGGTGGGACTGTCCTCCCTCGCCATGCAGCAGATGATGGGCGTCGACGAACCCGACTACGGCCATCTACTCGCCGACATGGAAGTGTTCGAGGACCAGCCCGTCGACACCGCGCGGTTCTGCTTCCCGCGCGTCGAGGTCGAGGTCGCGTTCGTGCTGGGCGCCGACCTCCCCGGCGCGGGCTGCACCGAACAGGACGTCCTCGACGCCACCGTGGCGTTCGCGCCGTCCATCGAACTGATCGACAGCCGGATCACCGACTGGAAGATCACCCTGCCGGACACGATCGCCGACAACGCGTCGTCCGCCGGTTTCGTGCTCGGCAAGAACCGGGTGCGGCCGGCGGACATCGACATCAAGTCCATCGACGCCGTCCTGACCAGCAACGGCGAGACCAAGGCCCAGGGTCGCAGCGACGCCGTGCTCGGCAACCCCGTGACCGCCGTCGCCTGGCTCGCGCAGAAGGTCGAGAGCTTCGGCGTCCGGTTGAAGGCCGGCGACATCGTGCTGCCCGGCTCCTGCACCCGCGCCATCGACGCGCGCCCGGGCGATCACTTCCGCGCCGAGTTCAGTGGGCTCGGCACCGTATCCCTGCAGTTCAAGTAGGAGTCTGTTCATGACCAAGGCAAGTGTGGCGATCGTCGGCTCGGGCAACATCAGCACCGACCTGCTCTACAAGCTGCAGCGATCCGAGTGGCTCGAACCCCGCTGGATGATCGGGATCGACCCCGAGAGCGAAGGCCTGGCGCGGGCCCGCACGATGGGGCTGGAGACGTCCGCGGAGGGGGTCGACTGGTTGCTGAACCAGCCGGAGAAACCCGACCTCGTCTTCGAGGCCACGTCGGCGTACGTGCACCGGGACGCCGCACCCAGGTACGAGGCCGCGGGCATCCGTGCCGTCGACCTCACCCCCGCCGCCGTCGGACCGGCCGTGGTCCCGCCCGCCAACCTGCGCGAACACCTCGGCGCCCCCAACGTCAACATGATCACCTGCGGCGGGCAGGCCACGATCCCGATCGTGTACGCCGTCTCCCGCGTCGTCGACGTGCCCTACGCCGAGATCGTCGCGTCGGTGGCGTCCGTCTCCGCAGGCCCGGGCACCCGCGCCAACATCGACGAGTTCACCAAGACCACCAGCCGCGGCATCGAGACCATCGGCGGAGCGCAGCGCGGCAAGGCCATCATCATCCTCAACCCCGCCGACCCGCCGATGATCATGCGCGACACGATCTTCTGCGCGATCCCCGAGGACGCCGACCGCGCCGCCATCACCGATTCCATCCACCGCGTCGTCGCGGACATCCAGCAGTACGTCCCCGGATACCGGTTGCTCAACGAACCGCAGTTCGACGACCCGAGCGTCGTGTCGGGCGGGCAGGCGACGGTCACGACGTTCGTCGAGGTCGAGGGTGCGGGCGACTTCCTGCCGCCGTACGCGGGCAACCTCGACATCATGACCGCGGCGGCAACCAAGGTGGGCGAGGAGATCGCCCAGAAGCTCCTGAGCGTGGAGGCATGAGCACAATGGTCCATTTCGACGGGGCGAGCGGAGCGACGGGAAATATGAGCAGCAGCTGGGACATCCGCGTCACCGACACCTCCCTGCGGGACGGTTCGCACCACAAGCGGCACCAGTTCACCGGCGACGAGGTGCGGGCCATCGTCGGCGCGCTCGACGGCGCCGGGGTCCCGGTCATCGAGGTGACGCACGGCGACGGACTGGGTGGGTCCTCGTTCAACTACGGCTTCTCGAAGGTCCCCGAGCAGGAGCTCATCTCGATCGCCGTCGACACGGCGAAGAACGCGAAGATCGCGTTCCTGATGCTGCCGGGACTGGGCATCAAGGACGACATCATCGTCGCCCAGGACAACGGCGCGTCCATCTGCCGCATCGCCACCCACTGCACCGAGGCGGACGTGTCCGTCCAGCACTTCGGCCTGGCCCGCGACCGCGGTCTCGAGACCGTCGGCTTCTTGATGATGGCGCATTCGATCGCACCGGAGAAGCTCGCCCAGCAGGCCCGGATCATGGCCGACGCCGGCTGCCAGTGCGTGTACGTCGTCGACTCCGCGGGCGCCCTCGTGCTCGAGCAGGTGTCCGACCGCGTCGAGGCGCTGGTGCAGGAACTCGGCGCGGATGCCCAGGTGGGTTTCCACGGGCACGAGAACCTCGGGCTCGGTGTCGCCAACTCGATCGCCGCCATTCGGGCAGGGGCCAAGCAGATCGACGGCAGTACAAGGCGATTCGGGGCAGGCGCCGGAAATGCACCGGTCGAGGCGCTCGTCGGCGTGTGCGACAAGATCGGCGTCAAGACGGGCATCGATTTCTTCGCCATCGCCGACGCCGCCGAGGACGTGGTGCGTCCCGCGATGCCCGCCGAATGCCTCCTCGACCGGCAGGCGCTGATGATGGGGTACGCCGGCGTCTACTCGAGCTTCCTCAAGCACGCCGAACGCCAGGCCGAACGGTACGGCGTCTCGTCCGCCGAACTCCTCGTCCGCGCCGGCAAGCGCAAACTCGTCGGCGGCCAGGAAGACCAGCTCATCGACATTGCCCTCGAACTGGTGCGCGAGCGCCCGTGAGTACTTGTTAACCGCCCGACGTTAATAAGTACTCACGGGTCAGCGGGCGGTCTCCCACAGCCCGATCACGTTTCCCTCGGAATCGGTGAAGTACGCGGCGAACCCCATGTTCCCGACGGGGGTCCTGCCGGTGAGCGTCTTGCCGCCGAGGGATTCGATCCTTTCGAGGGCGGATTCGATGCCCTCGACGTCGACGACCACGACGGGGGAGGTCACGTCGCTGCGCGCCATCATGCCGCCGTTGATGAACCCGGGCTCGTCGGGCATGCCGCTTTCGCCGACGGGGCCGGTGGTGACCATGCTGTATTCCATGTCGGGGATCTCGGCGATGGCCCACCCGAATGCGTCCCGATAGAACGCTCGTGCGCGGTCACCGTCGTCGAAGGGGATCTCGAAGTGCACGATTCGGCCTGTCATGGCACGCCTCCGGGGTTCGGCTGACGCCGCCGCGTCCGACGGCACGTTCCAGCCTAAGCGCCCGATGTGACATTCGTGCAGACAGACTGCACGAATGTCACATCGGGCGATCTGCCCGGGTGCGCAGGCGCCGGCGACTATTCGACTCGATCTCGCACGTCGATGAACCCCTCCATCACCGCGTGATCGATGCTGTCCCACAGCCGCGGGCACCCTTCCCGGAGCGCGGTGGACTTTCCCTCGCCGACGGCGTCCCGGAACGTCGGGCACGTCTTCGCGGGGTCGTCCGTCCACTGGACGCTCGTGTGCTTGAGGCTGTTCTTGCGCACCAGCACACAGGTTCCGCACGTACGGCACTCGACTTCGTTCATTCCGTCGTCGAGGTAAGTGGCCTTGTCGGCCACCGTCTGCGCATGAATGGCCTCGAGCCGAGCAGGCTGCCCGGCGAAGTCGGGAGCTTTGGCCCATTCGGTCGAGGCGCTCATCGTCAGACCTGCGCTTCCCTGTTCTCGGATACCGCGGAAGCCTCACGTTCGGCCTTCTGGCGGGCCAGGTTCTCGTCGACCTCGTGCTGCCAGGCTTCGTTGGCCTTGGTGGTGTCGACCTCGAATTCGAAGCGTTGCGTCATCTTGTCGGTGACGTCGGCGACGTCGACGTAGAACTGGTCGTACCAGCGTCGCAGCTGGTACACCGGACCGTCTTCGTCGCAGAGCAGGGGGTTGTCGATCTTGGTCTTGTTCTTCCAGATCTCGACGTCCTGCAGGAAGCCCTCGGCGATGCCCTCGGTGAATTTCGCGGCCAGTTTGTCGGCGGTCACGTCGTCGATGCCGGTGGGCTTCTTGACGGTGACGCCGTACTGGAGCATGAACGAATTGTTCGTCACCGGGTAGTGGCAGTTGATGAGGACGCTCTCGACCTCGTACCCGCCGTAACTGTTCCACAGCGGATTGATCATGTAGGACGGCCCGTAGTACGCGGCCTCGGAGCGCAGCAGCGATTCCATGCCGTACTGGGTCGCCATCCCGACGTCGGGGCGGCCCTTCGTGTTGAGGTACTGCGTCGCGATGTGGCCCTCGAAGACGTTCTTGAAGTACGTCGGGAACGCGTAGTGGATGTAGAAGAAGTGCGCCATGTCGACCACGTTGTCGATGATCTCGCGGCAGTTGGAGCCCTCGATGAGCATCGAGTTCCAGGTCCAGTCGGTCCAGTCGTCGCTGTACGCGCCCTCGATGCGGGGGATGGTCACGTTCTCCGGCGGGGGATTGCCCTCCGGGTCGTTCCAGACGAACAGCTGACCGTTCTGCTCGAGGGTGAGCCATGCCCGGGTGCGGGCGATCGGGGGAACCCGGCGCGCGTAGGGGATGCTGGTGCACTTGCCGTTGCCGCCCCAGCGCCAATCGTGGAACGGGCAGGCCACCGAATCGCCCTTCACGGTGCCCTGCGACAGATCCCCACCCATGTGCCGGCAATACGCGTCCAGGACCTTCAGTTCGCCCTTGCTGTCGGCGAAGACGACGAGTTTGGTGCCGAATGCCTCGATCGAATGCGGTTTGCCGTCCTTGAACGTCGTGGTCAAACCGAGGCAGTGCCAGCCACGCGCGAAGCGCGTCTGGACCGTGCCCACATCGATCTCGCGAATCTGCGCCATTGTGCCCTCACATCCCTTCATGCTGTTAGTAGAACACGTTATAGAACTTCGCCACGATCCGCCAGATTTCCGGGGGCCTTCTTCCAGACCTGGGCCGTCAAACAGCACCTTTGCCGCTATCTCGACATAAATGGGAACGTGTTCTAGTCTCAGAAGGCAAGTGAACCATCGAACGAGACAGGAGCGTCCTGTGGGTGACCATGACAGTCACGAGGTGATGCAGCGGCTCGACGCACTACTGCCGACGCTGCGAGAGCGTGCGCAGGAGACCGAGGATCTCCGACGTATCCCCGACGATTCCATGAAGGCGCTCCAGGAGACCGGATTCTTCCGGTTGCTCCAGCCCGAACAGTGGGGTGGTTACCAGGCGGATCCGGTGCTGTTCTACTCCGCCGTGCGGAAGATCGCGAGCGCCTGCGGTTCCACGGGGTGGGTCTCGTCGATCATCGGTGTGCACAACTGGCACCTCGCGCTGTTCTCCCAGCAGGCCCAGGAAGACGTGTGGGGCAACGACACCGACGTGCGCATCTCGTCGTCGTACGCCCCGATGGGCGCCGGTCAGGTCGTCGACGGCGGATACACGGTCAACGGCGCGTGGGCCTGGTCGTCCGGCTGCGATCACGCCACCTGGGCGGTGCTCGGCGGGCCCGTCATCAAGGACGGCCGCCCCGTCGACTTCGTCAGCTTCCTGATCCCCCGCGAGGACTACCGGATCGACGACGTGTGGAACGTCGTGGGGCTCCGCGGAACCGGCAGCAACACCGTGGTGGTCGAGGACGTGTTCGTCCCGACGCACCGCGTTCTCAGCTTCAAGGCGATGAGCACCCTCACCGCTCCCGGGCTCGAGCGCAACACCGCGCCCGTCTACAAGATGCCCTGGGGAACAATACATCCCACCACCATCTCCGCGCCGATCGTCGGGATGGCCTACGGCGCGTACGACGCCCACGTCGAACATCAGGGCAAGCGCGTCCGCGCGGCGTTCGCCGGCGAGAAGGCCAAGGACGACCCGTTCGCGAAGGTCCGCATCGCCGAGGCGTCGAGCGACATCGACGCCGCCTGGCGACAGTTGTCCGGCAACGTCGCCGACGAATACGCGCTGCTCGTCGCCGGGAAGGAAGTGCCGTTCGAGCTGCGACTGCGGGCGCGCCGCGACCAGGTGCGCGCCACCGGCCGGGCCATTTCGTCCATCGACAAACTGTTCGAGAGCTCGGGGGCCACCGCGCTGGCCAACGGGACACCGCTGCAACGGTTCTGGCGGGACGCGCACGCCGGACGCGTCCACGCTGCCAACGATCCCGAGCGCGCCTACGTCATGTACGGCGCAGGCGAATTCGGACTGCCCATCACGGACACGATGGTCTAGGAGAACACGTGACGACGACCGAAGAAGCTCTCACCTTCGAGTCCACCTCGAAGTTCGCCCAGGTCCGGCCCGACCTGAAGTTGCACTACCACGAGGCCGGGGTCGGCAACGACACCACGATCGTGCTGCTGCACGGTGGCGGGCCGGGTGCGTCGTCGTGGTCGAACTTCGCCAGGAACATTCCGGTTCTCGCGGAGAAGTTCCACGTGCTCGCCGTCGATCAGCCGGGATACGGGTTGTCCGACAAGCCGACCGAGCACCCGCAGTACTTCGTGCACAGTGCGTCCGCGCTGAAGGATCTGCTCGACACCCTCGACATCACCGGACGCGTCCACCTGCTCGGAAACTCTCTCGGGGGCGGCGCCGCCGTGCGTTTCGCTCTCGACTACCCGGACCGCGCCGGCCGGCTGGTGCTCATGGGCCCGGGTGGGCTGAGCGTCAACCTGTTCGCGCCCGACCCGACCGAAGGCGTCAAGAACCTCGGCAAGTTCGGCTACCAGCCCACCCGGGAGAATCTCGAGGCGTTCCTGCGGATCATGGTGTTCGACCAGAAGCTGATCACCGACGAGCTGATCGACGAACGCTTCGCCGCCGCGAGTACTCCCGAATCACTCGCCGCCGCCAAGGCGATGGGAAAGTCGTTCTCCTCGTCCGATTTCGAGCTCGGCATGTTGTGGCGCGACGCGTACAAGCTGCGGCAGCGGGTGCTGCTGATCTGGGGTCGCGAGGACCGGGTCAACCCGCTCGACGGGGCGCTGGTGGCGCTGAAGATGATCCCGCGGGCACAGTTGCACGTCTTCGGCGGGTGCGGACACTGGGCGCAGCTGGAGAAGTTCGACGAGTTCAACCGTCTGGCAACCGATTTCCTCCTGGACGGGGGCAAGTGATGAGTATTCGTTCGCTGGCGTACATGCGTATCGAGGCCACCGACATGGCCGCGTGGCGTGAATACGGTCTCAAGGTGCTCGGCATGGTCGAGGGCAAGGGTTCCGACCCCGATGCCCTGTACCTGCGGATGGACGACTTCCCGGCCAGGCTTGTGATCTTCCCCGGGGAACACGACCGGCTGTCGGTGTCGGGCTGGGAGACGGCCAACGCCGCGGAGTTGCAGGAGGTACGCGACAACCTGTCGGCGGCGGGTGTCGCGTTCAAGGAGGGCACGGCCGAGCAACTGCAGGACCGCAGGGTCGACGAACTGATCACGTTCGAGGACCCGTCGGGCAACACGCTCGAGGCGTTCCACGGCGCGGCCCTCGAGCACCGGCGGGTGGTCAGCCCGTACGGGCACAAGTTCGTCACCGGCGAGCAGGGCCTCGGGCACGTCGTCCTCTCGACCACCGACGACGAGGCGTCGCTGCACTTCTACCGCGACGTGCTCGGCTTCCGCCTGCGCGACTCGATGCGGTTGCCGCCGCAGATGGTCGGGCGGCCCGCGGACGGCAAGCCGGCGTGGTTGCGGTTCTTCGGCTGCAATCCGCGGCACCACAGCCTCGCGTTCCTGCCGATGCCCACCCCCAGCGGCATCGTGCACCTCATGATCGAGGTCGAGAATTCCGACGACGTCGGGTTGTGCCTCGACCGCGCGCTCCGCAAGAAGGTCAAGATGTCGGCCACGCTCGGCCGCCACGTCAACGACCTGATGCTGTCGTTCTACATGAAGACCCCCGGCGGTTTCGACGTCGAATTCGGGTGCGAGGGCCGTCAGGTGGAGGACGACAGCTGGATTGCGAGGGAGAGCACGGCCGTCAGCCTGTGGGGTCACGACTTCAGCGTCGGGATGCAGCCGTGACCGAGCTGACCGGGGACGGGGCCGTCGCGGCCGAGGCGATCGATCCGCGACGGTTCCGGACGGTGCTCGGCCAGTTCTGCACCGGAGTCACCATCATCACCACGATCGACGACGGCGAACCGGTGGGGTTCGCGTGTCAGTCGTTCGCCGCGCTGTCGCTGGAGCCGCCGCTGGTGCTGTTCTGCCCGACCAAGACGTCGCGATCGTGGGCGGCGATCGAGCGCAGCGGCGCGTTCTGCGTCAACGTGCTTGCAGAAGAACAACAGTCGACGTGTGCTCGCTTCGGGTCCCGCGAACCGGACAAGTTCGCCGGCATCGACTGGACAGCGTCGCCGCTGGGTTCGCCCATCCTCACCGGTTCGCTCGCCCACATCGACTGCTCGCTCGAGAGCGTGCACGACGGCGGGGACCACTGGGTGGTGTTCGGCCGGGTCTCCTCCCTGAGCGAGATCAGGGAGGAGCGGCCGTTGCTGTTCTACCGCGGCCAGTACACCGGCATCGAACCGGACAAGACGGTGCCGGCGCCATGGCGCGACGACCTCGAGGCGTTCCTCACGACGTCGTCGGAAGACACCTGGCTCTAGAGCGCGACGCCGATGTACTTGGTCTCGAGGAACTCGTCGATGCCGGTGGTGCCGCCTTCGCGTCCGAGCCCCGATTCCTTCACCCCGCCGAACGGCGCGGCCGGGTTCGACACCACACCCTGGTTGAGCCCGACCATGCCCGATTCCAGGGCCTCGCACACGCGGATGCCGCGCTTGAGGCTCTCGGTGTACACGTAGGCCACCAGCCCGTACGGGGTGTCGTTGGCCCGCTCGACGGCCTCGGCCTCGGTCTCGAACGTGCTGATCGCGGCCACGGGACCGAAGATCTCGTTGTGGCACATCTCGGCGTCGTCGGGCACGCCCGTCAGGACCGTCGCCGGGTAGAAGTTGCCCGGACGGTCGAGCGCCGCGCCGCCGGTGAGTACCGACGCCCCGCGCTCGACGGCATCCGCGACGAGGCTGCCCACCTTCGCGACGGCGGCCTCGTCGATCAGCGGTCCGACCACGACGCCGTCCTCGGTGCCACGGCCGACGGGCAGGGCCTCCATCCGCTGCGTGAGTTTGCGGGTGAACTCCTCGGCGACCGAGATGTGCACGAGGATGCGGTTGGCAGCCGTGCAGGCCTGGCCGATGTTGCGCATCTTCGCGGCCATGGCGCCGTCGACGGCGTCGTCGAGGTTCGCGTCCTCGAAGACGAGGAACGGCGCGTTGCCGCCGAGTTCCATGGACGTGCGCATGACCGTGCGGGCGCACAGTTCGAGCAGGTGCTTCCCGACCTTGGTGGAACCGGTGAACGAGAGCTTGCGGGCCCGGCCGTCGAGGATCAGGGGAGTGATCACCTCGTCCGGGCTGGACGTGGTGACGACGTTGACGACGCCGTCCGGCAGTCCGGCCTCGGTGAGGATGTCGGCGAGCGCCAGGATCGACAGCGGCGTCTGTGCTGCCGGTTTGATGACGGACGTGCATCCGGCGGCGATCGCCGGCCCGATCTTGCGGGTGCCCATGGCCATCGGGAAGTTCCACGGGGTGATGAGCAGGCTGGGCCCGACGGGCTGCTTGGTGACGAGGAACCGCGACCCGCCGCCCGGTGCCGTCATGTAACCGCCGTCGATGCGGACGGCCTCCTCGGCGAACCAGCGGAAGAACTCTGCGGCGTAGGCGATTTCGCCCCGCGCCTCGGTGAGTGGCTTGCCCATCTCCAGCGTCATGACGAGCGCGAGACGGTCGACGTTCTCGAGTAGCAATCGGTGCGCGTTCATCAGGATGATGCTGCGTTCGCGGGGGGTGGTGGCCGCCCACGACGGTTGCGCCGCGACCGCGGCGTCGAGCGCCTCGCGGGCCTCCGCCGAGTCGGCGTCGGCGACCGTGCACAGGATCTGTCCGGTGGACGGGTCGTGGACCGGCATGGTGCGGGCGCTGTCGCGCCACTTGCCGCCGATGAACAGGCCGGTCTGTACCGATCCGATTGCTGCTTCCTCGAGCATGATTACTCCCGATTCGCCGTTGCCGAAGTGACGTGGCCATGTTATACAGATTGTTGACAATCTGACAATGCACATTTCCGACATTCGGCGGCAACTACGCGTGGGAGGGTTCTCGTGACTCGGTTATCTCCACTGCTCGCACAGGCCACACCCGTGACGGTCGATCACGGTGAAGGCTGCTACCTCTACGGCACCGACGGTCGGCGCTATCTCGACTTCACCGCGGGCATCGGCGTCACCAGCACCGGCCACTGCCATCCCCACGTCGTGGAGGCCGCGCGCCGACAGGTCGGCTCCCTCATCCACGGCCAGTACACGACGGTCATGCACCAGCCGATGCTCGAACTGGTCGACCGGCTGGGATCGGTGCTGCCGGAAGGCCTCGATTCGCTATTCTTCGCGAACTCGGGAAGCGAGGCCGTCGAGGCGTCGCTCCGACTGTCGCGGCAGGCGACCGGCCGGCCCAACGTCATCGTCTTCCACGGCGGATTCCACGGACGCACGGTCGCGACGGCGACGATGACCACGTCCGGCACCCGGTTCTCCGCCGGCTTCAGCCCGCTGATGGGCGGCGTGCACGTGGCCCCGTTCCCCAACGCCTACCGCTACGGCTGGTCCGAGGAGGAGGCGACCGCGTTCGCGCTGAAGGAACTCGACTACATCTTCGCGACCCTCACCGCGCCGAACGAGACGGCCGCATTCATCGTCGAACCCGTCCTCGGCGAGGGCGGGTACGTGCCCGGCAACACCGCGTTCTTCCAGGGACTCCGCGAGCGCGCCGACAAGCACGGCATCCTTCTGGTCATCGACGAGATCCAGACCGGTTTCGGACGCACCGGCAAGTACTTCGGACACCAGCACTTCGGCGTCCGGCCCGACATCATCACCATCGCCAAGGGTCTGGCCAGCGGCTTCCCGCTGTCGGGCATCGCGGCGTCCGAGGAACTGATGTCCAAGGGCTGGCCGGGATCGCAGGGCGGGACGTACGGCGGGAACGCCGTGTCCTGCGCGGCCGCGGTCGCGACGCTCGAGGTCATCGAGAAGGAAGACCTTGTCGCCAACGCCGCCGCCCGGGGTGTCCAGTTGCTCGAGGGCGCCCGCACGCGCGCCATCGACGGGATCGGCGACGTCCGCGGCCTCGGACTGCTCGTGGGCAGCGAATTCACCGCCGCCGACGGCACCGCGGACCGCGCGAAAGCGGCTGCGGCGCAGCAACTGGCCGCGAAGAAGGGGCTGCTGCTGCTGACCTGCGGTGCCCACATGAACGTGGTACGGATGATTCCACCGCTCATCGTCACGTCGGAACAGATCGAGGACGCCCTGACGATCTGGTCGGAAGTGCTCGACGAAGTGTGACCCCCACCTGTGAGTACTTGTTAACCGCGGGCGGTTAACAAGTACTCACAGGGACCGAAGGAGGCATCATGGCTCGCTACATCACCATCACCCTGGACAAGCGCGGCGTGACGTGCCGTGCCCGGCTTCTCGACGAGGACGCACCGCTCACGTGCGACGCGGTGTGGGACGTGCTTCCGCAGAGCGGCGACGCGTATCACGCCAAGTACGCGCGCAACGAGGTGTACACGCTGATCCCGCGGATCACGGCGGCACCGCGGAGGGAAAATCCCACCGTCACACCGATTCCCGGCGACGTCTGCCTGTTCGACTTCGAGCCCTGGGAGATCGGCAACTCGGCGTACGGGTACGAGCCCGGGTCCGAGGCGCACGCCGCGCAGGGCGCCACCGACCTCGCGATCTTCTACGGCCGCAACAACCTGCTGCTCAACGGCGACGTCGGCTGGGTGCCCGGCAACGTGTTCGCCGCGATCGAGGAGGGTCTGCCGGAACTGGCGGCCGCCTGCAACGACCTGTGGATGCGCGGGGTCGAGGGGGAGACGATGAGCTTCGCACGGGCCTGACCGGTCCAGCGTGTGTGGGATGGCCCTCGACGAGCGCGGGGACTTCCACCACCATCGGACGGTATGAAGCTCGACATCCATCAGATCGACGCATTCGCCGCCGGACCCTTCGAGGGCAACCCGGCGGCGATCATGCCGCTGACCGACTGGCTGGACGATTCCGTTCTCCAGCAACTCGCCGAAGAGAACAATCTGTCCGAGACGGCGTTCTACACGGCGCGGCTACCCGACGACGCGAGCCCCCACGACCGCCGACACCCGGCCTACCACCTGCGGTGGTTCACACCCGCGGTCGAGGTGGATCTCTGCGGTCATGCGACCCTCGCGGCGGCCGCGCAGATCTTCGAGGACGTGCACCCGGACGCCGACCGCATCCAGTTCTGGACGCGCAGCGGCTGGCTGCACGTCGACCGGGCACCGGACGCGACGCTGGTGATGGATTTTCCGGCCGAGCCGCCGGAGCCGATCGTGGCCGATCCCCGGATCGTCGCGGCGCTCCGCATTCCGGTGCGCAAGTGCCTGAAGGCCACCGACCTCGTGTTCGTCGCGGAATCCGAGACCGACATCGCGTCGATGACCCCCGACTTCGCCGTGATCAGCCCGCTCGAGGTGCGCGGCATCGTCGTCACCGCGGCGTCGGAGTCGGACGGCGTCGACTTCGTGTCGCGATGGTTCGGCGCCGCGGCCGGGATTCGGGAAGACCCGGTGACGGGGTCCGCGCACTCGCAGATCGCGCCGTACTGGGCTGACGTCCTTGGCCGGAACAGCCTTGTCGGACGGCAATTGTCGGCGCGCGGCGGAACCGTGCACTGCGAGGTGCACGGTGACCGCGTCCATCTGTCCGGGGCGTACCGGCGGTACCTCCGCGGAACCGTCGAGTTCTAGCTGAACACCTCCGCATACAGCGTCTCGATCTGGCCGGCGGTGGGCACGACCGGATTGTTGCCGGGCGATCCGGAGGCCAGCGCCTGCTCTGCCATCAGCGGGATGAGGCCGTCCCAGGCGTCGCGGTCGATGCCGTAGGCCAGCGGCGTCGGAACCTTCAGGTCGTGGCACAGCGTGCTGAGGGTCTCGACGAGGAACTGCGCGGCGACGGAATCGCCCGCCGACTCCGGTGCGGCGCCGAACGCCCGGGCGCAGTCGGCGTAGCGACTCTCCGCTCCCTGCACGGAGAACGCCGTGATCGCGGGAAGCAGCATCGCATTCGACAGTCCGTGTGCCACATGGAAATGCGCGCCGATCGGTCTGCTCATCCCATGGACCAGCGCCACGCTCGAGTTGGAGAACGCCATGCCGGCCTGGAAGGACGCGACCATCATCGCTTCCCGCGCGGTGCGGTCTTCACCGTCCGCGTACGCCGTGCCGATGTGCTTGCCGATGGTGCGGATCGCGGCGAGCGCGAGTCCGTCGGTGAACGGCTGCGCCTTCTGACTGACGTACGCCTCGATGGCGTGGGTGAGCGCGTCGATGCCGGTGTCGGCCGTGAGCCGCGGCGGCATCGACATGGTGAGTTCGAAATCCACGATCGAGGCGATCGGCAGGAACGACAGGCCCGGACACAGCATCTTCTCGTCGGACGCGCTGTCGCTGATGACCGTGAATTGCGTGGCCTCGGAGCCGCTTCCGGCGGTGGTCGGGATCGCGATGATCGGCAGCGCCTTCCCGGTGTACACGTGAGGTGCCTTGTACGACCGCATCTCCCCGCCGTTCGCGGACAGCACGGCCAGTGCCTTCGCGGTGTCCATCGGACTGCCGCCGCCGAACCCGATCACCGAATCCGCCCGGTGTTCGGCGACGATCCGCAGCCCCTCCTCGAGGGAATCGGTGGTGGGGTCGGGCACGGTGCCGGAGAACAGAGCCGGCTCCTTGCCCGCCGACCGGAGGAGAGTCATGATCCGGTCGGCCGCGCCGGTGCCGGTCAGGTAGGAGTCGGTGACCAGAATCGGCCTCTGCAGACCCAATTGGTCGACAACCGAGCCGATCTCGTCGACTGCTCCGGCCCCGATCCTGGCGAAGCGGGGGAGTGAGAGTTGTGCGGTCATGGGAGAGGTTCCTTAGTTGTTCTGGGGGAATCCGAGGTTGAGGCCGCCGTGGCTGGGGTCGAGCCAGCGGGTG
>JBCEBZ010000031.1:0-7617 GCA_039206675.1 Rhodococcus sp. (in: high G+C Gram-positive bacteria) | reverse complement strand
CGGCGCCGTACTCGCGGCAGAGCCGGCGGTACGCCATGTTCGTGATGCCCGCCATGGGGGCGAGCACGACCGGCGCCTCGACCTCGATCGGGCCGATGCGCAGGGGCTTCGCCGGACGGGAGGCCGTGCGGGGCGCGTCAGTGATGGATTCCATGCCGGGGCCTTCCCTTCGAATCTTCTGGACAGCTGTGTCGGTCAGGCATCGAGCGGCCCTCGGACGAGTTCGATGTCGGCGGGCGAGGAGGTGTGGGGCCCGCCGGTGACCTGCAGAATCGTTCCCGTGATGAAGCTCGCGGCATCGGAGCACAGGTACAGGCACGCGTCCGCGACCTCTTCCGGCCTCCCGACGCGTCCGAGCGCGAGGTTGCGGCCGAACTTCTGCTCGGTTTCGGGGGATGCGAAACGAGACGCAGGCGTCAGGGTGGCTCCGGGTTCGACGCAGTTGACTCGAATGCCGCGATCTGCCCATTCCCAGGCCATCGTCTTCGTGAGCGAGGCGAGTCCCGCTTTGGCTGCCGCGTAGGCGCCGCGGAGCGGGTGTGCGTGGTTGGCCGATCCGGATCCGACATTGACGACGTGTCCGCCACCCTGACGTTCGAAGACCGGCAGGCATGCGCGGGCACAGTGGAAGGCCCCGCTCAGATTGGTATCGATCGTCGCATTCCAGGCATTGACCGACAGGTCCTCGAGGCGCGACGCAAAGTTGCCGCCGGCATTGTTGATCAGCACGTCGATCCTCCCGAACTTGTCGAGAGCAGTCCGGACGAGATCTTCGGCAGTCTTCGGCTCGCGGATGTTGCCGGCGACGAGGGCTGCCTTTCGACCGAGCGCCTCGACACTCTCGACCCTCGCCTGGAGCGTTTCGGCGTTGCGCCCGTGCAGAATCAGATCCGCTCCCGCTTCTGCGAACTTGTCGGCGAGCGCCGACCCGATGCCACCGGAAGCGCCCGTCACTATGACGACCTGGTCCGTGAAGTCGAAAGTGGTCTGACCCACCTTGTCGATGGTGGTGGCTTCTCTGGTCACTGACGTCCTCCTCGTGATTCGCACCCTGTGTGTGCAGCTCGTGACGCACTGGGAGCCGTTCCCGGCAAGGTGCGTTCGAGATAGCGTCGTGCCATTCGTGGCCGTGGACAATGACTGAATCGCTATCAAGGCGATAGCCGCGGACCGGGCCGCTTTTTCTTGACACCGTCGCCGACGTGTTCAACGATTCATAGGCCGATAGGGTGACATTCACCACAGGGTCATGCAGTCCGGACCCACCGCGGATTTCTCGAGCCGATTCAGCAGATCGTCCGGCACGGGAGGCAACGATCGGTCGGCCCACACACATCGTCGGATCGACGGTGTCCGATTCATCCCTACGGTCAAACAGTGAGAGTGAGAATCTTGTGACTGGTCCAGCTGACACTATGACGAGGCCGACTACCGCCAAGGGGGTTTCGGTCGAGTTCGAAAATGTCCGCCACGCGTTCCTCCACGGCAATCGACCGGTGCGCGTGCTGGACGACTTCAACCTCCGCATCGAGCCGTCCGAGTTCGTCAGTATCGTCGGTCCGTCGGGTTGTGGGAAGACCACGGCGCTCGGCATGGTCGGCAATCTCCTGAAGCCGCGCAGTGGAACCGTGCGCATCGATGGAGAGGAGGTGAGGCCCGGCAGCAATGATGCGGCATTCCTCTTTGCGCGTGACGCGCTCCTTCCGTGGCGGCGGGTCCGCAGCAACGTCGAACTCGGCATGGAGGTCCGGGGTGTTCCCAAGGCGGAACGACGCGAGCGCGCGGAGGAATGGCTTCGTCGTGTTCGTCTGCACGAGTTCGCCGACTCGGACGTTCTGCACCTCTCGCAGGGTATGCGTCAGCGCGTTGCGATCGCCCGCACTCTCGTCCAGAGCCCCGGCGTCCTTCTGATGGATGAGCCGTTTGCAGCCTTGGACGCACAGACCCGCGCGATCCAGCAGGAGGAGTTCCTCCGGTTGTGGGAGGCCGAGCGACCGACGGTCATCTTCGTCACTCATGACCTCGAGGAGGCCATCCTGCTCAGCGACCGTGTCATCCTGATGGCCAGCAGGCCCGGTCGCATGGTGGTCGACATGAAGATCGAACTCGAGCGGCCGCGGCATCAGGAAATGCGCAGGTCCTCCGATCTCTTCAAATCCTATTTTCACGACATGTCCGACCGGCTTCGGGCCGAAGTCGATCTCGCCGAACAGCGCATGATGGAAGAAAGCCAGAATGACTGACACTCTGCAGACGGTGACTACCGCCGATGGCGCCACAATTGCCTATCAGCAATTCGGCCGGGGGGCACGCCTGATCACGTGCCTGCACTCCCTGGCATTGGACGGATCCTGGTATGCGCCTTTGGCCGAGGCTCTCGGCAACGACTACCGTCTGCTCGCGCCGGATTTGCGCGGGCACGGCAGAACGGCGCGCGGAGGATCTGCCATCACTCTCGGTCTCATTGCCGGGGACGTCGCCGCGGTGTGGGACGCCGAGAACGTCGAGCGCTCGGTAGTGTTGGGGATTTCCCTGGGAGGCATGGTCGCCCAGGCGGTTTCGGGCACCTTCCCGAACCGGGTCGACGCGCAGATCCTGATGGCCACCCGGGGCGCCTATGATGAGGAGGCGGTTCGCGGAACTTCGGCCCGCGCGGCGGAGGTTCGTGCACCGGACGGACTCGAGCACGCCGAGGAAACGACCATGTATCGCTGGTTCGGCGACGCATCGCGAAACGAGGCAGACCCGTTGGTTCGGAAAGCTCGCGAACAGTTCCGGAGCGCCGACGGCAACACCATCGGCGCCTATTTCGACGCCATGACCGAGGTCGGCACGTTTCACACCGATTCACCGCCACCAACCCTCGTGGTCGGCGGCGACGACGACCGAAGCACCCCTCGCGCGGTAATCGAACAGCTGGCCGCCTCCATCACGGGAGCCGAACTACGTTTCGCCAAGGGCGGACACCTCGCCGCGTTCGACAGCCCCCACGAAGTCGCCGCCACGATGCGACCTTTCCTCGAGGGCCTCGACTGCTGGTAACCACTCAGCCCACGTGCACACTGGTTCCACATACTGCCTACGGAGACGACATGGATTTCACGCCCGATCGCGCGATGACAGAGAATGCGCTTCGCGCACAACTCGATTCGGCCCTCACACCCGCGCTCCTGATGTTGACGGCACACGTCACGGGTGACGCCGGCGTACTGCGGACGGAATGGAAGCCCAACCGGGCGACGTTGCCTGCCAGTGGACTCGCATCCGAGACCGACGCGGAGATCAGAGCCTTCTGCCTGAAGCGCCTCGCGCCGTATCTCTCCTCGCACCGGGACTGGGCTGCGCTGCCGGACGATTCCCTGCGTGAGTCGATGTGTACCTGGTTGATGAACGAAGACAACGATGACGCCCAGGCTCTGGCCGCGGCGGCGTTCACGCCGGACGACAGTGATCCCCGCGAGCCGGAGTGGAATCTCGACGAGATCGCTCCCGACAGCGGCTTGCGTGCCGTGGTCATCGGCGCAGGATTCTCCGGCCTCCTCGCCGGACTTCGCTTGAAGCAAGCGGGTGTGCCGTTCACCATTCTCGAGAAGAGCGCGAACGTCGGTGGCACGTGGTACGAAAACACCTACCCGGATTGCAGGACCGACGTCCGCAGCCACATCTACACCTACTCGTTCGTTCCGCACGACTGGGTCACGCACTACGGCCGCCAGCAGGCCATCCACGAGTACCTGTACACCTTTGCGGCGAAGAACGGCCTCCTGGAGCACATCTCGTTCGGCACGGAAGTCACCTCGACCCGGTGGGACGAGAGCACCAGCACGTGGACCATCGACACCCGCACGTCCGACGGCATCGTGGACTCGGCCGAAGCTCAGATCGTCGTCAGCGCCGTGGGACAACTGAACCGGCCGATGATCCCCGCCGTCGACGGCCTCGAAACTTTCACCGGCCCGGTGATGCACTCCGCGGAATGGGACCACAGCATCGATTTCGCCGGCAAACGAGTCGTCGTGATCGGTACCGGCGCCAGCGCACTGCAATTCGCTCCGGCGGTCGCGAAGGAAGCGGAGCACGTCACGATCTTCCAGAGAAGTGCGCCCTGGTTGCGGTCGACTCCGGTGCTTCGGCAGGAGATCGACCCCGGCGAGCGCTGGCTCCTCACGAATCTGAAGCACTACCGCGCCTATTACCGCTTTTCCATCTTCCTTCCCCGTCTCATCGGCAACCTCCCGGCTGCAACGGTCGATCCGGACTTTCCGCCGACCGAGGTCTCGGTGTCTGCGGCCAACGAGGCCCTTCGCGTCGAGCTGACCGACTACCTCACCGAGCAGGCCGGCGACCGACTCGATCTGCTCGAGCAGATCCTGCCCGACTACCCGCCCGCCGCGAAGAGGATCATCTGCGACGACGGCACGTGGGTCGCCACCCTCAAGCGTGACAACGTGCGCCTGGTGAGTCAGGCCGTGCAACGGATCGACAAGGACGGTGTCTGGATCGGTGACGAGCACGTCCCCGCCGACATCATCTTGTTCGGAACCGGTTTCAAGGCTTCGGAATTCCTCGTCCCCATGACGGTGACGGGCATCGGCGGACAGGACCTGCACCGAACCTGGGGTATCGACGCCAGCGCGTACCTGGGCATCACGCTTCCCGGCTACCCGAACTTCTTCTGCATGTACGGCCCGAACACCAACACCGTCATTCACGGCAACCTGGTGTTCTTCCTCGAGTGCCAGGCCGCATACATCATCAGCGCGGTGCAGATGCTGGCCAAGGGCGGCCACCGTTCGATGGCCCTACGGCCGGACGTGTTCACCGACTACACCGACGAGGTCACCACGGAGAGCGCCAAGCGCACCTGGGGCTGGTCGAAGACCCACAGCTGGTATCAGAACGCCGCCGGACGGTCCACCATCATGTGGCCACTCCCGGCCCGGCAGTACTTCGAGCGCACCAGCGCGGTGCACGACGAAGACTACGACATCCAGTGACCCGCACGACGTCATCATCCGCACTGTTCATTTCACCGGAGGCTACTGTGATCACCGAGACAACGACTGTTGTCGCCAACCTCGAAACCCGCTATCTGACGGGCGGTCCGGAAGGTGGCATCCCCGTCGTGTTCCTGCACGACGGGGCCTGGGGCGGCAGCGCCGACGTGACCTGGGGGCACGTTCTGCCCCTGGCCGCGGAGAAGTACCGAGTCATCGCCCCGGACTTCCTCGGCTACGGCGGATCCGCCAAGTCCGTTCGCCTGGATGTCTCACCGTTCGCTTTCCGGATCCGGCACGTCTTCGCCTTGCTCGACCAGCTCGGCGTCGACGGCCCGGTGCACCTGGTCGGAAATTCGTTCGGTGGATCGGTGGGTCTGCGGGCGCTGGCCGACAGGAACTATCGATCCCGGATCGCCTCGGTCACCACACTCAGTGGCACCGGCGGCCCCTGGAAAGCGCCGGACATGGGCAAGCTGCGCGACTTCGACGGTTCGATTGCCGGTATCGAAACGTTCGTCGACCTGCTGTGCGACGACTTCTCTGGCAGGACCGAACAGGTGGACGCCCGGTACTCGTGGGCGATCACGCCCGGTCATTTCGGGTGCATGAGCGCTCCGCATCTGCCGGTACCCGAAGCGTTGCGGCAGGAGCGTCCGGCCGATCCCTACCCCGCCACACTTGCCGGCGTCGAGACACCGGTGCTGCTCCTCGAGTGCTCCGAGGACGTGCTGCTCGAGGCGGGGTGGAGCAAACACCTCCAGGCCGAGCTCCGGAAGTCCCGCGCCAGGGTCCTGCCGTACCGGCACTGCCCGAACATCACCCATCCGCGGGAGACGTGGGCCGTGATCGGCGAGTTCCTCGACGCCTGCACGGGCGGTACGAACTGATGCCGGCCACGGACGGCGATGCCGCGGCCGCGTCCACCGTGGGTTCCCTCGTTCTCACCGGCGGATCGTCGGGGATCGGCGCCGGGCTGGCGGGCGATCTGGCCGGTGAGTGGGACATCACGGTCATCGATCGGGATCTGCCGGAAACACCCGCCCCCGGCGTGACGTACGTCCAGGGCGACATCACCACCGACGATGCGGTCGACACGGTTCGCAAGACCCTGACCGAGAACGGCCGGGCAACGATCGACGGCATCGTCCACTGCGCGGGCATCGGCGCATTCGGCCCCTTCATGGACATGCCGAAGTCCGAGTGGGAACGGGTGCTTCTGGTCAACCTTCACGGAACGCTCAATTTCGTCCAGGGCGTCGCCGACATGGTCGCGGACGGCGGCAGAATCGTCCTGTTCTCGTCCGGGACGGTGTTCAAGGCGCCGGCGACCGCAGCGGCATACGCGGCGTCCAAGGCCGGCGTGATCGGCTTTGCCCGCAGCCTCGCCGCGGAACTCGGCGCCAGGAACATCACCGTCAACGTGATCGCACCCGGTTTGGTGTTGACCCCACTCTCGACGTCGATCGCCGCAGGTGAAGAGGCCAACATCAACTCGCGAGCGATCAAGCGAGCCGCGACGGTCGAGGACTTCATCGGACCGACCCGATTCTTCCTCTCCCCTGGCGCCTCGTTCGTCACCGGGCAGACGCTCGTCGTCGACGGAGGGTCGATCCGCCGCTAGACCGCGTTTCAGTGGTGGTCGCACACCTCCGGTCGACGTTAGTCTGGGAAGGCGTCGTCGAGAGGTAGGCGGATGACACCACGGTTTCCGGGGCGGCACAGGGGCGGATAGCGCGTTGGCAACCGACGGCGATCCGCTCCGCACACAGCGCGATACCGACACCGCGACGACGGATGAACTGGGCGCGGCCGGGTTCGACGATGCCCGGGAGATCGGGCGTGGGGGCTTCGGCGTGGTGTATCGCTGCACCCAGTCCGCCCTGGACCGCGCGGTGGCCGTGAAGGTTCTCAGCGGCGACCTCGACGACGAGAGCCGGGCCCGGTTCCTCCGGGAGCAGCGGGCGATGGGCAGGCTGACCGGGCACCCGAACGTCGTGAGTGTGCTCGAGGTCGGCGTCACGCCGAGCGGGCGTCCGTTCCTGGTGATGCCCTACCATCCGCAGGACTCCCTGGACGCACGGATTCGCCGGCACGGTCCGCTCACCGCGACCGAGGCGTTGCGGTTGGGCGTGAAGATCGCCGGCGCACTCGAGACGGCGCACCGGTCCGGCATCGTGCACCGCGACGTCAAACCCAGCAACATCCTGCTCACCGACTACGACGAACCGGCGCTGACGGACTTCGGCATCGCGCACATCACCGGCGGTTTCCAGACGGCCACGGGAACGATCACCGGATCACCCGCGTTCACCGCCCCGGAGGTCCTGGGGGGCGACACCCCGAGTCCGTCCTCGGACGTGTACGGACTCGGTGCGACACTGTTCGCCGCGCTGACCGGACACGCGGCATTCGAGCGCCGCAGCGGTGAACAGGTGGTGGCGCAGTTCCTGCGGATCACCTCGCAGCCGGCGCCGGACCTCCGGGAGTCCGGTATCGATGCCGACGTGGCCGCCGTGCTGGAGCACGCCATGTCGCGAGACTCGCACGAGCGCCCGTCCGCGGCGGAGCTGGGTGAAATGCTGCGGGACATCCAATTTCGCCGCGGTGTCCCCGTCGA
>JBCEBZ010000030.1:8517-28695 GCA_039206675.1 Rhodococcus sp. (in: high G+C Gram-positive bacteria) | reverse complement strand
GTCGCCGCCGTCCGCGGGCCCGACGAGCGGCTGCTCGCCCAGGTCGCCGCCGGCATCGAGGCGATCCGCAACGAGGTCGACATCCAGATCGCGTGCTCGCTCGGCATGCTCACCCAGGAGCAGGTCGACCAGCTCGCCGCGATGGGGGTGCATCGCTACAACCACAACCTGGAGACGTCGAAGTCGCACTTCCCGAACGTCGTCACCACCCACACGTGGGACGAACGCTGGAACACCCTCCGCATGGTCCGCGAGGCCGGCATGGAGGTGTGCTGCGGCGGCATCCTCGGCATGGGCGAGAGTCTCGAGCAGCGCGCCGAGTTCGCGGCGAACCTGGCCGAACTCGAACCCGACGAGGTCCCGTTGAACTTCCTCAACCCGCGTCCGGGAACCCCGTTCGGCGACCTCGAGGTGCTGCCGGCGAGCGAGGCACTGAAGTCGGTGGCCGCCTTCCGGCTCGCCCTGCCCCGCACCATCCTCCGCTTCGCGGGCGGCCGCGAGATCACCCTCGGCGATCTCGGCGCCAAGCAGGGCATCCTCGGCGGCATCAACGCCGTCATCGTCGGCAACTACCTGACGACACTCGGCCGCCCGGCCGAACAGGACCTCGACCTGCTCGTCGATCTGCAGATGCCGATCAAGGCCCTGAACGACACCCTGTGACGACCACGGAGACGACCGCGGGCGATCCCGACGGCCTGGAGGAGCGCTACAACCCGTACACCGGCCGCCGCGTGGTGGCCGGTGTGGACGACGCCGTCCCCACCGCCGCGCAGCTCGGGCTCGAACCGCCCCGCTTCTGCGAGGCGTGCGGTCGGCGGATGGTGGTGCAGATCAGCCCCGACGGCTGGTGGGCGAAATGTTCCCGCCACGGTGTGTTCGACTCGATCTGCCGCGGACGGCGGTAGCGTCGGACGCGTGACCACGCTCCCGCGCTTCAGGCTTCGATCTGCCGCCGGAATCTTCTGCGGGACGGTGGTGGCGAGTGCGCTCGCCGGGGTGCTGTGGGGGCTCCTGGCACCACCCGAACATCTGCTGGTGGTCGCCCCCGACCGCGGGGTGTCGCTGACGGGGGAAAGCGTGCACCGGTTCGACGCTATCGGGATGTTCGCGTGTGCCGGTCTGGTGGTCGGCATCCTCACCGCGGTCGCCGCGTGGACGGCGCGGCGAAGTCGCGGCCCGGTGGCGCTCGGCGCCGTACTCGGGGGCAGCGTGGTCGGGGCCTGCGTGATGGCTCTCGGCGGCATCGGTGTGGCGGCCCTGCGTTTCCCCGAACCTGACACCTCGACGGCCGGTGCCGTCGTGGCGGTCGCTCCGGGGATCGGGACCCCGCTGGTGCTGATCTTCCAGCCGCTCGTCGCGTGCGTCGTGACGTTGGTGCTCGCCGCGCTCAACCCCTACGACGATCTCGGTGTCGGTGACGCCCCGGTCGAACTCGACGAGCCGGACGAGCACGACACGACGGTCATCTCGTGACCGAGGCCCGCATCCGCACGTCGCCGAGCAGGCGCCCGCTGGCGAGAACGCCGATGCGGCGAGTCGCGAACCGGGTGCTGACCGAGGACACCCAGTTCATCAGCCCGGAGACGACGCTCGGCGGAGTGCTGCGCCGGTCCAGGGCCCGTAGCGCTGTCGCGACCACCTGGTCCGCGGTCTGCATGCGGCCGACGGCGGCGTCCTCGGAGCCGACGACGTCGAAGAACTCGGTGCGGGTGGGGCCCGGGCAGACGGCGAGAACGGTGAGTCCGGTGCCGCGCGCCTCCGCCCACAACGCCTCCGTGAAGTTCAGGACGAACGCCTTCGTCGCACCGTAGACGGCCATGCCCGGAGTCGGCTGGAACGCGGCGGTGCTCGCCACGTTCACGAGGGCGCCGCGTCCCCGGAGCAGGTCGGGCAGAAACGTGTGGGACAACTCGACGAGGGTGGTGACGTTGAGCTGGATCTCGGAGGTCAGCCGCTCCAGGTCGGCGGACGCGAAGTCTCCGTGCGTCCCGAATCCCGCGTTGTTGATCAGCGAGTCGACGCGGATGTCGCGCGCGGCGAGTTCGGTGCGCAACCGCGCGCCCGCGCCCGGTGTCGCGAGGTCGAACGGGAGCACGGTGACCGTCACGTGGTGCGCGGCGCGGAGTTCGGCGGCGAGTTGTTCGAGTTTCTCGGCGCGCCGCGCGACGACGACGAGGTCCGCGCCGCGCCCGGCGAACCGGCGGGCGAATTCGGCGCCGAGGCCCGCGCCCGCGCCGGTGACGAGGACGGTGGTTCCGGATGTGTCGAAAGGCATGTCTGCTCCTAGCGGTGGGGTGATTCCGAATGTAGTCAGTGTCATCTATGTAGTCAATGACAACATTTTGCTAGGCTAGCGCCGTGTCCGCCGCCGAACAGCCCTACCACCACGGGAGCCTTCGCCAGGTGCTGCTCGCCCGCGCCGAGAGCACGCTCGAGAAGGACGGCGTCGACGGGCTCTCCCTGCGGCAACTCGCCCGCGAGGCCGGGGTCAGCCACGCCGCACCCAGCAAGCACTTCCGAGACCGTCAGGCGCTGCTCGACGCACTCGCCGAATCCGGATTCCGGCGTCTCACCGCCGCCCTCGGACGCGCGGTCGACGAGGCCGAACCCCACGCCCGCGCCCGCTTCGCGGCGCTCGCCCACGCCTACGTGACGTTCGCGCTGGACCACCGCGAGTTGCTGGCCCTGATGTACGGCAGCAAGCACGCACCCGGGGCAGCCGCCGAGTTGGTGGACGCCGGACGGGCAGCCATGGATCTCACGGTCCGGATCGTCGCCGAAGCCCAGGCCGCGGACGAGATCGGACCCGGCGACGCGTCACGCATCGCCCTCGTCGCGTTCGCGACGTTCCACGGCATCGCGACCCTCGCCGCCGGCGGAATGCTCGAGGACGCACCCGTCGACGAAGTCGTCACGGCCGCGTCGGACACGTTCTGGAGGGGTCTCGCCCGGGCCTGATGCCCGCTCACGGCGATCTCACAGCCCGTTCCCCTCGAACACTCGAGTGCCGGCGCTTACCTGGAATCGGACATGTCGATCCCCAGGAGGCGAAGATGATGCGTACCGACGAAGCCGGCGCGGCCCGTGGTGTCGTGGTGGTGACTGCCGCGGGCGGCGAGCAGGGCGGGCGTACCGCGCGGGAGTTGCTCGATTCGGGCTGGTGCGTTGCGGTCACCGCACGCACGGTCGCGGAACTGGCCCGGATCATGCCGGGCATGTCCGGACACCGGCTGCTCGCGGTCGCCGCCGATCCGGGCGACCCCCGGCAGGTCGAGCAGCTGCTCGACCGCGTTCTCGACCGCTTCGGCCGCATCGATTCGGTGCTCGGCGCGGAGTCCTCGGTCGCGTCCGCGTGGCGGCGGCGCACCTCGGGGGAGGGCGATGCGGCGGCGGCCGCCTGACGGTCGGATTCAGCTCGGCGGCCGCAGCGCCGCGAACTCGTCCGTCACCCGCAGGGTGGAGTCGGTGAACCGGTAGAGGGCGGCCGGGCGACCGCCGGTGCGGCCGGACGGTGCCGTGTTACCGGTGGGGGTCAGCACTCCGCGGCGTCCGAGGACGCGCTGCAGGTTGGTCGCATCCACCTGGTAACCCAGTGCGGCGCAGTAGATCTCGCGCAGCGTCGACATGGAGAACTCGTCGGGCGCCAGACCGAACGCGATGTTGGTGTAGGAGAGCTTCGCCGCGAGGCGGGTCCGGGCGTGCCGGACGACGGTGCCGTGGTCGAACGCCATCTCGGGCAGCGCGGACACCGGGTGCCACGCGGTGTCCGGCGGCAGTTGCGGGTCGGCGGGCAGGGGAACGAGCCCGAGGAACGTCGACGCGATGGTGCGCGGGCCGGGTACCCGCGTCGGGTCGCTGAACACCGACAGCTGCTCGAGGTGCGAGACCTCCTGCACGTCCACCTTCTCGGCCAGCTGACGTCGCGCGGACGTCGTGAGGTCCTCGTCCTCCCGGAGGAGTCCGCCGGGCAGCGACCACGCGCCCGCCTGCGGATCGAGGGCCCGTTGCCACAGCAGGACGGCGAGCTCTCCGGTACCCCCCGCGTGACGCACATCACCGCTGTGACCTGCGTCGATATACCCGGGGAAGTGGCGAACCTGGAACACCGCGGTGAGCACTTCATGCGTGGTGTTACTATTGGGCATGTTTTCGATCCTAAGTCGAAAACCTCGATTGCGGAAATTCGGGCCAGCCCGCCCGAGTTCACGGTGAAGGAGCAAGCCATGACGACCACGACGTTGTGGGCGGGTACCAACCCGCAGATTCAGGACGGTCCCGGCGGTTACGCGGGCGTCGAGGCGAGCGAAGAGTGGGCTGCCGAGATCAAACGGCTGGCACGCGAGCGGGGAGCGACCCTCCTCGCGCACAACTACCAGCTGCCCGCCATCCAGGACGTGGCCGACCACGTCGGCGACTCGCTGGCGCTCTCGCGCATCGCGGCCGAGGCGCCGGAGGACACCATCGTGTTCTGCGGTGTGCACTTCATGGCCGAGACCGCGAAGATCCTCAGCCCCGCCAAGACGGTGCTGATCCCGGACGAGCGCGCGGGCTGCTCGCTGGCCGACTCGATCACCGCCGATCAGCTGCGCGAGTGGAAGGCCGAATACCCCGACGCCGTCGTCGTGTCGTACGTCAACACCACCGCCGAGGTGAAGGGTCTGACGGACATCTGCTGCACGTCGTCCAATGCCGTCGACGTGGTCGCGTCGATCGACCCCGACCGCGAGGTCCTGTTCCTGCCCGACCAGTTCCTCGGCGCCCACGTCAAGCGCGTCACCGGTCGCAAGAACATGCAGATCTGGGCGGGTGAATGCCACGTCCACGCCGGCATCAACGGTGACGAGCTCACCGCGCAGGCGAAGGCGCACCCCGGTGCCGAACTGTTCGTCCACCCCGAATGCGGCTGCGCCACGTCGGCCCTCTACCTCGCCGGTGAGGGATTCGTGCCCGAGGACAAGGTGAAGATCCTGTCGACGGGCGGCATGCTCGACGCCGCCCGTGCCACCGGGGCCAAGCAGGTTCTCGTCGCCACCGAGGTCGGGATGCTGCACCAGCTGCGCAAGGCCGCGCCGGAGGTCGACTTCCAGGCCGTCAACGACCGCGCGTCCTGCCCCTACATGAAGATGATCACCCCCGCGGCCCTGCTCCGCTGCCTGCTCGAGGGCAAGGACGAGGTGCACGTCGATCTCGCGACCGCGGAGCGTGCCCGCAAGTCGGTGCAGCGGATGATCGAAATCGGAAACCCGGGCGGCGGCGAGTGAGCAGCCCGGCCCGGGGGATTTCCTGGGAAGAGCGCGCCGACCTCGTCGTGGTGGGCGGTGGTGTGGCCGGACTGACGGCCGCACGCACCGCCTCGCTGCGCGGGCTCACCGTGCTCACCGTCAGCAAGGGTGGGGCGACGGACACCGCGACGCAGTACGCGCAGGGCGGCATCGCGGTGGTCGGCGACGCCGTCACCGACTCGGTGGACTCGCACGTCGCCGACACGTGCGAGGCCGGCGCCGGCCTGTGCGACGAGGACGCCGTGCGGTCGATCGTGGCCGGTGGCCGCGACGCCGTGGCCGCGTTGACCGATCTGGGTGCGGTGTTCGACCGCGGCCGCGACGGCACCGTGTCCCGCACCCGCGAAGGCGGGCACAGCACCCGGCGGATCATTCACGCCGGTGGCGACGCCACCGGCGCGGAGGTGCAGCGCGCGCTGGGCGCGGCCGGGCTTCCGGTCCTGTTCGACAGTTCCGCCGTTCGCGTGCTCACCGATGCGCGCGGTGTCACCGGGGTGCTCGTCGACTCCCCGCGCGGACTCGGCGTGATCCACACGCCCGCCGTTCTCCTGGCGACCGGTGGACTCGGGCAGTTGTATGCCTGCAGTACCAACCCGCCCGGCGCCACCGCCGACGGCATCGCCCTCGCACTCGACGCAGGCGCGGGCGTCGCCGATCTCGAGTTCGTGCAGTTCCACCCGACCGTGCTGTTCACCCCCGGAGGGCTCGGCCGGCGTCCGCTGATCAGCGAGGCCGTCCGCGGTGAGGGTGCGATCCTCGTCGACGCCAACGGCGAGTCGGTGACCGCGGGAGTGCATCCGCGCGGCGATCTGGCACCCCGCGACGTCGTGTCGCGGGCCATCGCGTCGCGGCTGCGGGAACTGGGACACGACCACGTCTACCTCGACGCCCGTCGCCTGCCCGGGTTCGCGCAGCGGTTCCCGACCGTGACGGCGTCCTGCCTCGAGGCCGGGATCGACCCGCGCGAACAGCTGATACCGGTCGCGCCGGCCGCGCACTACTCGTGCGGCGGCGTGGTCACCGACGTCGACGGACGCACCGAGGTCCCCGGCCTCTACGCGGCGGGCGAGGTCGCCCGCACCGGACTGCACGGCGCGAACCGGCTGGCCTCCAACAGTCTCCTCGAAGGCCTGGTGGTCGGCGAGCGGGCCGGCGCCGCGGCCGTCGAACGCGCGTCCCTGCGCGTCGAGGCGGCCGATGACGGCCGCCGTGCACTGCCGTCCGCGCCGCGGGAACTGGTGCAGCAGTTGATGACCGGCAACGCCTCCGTCGTCCGGGACGGCGCAGGCCTCGAGACGGTCGCCGACGCCCTGGCCACCGCGCCGCGTACGGTTTCCGAGGGACAGACCGCGCTCGAAGACGCCGCGCTGACCCTGACGGCGGCAGCGCTCGTGCTCGCCGCGGGCGCGCGCACCGAAAGTCGGGGATGCCACACCCGCAGCGACTACCCGGAGACGTCCGACGAGTGGCGCCGCAGCACGCACGTGCACCTGCGCGACGGCGAACTCGAGCTTCGCCAACCCCAACTGACAGGAGTGCTGTGATGGCCGACCACGTCCTTCCCGACGGTCTGGACGCGGACGAGGTGCGGACGCTCGTGCGCCTCGCCCTGGACGAGGACCTGCGGTACGGACCCGACGTGACGTCCTCGTCGACGGTCCCGGCCGACGCGGTCGCCAAGGCGTCCGTGGTCTCCCGCGCGCACGGCACCGTCGCCGGCCTCGACGTGGGACTGCTCGTGCTCGACGAGGTGATCGGGGCTGGCCGCTACGAGGTCCTCGACCGGGTGGCCGACGGTACCCGGATCGTGCCCGGCCAGGCCGTGCTGACGGTCTCCGCACCCACGCAGGGTCTGCTCACCGCGGAGCGGACGATGCTCAACCTGGTCTGTCACCTGTCCGGCATCGCCACCGCGACGTCGGCGTGGGTGGATGCGGTCGAGGGCACCGGGGCGAAGATCCGCGACAGCCGCAAGACGCTGCCGGGACTGCGGTCTTTGCAGAAGTACGCCGTCCGGGTGGGCGGCGGCGTCAATCACCGGATGGGTCTCGGTGACGCGGCGCTGATCAAGGACAACCACGTCGCGGCCGCCGGCTCGGTGGTGGCGGCGCTGCGGGCCGTCCGCGCCGCGGCACCGGACATCGAATGCGAGGTGGAGGTCGACAGCCTCGCGCAACTCGACGAGGTGCTCGCCGAGAACGTGGAACTGGTGCTGCTCGACAACTTCCCGCTGTGGCAGACCCAGATCGCGGTGCAGCGCCGCGACGCGAACGCCCCCGCCACCAAGCTGGAATCGTCGGGCGGTCTCACGCTGGACGTCGCGGCCGAGTACGCCGCGACCGGAGTCGACTACCTCGCGGTCGGTGCCCTCACCCATTCAGTGACCGTGCTGGATCTCGGCCTCGACATGTGATTCCCACCCGTGAGTACTTGTCAACCGCGGGCGGTTGACAAGTACTCACGGGTCAGACGGCACGGCGAATCGTCGCCAGGAACGTGGCCGCCACGAAGAACAACCCGGAGAACGTCCGGTTGGTGGCCCGCTGCTGGCGCGGTGAGCGCATCAGCCGCAGGACCCTCGACGCCAGCCCGGTGTAGCCGGTCATGACGGCGACGTCGACCGCGACCATGGTGGCGGCGATGATCAGGTACTGGGGGAGCAGCGGCGCCGACGGGGTGATGAACTGCGGGAGCACCGCCAGCATGAAGACGACGGCCTTCGGGTTGCTGGCGTTGACCAGGAAGCCGCGCAGCGTCATCGCGGGCCCACTGGTCTCGGCGGCGTCGCCGTCGACCCCGGACACGTCGGTCGCGCTCGCCCGCCACTGCCGGACTCCGAGATACACCAGGTACGCGACGCCGAACCACTTGATCACCGTGAACGCGAGTGTCGAGTTGGCAAGCAGCGCCCCGAGCCCGGCGGCGGCGACCGCGATCTGCAGCAGCAACCCCAGCTGGAGACCGGCGATGTTCCAGTAGCCGCGCCGCAACCCGAATCGCATTCCGGTGGCCATCGACGCGATCGCGCCCGCCCCCGGGGACAGACTGATCACGCACGACGCTCCGAGCACTGCACACCACATCTGCCACGACACCACGTGATGGTACGCCCGGTCACGGGGGATCGATGCAGCTGAGGGGCGGATCGACGAGGGAACAGGCGCCGGTGCGCCGGGTGGGTTCGTAGCCGGGCGGGAGCCCGTTCGCGACCAGGTCCCGGTAGGTCGCCACCGCATCGGTGGGCCGCCGGGTGAGCGTGGGATCGGTCAGCGCGTCGACGGTGAACAGGCCGAACCGCGGACGGAACGTGCCCCACTCGTAGTTGTCGGTGATCGACCAGTAGTTGTACCCGATCACCGGCGCACCGTCCGCCCGCGCCCGCTCCATCCAGTAGAGGTGATCGCGGAGGTGATCGGACCGGGTGTACCCGTCCGCTCGCGGTGCGCCGTCGTCGGTGGGCATGCCGTTCTCCACGACGTACAGCGGCAGTCCCGGGAACGTGCGGGTGTACCGCATCAGGGCGTGGTAGATGCCGTCCGGCTGGGGACTGATGTCGTAGAAGGCGTCCGTGACCGCGTTCACCGCGGTGACGTTGTCGAGGGAGAGGCCGTAGTAGTAGTCGACGCCGAGGAAGTCGAGCTTGTCCCGGACGCGGTCGACGAACGTGGCGTCGAGCGCGTCCATGGCGGCCGGGACGTAGGCGAGGTTGCTGCTGACCCGGGCGCCCGGGTCGATCTCGTGGATCAGGTCGTAGGCGCGGCGGTGGACGTCGACGAGCCGGTCGAGCATCTGTGGTGCCCGGTCGGGGCCGATGCCGCCGAACGTCAGTTCTTTCTGCACGTACACCGTGGGTTCGTTGATCGTGATCCAGAGCGCGCCGACACCGGAATAGCGCTCGGCCACCTTCTGTGCGTTGGCGAGCCAGTCGTCGACGGTCTCCGGGTTCGCCCAGCCGCCCCGGTCGGCGACCCAACCGGGGTACACCCAGTGGTCGAGCGTGATCATCGGAGTCATGCCGCGGCCGGTGATCTCGCGGACGACGTCGTCGTAGTACCGCAGCTCGGTCTCGTCCCACACGCCGGGCGCCGGCTGAACCCGCGCCCATTCGACGCCGAACCGGAAGACGTCGACACCCAGGTCCGCGGCGCGGGCGATGTCCTCGGCGTACCGGTGCCGGAAGTCGACGGAGTTGCCGATCGCGTCGTGGGTCCGGCCGGCGTCGGAATACCGCCGCCAGTTGCTGTCGGGGGAGGAACCCTCCGATTGGAACCCGGACGTCGCCACGCCCCACAGGAAGTCGTCCGGGAGAGGGGCGGCGTGCACCGCGGCGGCGGGGCTCAGCAAGCACAGCAGGACCGCGCCGGCGCCCAGGAGTCGCGTGGGAGTCCGCACCGGCCGAAGAGTAGCGGAAACGCTGTCCCGAGTGCGCCGATTGGGGGATACTGGCGAGTAGGACTACCCGCCAGTAGGAGGCGCGTCATGGTCGACACCTCAGCTCCGAAGGTCACCGAAGAAGAAGCACGAGCAGTCGCGGAGGAGGCGAGGGAATCCGGCTGGGACAAACCCTCCTTCGCGAAAGAACTGTTTCTCGGACGGTTCCGGCTGGATCTGGTTCATCCCTTCCCACGGCCGGCGGCCGAGGACGCCGCCAAGGCCGAGGAATTCCTCGTCCGCCTCCGCGCCTACTGCGAGGAGATGGACGGCAGCGTCATCGAAACCCAGTCCCGCATTCCCGACGAATACGTCCGCGGACTCGCCGACCTCGGATGCTTCGGCCTGAAGATCTCGGAGGAGTACGGCGGCCTCGGACTCTCGCAGGTCGCGTACAACCGGGCGCTGATGCTCGTCGCGTCGGTGCACCCGAGCCTCGGCGCGCTGCTGTCGGCCCATCAGTCGATCGGCGTCCCCGAACCGCTCAAGCTGGCCGGCACGCCCGAGCAGAAGCGCGAGTTCCTGCCGCGCTGCGCCCGCGGCGCCATCTCCGCCTTCCTCCTCACCGAACCCGACGTCGGCTCCGACCCGGCGCGGCTGGCGTCCTCGGCGGTACCCATCGAGGGCGGTGCCGCCTACGAACTGGACGGCGTGAAGCTGTGGACGACCAACGGCGTCGTCGCGGAACTGCTCGTCGTCATGGCGCGGGTACCGAAGAGCGAGGGCCATCGCGGCGGCATCTCCGCCTTCGTCGTCGAGGCCGACACCCCCGGCATCACCGTCGAACGGCGCAACGCGTTCATGGGACTGCACGGGATCGAGAACGGTGTCACCCGCATGTACAAGGTGCGCGTTCCGCGGGAGAACCTGATCGGGCGGGAGGGCGACGGACTCAAGATCGCACTCACCACCCTCAACGCCGGCCGGCTCGCGATTCCGGCGATGTGCGCGGGCGCGGGCAAGTGGTCGCTGAAGATCGCCCGCGAATGGTCCGGCGTCCGCGTCCAGTGGGGCAAGGCCATCGCCGAGCATGCGGCCGTCGCCAACAAGCTGTCGTTCATGGCCGCGACCACCTACGCGCTCGAGGCCGTGGTGGACCTGTCCGCGCAGATGAACGACGAGGGTCGCAACGACATCCGGATCGAGGCGGCGCTCGCCAAGCTGTGGTCGTCCGAGATGGCCTGCGTCATCTCCGACGAGCTGATCCAGGTCCGCGGCGGTCGCGGGTACGAGACGGCGGCGTCGCTGGCCGCCCGGGGTGAACGTGCGGTGCCGGTGGAACAGCTGGACCGCGACCTTCGCATCAACCGGATCTTCGAGGGGTCGAGCGAGATCATGCGACTACTGGTCGCGCGCGAGGCCGTGGATGCGCACCTCACGGCGGCGGGCGATCTCGCCGACCCGCACGCCGACACCGGTGCGAAGGCCCGGGCGGCGGCCAAGGCGAGCGGTTTCTACGCGAAGTGGCTGCCGCAACTCGTGGCGGGCAAGGGACAGGTGCCGACGTCGTTCGGCGAATTCGGCATCCTCGCCAAGCACCTGCGTTTCGTCGAACGGCACTCCCGCAAGCTGGCCCGCTCCACGTTCTACGGGATGGCCCGGTGGCAGGCTGCCCTGGAGAAGCAGCAGGGATTCCTCGGCCGGGTCGTGGACATCGGCGCCGAACTGTTCGCGATGTCCGCCACGTGCGTCAAGGCGGAGATGCAGCGGGAGGAGAACGAGGCAGAGGGCGCCGCGGCCTACGAACTCGCCGACGTGTTCTGCCGTCAGGCGGCGCTGCGGGTCGAGAAGCTGTTCGACGGTCTGTGGCACAACACCGACGACGCCGACAAGCAGGTCGCGCGCTCGATCCTCGAGGGCCGGTACGCGTGGCTGGAGAAGGGTGTGGTCGACCCCAGCGAAGGCACCGGTCCGTGGATCACCGAGTGGACGCCCGGTGCGTCCACCGAGGAGAACCTGGCCAGGAGATTCCTGGAGTCCACCCGCCTCTAGCCTGCCGGGGTTCCCGCGGCCGGGACGACGCGCAGCACAGTGCGGCACCCGCCGGCGTCACGTCGCCGGCGGGTGCCTGTGCGTGCACGGTCGCCGACCGAAACCCGGTCGGCCGCCGACCGGTGAAAATGGGGTGCGCCTATCCTGGATAATCGGTGTCGAGCCCTGTTCTCCGCAGAACAGGTCCGCTCGTCCGAGACACCGTGTCCCGACAGTCGCAGAGAGGACCTCTCATGCTCGCCCGCACCGACCTTCGTGGTCGTACCCCTTCCACGGCCGAACTTCGCGCCGCACTTCCTCGAGGTGGAGTGGATGTGGACGCGGTCCTGCATCAGGTTCGCCCCGTCGTCGAGGCGGTCCGGGAGCGCGGCGCCGACGCGGCCCTCGAGTTCAGCGAGAAGTTCGACGGCGTCCGCCCCGCGCAGGTGCGGGTGCCGCAGGCCGAACTCGACCGCGCCCTCCACGAACTCGCCCCGGCCGTCCGCGCCGCCCTCGAGGTCGCGATCGAACGCACCCGCAAGGTGCACGCCGACCAGCGCCGCACCGACACCACCACCGAGGTCGTCCCGGGCGGCACCGTCACCGAACGGTGGGTGCCCGTCGACCGGGTCGGGCTGTACGTGCCCGGCGGCAACGCCGTCTACCCGTCCAGCGTCGTGATGAACGTGGTACCCGCGCAGGCCGCCGGTGTCCGCTCGCTCGTGGTGGCGTCGCCGCCGCAGTCCGGGTTCGGCGGTCTGCCGCACCCGACCATCCTCGCCGCGGCCGCCCTGCTGGGCGTCGACGAGGTGTGGGCCGTCGGCGGCGGTCAGGCCGTCGCCCTCCTCACCTACGGCGGTACGGACACGAGCGGCGCCGAACTCGCCCCCGTCGACCTCATCACCGGCCCCGGCAACATCTACGTCACCGCTGCCAAGCGCCTCTGCCGCGGCCTCGTCGGCATCGACGCCGAGGCGGGCCCCACCGAGATCGCGATCCTCGCCGACCACACGGCCGACCCGGTGCACGTCGCCGCCGACCTGATCAGCCAGGCCGAACACGACGTGATGGCCGCGAGCGTGCTCGTCACCAGCAGCGTCGAACTCGCGGACGCCGTCGACGCGGCGCTGGCCGCGCAGCTCGAGATCACCAAGCACCGGGAACGCGTCACCGCAGCCCTGTCCGGCACGCAGTCGGGCACAGTCCTGGTCTCCGACGTCGAGGCCGGACTGCGGGTCGTCAACGCGTACGCCGCCGAGCACCTCGAGATCCAGACCGAGAACGCCACCGCCGTCGCCGGGAAGGTGACCAGTGCGGGCGCGGTGTTCGTCGGCCCGTGGGCGCCGGTCAGCCTCGGCGACTACTGCGCCGGCTCCAACCACGTCCTGCCCACCGCGGGCTGCGCCCGGCACTCCTCGGGGCTGAGCGTGCAGACGTTCCTGCGCGGCATCCACGTGGTCGACTACTCCGAATCCGCGCTGAAGGAGGTCTCCGGTCACGTCATCACCCTCGCGAACGCCGAGGACCTGCCCGCGCACGGAGAGGCCGTGCGGCTGCGGTTCGAGGCGCTGCGGTGACCGCCGCGAACGTGCCCGGTTCGTCGATCGGGGTCGACGCCCTGCCGATCCGGGAGAATCTGCGCGGCAAGTCGGCGTACGGGGCGCCGCAACTGACCGTCCCGGTTCAGCTGAACACCAACGAGAACCCGCACCCGCCGACGAAGGCGCTCGTCGACGACGTCGCGGAGTCCGTGCGGGAGGCCGCGCGCGAACTGCACCGCTACCCGGACCGCGACGCGGTGGCCCTGCGCACCGACCTCGCCGCGTACCTCGCCCGCCAGACCGGGGTGCCGGTCACGGTCGACAACGTGTGGGCGGCCAACGGGTCCAACGAGATCCTGCAGCAGCTGCTGCAGGCGTTCGGCGGTCCCGGGCGCAGCGCGATGGGCTTCGTGCCGTCGTACTCGATGCACCCGATCATCGCGGACGGCACCGAGACCGAGTGGCTGCCGATCTTCCGGCGCGCCGACTTCGCGCTCGACGTGGACGCCGCGACCGCCGCGATCGCCGAGCGCCGGCCGGACGTCGTGTTCGTCACCAGCCCCAACAACCCGACCGGGCACAGTGTCGGTATCGCGGAACTGCGCCGGGTCCTCGACTCCGCGCCGGGCATCGTGATCGTCGACGAGGCATACGCCGAATTCTCCGACGCGCCGAGCGCCCTGACGCTGATCGACGAATACCCGTCGAAGCTGGTGGTGTCGCGGACGATGAGCAAGGCGTTCGCGTTCGCCGGCGGCCGGCTCGGATACCTCGCGGCCGCACCGGCATTCATCGAGGCGCTGCTCCTGGTCCGGCTGCCGTATCACCTGTCGGTGGTCACACAGGCCGCGGCCCGCGCGGCGCTGCGGCATGCGAACGAGACGCTCGGCAGCGTGCACGCCCTCGCGACGGAACGGGTGCGGGTGTCGAAGGCCTTGGAGGACACGGGCTTCCACGTCATCCCCAGCGACGCGAACTTCATCCTGTTCGGTGAGTTCACCGACAGTGCCCGCGCCTGGCAGGCCTACCTCGATCGCGGAGTGCTGATCCGGGACGTCGGGATCCCCGGATACCTGCGCGCCACCGTCGGCCTGGCCTCCGAGAACGACGCCTTCATCGTGGCGAGCGACGAGATCGCCGCCACCGAACTCACCAGCTCAGGAGACCGAGGATGACCGACCGCATCGCCCGCGTGGAGCGCACCACCAAGGAATCGAGCATCACCGTCGAACTGAACCTCGACGGCACCGGCATCGTCGACGTCTCCACCGGGGTTCCGTTCTTCGATCACATGCTGACCGCGCTCGGCTCCCACGCGAGTTTCGACCTCACCGTCCACGCGAAGGGCGACATCGAGATCGAGGCGCACCACACGGTGGAGGACACGTCGATCGTGCTCGGCCAGGCGCTCGGGCAGGCGCTCGGCGACAAGAAGGGCATCCGCCGGTTCGGTGACGCGTTCATCCCGATGGACGAGACGCTCGCCCACGCGTCGGTCGACGTGTCGGGGCGCCCGTACTGCGTCCACACCGGCGAACCGGAACACCTGCTGCACGCCGTCATCGGCGGGTACCCGGGGGTGCCGTACGCGACCGTGATCAACCGGCACGTGTTCGAGTCGATCGCACTCAACGCCCGCATCGCCCTGCACGTGCGCGTGCTCTACGGGCGCGATCAGCACCACATCACCGAGGCCGAGTTCAAGGCCGTGGCCCGCGCACTGCGCGAGGCCGTCGAACCCGATCCCCGCGTCACCGGTGTGCCGTCCACCAAGGGCAGCCTGTGAATCGGACGCACTCGTGAGCGTCGTCCTCGTCTACGTCCTGTTCATCGCCGCGGGTATCGCCGCGGGCGGCGCGTACTCCATGTGGAAGTTCAACAAACTGGCCTCGGGCGTGCTGCTGGCACTGGCGGTGCTGGCAGCCGTGGCGGGCGTTCTCAGGCTGATGTAGTGCCGGTCGCAGTGGAGGCGCGCCGCGGCCCGCTCCGCACCCGCGGCATGCCCGCCGCGATGGTGATGGGCGCCGCGGCGTTCGGCGGCTGGGCGGTGCTGCTGCCGGTGGTTCCGCTGATCGTCTCGCTGTCCGGCGGCTCGGACACGCTCGCCGGCAGCGTGACGGCCGTGTTCATGGCGGCGACCGTCGCCACCCAACTCGGCGTGCCCCGGCTCCTGCGCAGGTGGGGGCACCGGTGGGTGCTCGCCGCGGGCTGCATGCTGCTGGGGCCGCCGTCGCTTCTCCTCCTGCTCTCCACCGAGGCGATCCCGGTGCTCGCGGTGTCGGCCGTCCGCGGATCGGGCTTCGGCATGCTCACCGTCGCGAGCAGTGCGCTGGTCGCCGAACTCGTTCCGCGGCAGATGCTCGGCCGCGCGACGGGCGCGCAGGGAATCGCGGTGGCCGCCGCGCAGATGGTCGGGTTGCCGGCGGGTCTCGCGATATTGCAGCACTGGTCCGCGACCCCCGTCTTCGTGATCGGCGCTCTCATCCCCGCGCTCGCGGTCGTCGCGATCACGCGGCTCCCCGCGATCCACGCCCCGGCCGATCGCGCGTCGCACGATCGCATCACGCTCACTGCCGTGCTGACGCCCTGGCTGTCCATCGCGATCGCGGCGGCCGCGTTCGGCGGACTGTCCAGCCTGCTGCCGATCGCGATCTCGGAGCGGGCGTCGCTCGCCGGGGTGATCCTCGCCGTGTCGAGCGGGGCGACACTGATCGGGCGGTACGCCGCGGGATCGTTCTCCGACCGGCTCGGGGTGGGCCGTGCCCTGATTCCCGCCCTGACGTTCGTGTGCCTCGGCCTGGTCCTGTTCGCCCTCGCGGCGGCGACGGCGGCGCCCGTGCCGCTGCTCGTGTCCGCCGCACTGGCATTCGGATTCGGGTTCGGCGCGGTGCAGAACGAGTCGCTCGTCATGATCTTCACCGCCGCGGGGCCGGCCCGATTCGGCTCGGCCAGCGCCGGATGGAACATCGGGTTCGACGCGGGCACCGGGTTCGGTTCCCTCGCGCTCGGAGCCGTCGCGTCGGCGGCCGGGTATTCCTGGGTGTTCGGGGTCGCGGCGACGGCGGTCGCGGTGGTCCCCGCCGCCGGAACGGTCGTCGGCCGCGCCCTCGGGCGTCGCCGAGCCGCCGGATAAGGTTGTGTCATGACCGTCTCCACGATTGCCGTCCTCGACTACGGCTCCGGCAACCTGCATTCGGCCACCCGCGCTCTGGCCCGGACCGGCGCGCGCGTCGAGGTCACGTCCGATCACAAGGTCGCGCTCGCGGCCGACGGTCTGGTCGTTCCCGGTGTCGGCGCGTTCGCGGCCTGCATGGAAGGACTCCGCGCGGTGCGGGGGGAGCGGATCATCGGTCAGCGTCTGGCCGGCGGTCGGCCGGTCCTCGGGATCTGCGTCGGCATGCAGATCCTGTTCGAACGGGGAGTCGAGTTCGGCGTCGAGGCCGAAGGCTGCGGCGAATGGCCCGGCACCGTCGAGCGCCTGCAGGCCGACGTGCTGCCGCACATGGGCTGGAACACCGTCGAGGCTCCCGGCAACAGCACGCTGTTCGCCGGGATCGATTCCGACACCCGGTTCTACTTCGTCCACTCGTACGCGGCGCAGACGTGGGAACTCCCGACGCCGGAGCGGCTGGCCCCGCCCGCACTGACCTGGGCCGACCACGGCGGCAAGTTCCTCGCCGCCGTCGAGAACGGCGCGCTGTCGGCCACCCAGTTCCACCCCGAGAAGTCCGGCGACGCCGGCGCGGAACTGCTCCGCAACTGGGTTCGCAGTCTGTGACCGACCCCGGGGACGGGCGCGGCGACCTGTCGATCGGCAGGCTCGCCGTGTACGCGATGGGCGCCGCCACCGCCGTCCTGGTCCTCGCGGCCGCGATCATTCTGGTGCTGAAACCGGGCCCCGTCCTCGGGCTGATCGTCGGGCTGCTCGGCGTCGCCGGTGCGATCGCCGCCATGGGCTACGTGTCGAAACGCATGACCCGCAACGCCTACGGCCGCGATCCCGAGGACCCGGAGCCGGGTTCCGAGCGCTGAGCGACTAGGGTTGTCGCACGTGAGCCTGGTCCTTTTGCCTGCTGTAGATGTCGTCAACGGTGAAGCTGTTCGCCTCGTCCAGGGGGAGGCAGGAAGCGAGACCGGATACGGCTCGCCTCGTGATGCCGCCCTCGCGTGGCAGAACGACGGCGCCGAGTGGGTCCACATCGTCGACCTCGACGCCGCATTCGGTCGCGGGTCGAACCGGGAACTCCTCGCCGACGTGGTGGGGGAACTCGACGTCCAGGTGGAACTGTCCGGCGGAATCCGCGACGACGCATCGCTCGAGGCCGCACTGGCCACCGGCTGCGGTCGCGTCAACCTCGGCACCGCCGCCATCGAGAACCCCGAATGGTGTGCCCGCGCCATCGCGAAGTACGGCGAGAAGATCGCCGTCGGTCTCGACGTGCGCCTCGTCGACGGCGAGTATCAGCTCCGCGGCCGCGGCTGGGTCACCGAAGGCGGGAATCTGTGGGAGACCCTCGCCCGGCTCGACAAGGACGGCTGCTCCCGGTACGTCGTCACCGACGTGACCAAGGACGGCACCCTCACCGGCCCCAACCTCGAACTCCTCGCGCAGGTCTGCGCGGCCACCGACGCTCCCGTCGTGGCCTCGGGTGGCGTGTCCACCATCGACGACCTCCGGGCGATCGCCGGACTCGTCGACCGGGGCGTCGAGGGATCCATCGTCGGCAAGGCGCTGTATGCGGGGCGGTTCACCCTCCCCGAGGCGCTCGCCGCGGTCTCGGGCTGAGTTCCCGCCATGGCCCTGTCCCGCGATCCCCGGGAGCTCCTCGCCGTCGCCAGTGAGCTGCTCGACGGAGTGCACGACCGGTTCGTGTCGGGGGTGGGTGCGCCGAGCGCCGTCCACAAGGGTCCCGACGACTTCGCGACCGCCGTCGACCTCGAACTCGAGAAGCGGCTGACCGGCGAACTGCGTGACCGGACCGGCATCGACGTCCACGGCGAGGAGTTCGGCGGGCCCGACCTCGACAGCGGACCCGTCTGGGTGCTCGACCCGATCGACGGCACGTTCAACTATTCGGCCGGTCTGCCCACCGCGGGTACGCTGCTCGCGCTCCTCGACGACGGCGTTCCCGTTCTCGGTCTCACGTGGCTGCCGCTCGTCGGGCGGCGCTACGCGGCGGTCGCGGACGGCCCGCTGCTCGAGGGCGGTCAGCCGTTGCCGCGGCTCGGCGGCACGTCGCTGGCGTCGTCGATCGTGGGCCTGGGGGCACTGAACATCGACAGTCGCGGGCGGATCCCCGGCGCGTACCGGCTGCAGGTCCTCGCGCAGCTCAGCCGGGTGTCCTCGCGGATCCGGATCCACGGATCCACCGGGGTCGACCTCGCGTTCACCGCCGCCGGAATACTCGGCGGCGCGGTGGTGTTCGGCCACAATGCGTGGGACAACGCGGCCGGTGTCGCGCTGGTGCGCGCCGCGGGCGGTGTGGTGACCGATCTGGGCGGCAAGCCGTGGACCGTGACGTCCGATTCGGTGCTCGCCGGAGCGCCCGGGGTGCACGGCGAAATTCTCGATATCCTCGGATCACTGGGTGATCCCCGTTCCGAGCCTTCAGGAGGGCGTACGCAATGACTCTGGCGGTTCGAGTGATCCCGTGTCTGGACGTCGATGCCGGACGCGTCGTCAAGGGCGTCAACTTCGAGAACCTGCGGGACGCGGGCGACCCGGTCGAACTGGCGGCCGCGTACGACGCCCAGGGCGCCGACGAACTCACGTTCCTCGACGTCACCGCGTCGACTGCGGATCGGGGCACCATGCTCGACGTGGTGAGCCGGACGGCGGAGCAGGTGTTCATCCCGCTCACGGTCGGCGGCGGTGTCCGCACCGTCGAGGACGTCGACCGGTTGCTGCGTGCCGGCGCCGACAAGGTGAGCGTCAACACCGCCGCGATCGCGCGGCCCGAGTTGCTCCGTGAACTGAGCGAACGCTTCGGCTCCCAGTGCATCGTGCTGTCCGTGGACGCGCGCACCGTGCCGCAGGGGCAGCCCGACACCCCGTCGGGGTGGGAGGTCACGACCCACGGCGGCAAGCGCGGCACCGGAATCGATGCCGTCGAATGGGCGGTCCGCGGCGCCGAACTGGGCGTCGGGGAGATCCTGCTCAACTCGATGGACGCGGACGGCACGAAGGCCGGCTTCGACCTGCCGATGATCCGCGCGGTCCGCGCCGCCGTCGACGTGCCGGTGATCGCCAGCGGGGGAGCGGGCGCCGTCGAGCACTTCGCCCCCGCCGTCGGGGCCGGCGCGGACGCCGTCCTCGCCGCCAGCGTCTTCCACTTCGGCGACATGACGATCGGCGACGTCAAGAAGTCGATGCGTGCAGAAGGGATCACCGTCCGATGAGTCTCGACCCGGCCATCGCGTCACGGCTCAAGCGCAACGAGGCGGGACTGTTCAGCGCCGTCGCGCAGGAGCGGTCGACGGGCGACGTGCTGATGGTGGCGTGGATGGACGACGAGGCCCTCGCGCGCACCCTCGACACCCGTAAGGGCACGTACTATTCCCGCTCCCGTCAGCAGTACTGGGTGAAGGGCGAGACGTCCGGTCACACGCAGTACGTCCACGAGGTGCGACTCGACTGCGACGGCGACACGGTGCTGCTCGTCGTCGACCAGGAGGGGGCGGCGTGCCACACGGGCACGCACACCTGCTTCGACTCGGACGTGCTGCTCGCCGCCGACTAGAGCGCAGGCTGTCGGGCAGAATGTCCGCCATGCCACTCATTCAGATCAGTCAGACGCCGGGACTCTCGGCGGAGCAGAAGCGCGCCACGATCGAGGCGGTCACGAAGGCCTACGCCGACGCGACGGGTAAGGATCCCGCGGCGGTGTGGGTGACGATCACCGAGGTGCCGCGCGACAGTTGGGGTGTCGGCGGGACGCCGCTGGGTTGAG
>JBCEBZ010000030.1:0-8417 GCA_039206675.1 Rhodococcus sp. (in: high G+C Gram-positive bacteria) | reverse complement strand
ATCACCGAGGTGCCGCGCGACAGTTGGGGTGTCGGCGGGACGCCGCTGGGTTGAGCTGCCGGGACACGGCTGGGGTGAGGTGCCGGGACACGGCTGGGGTGAGCTGAGCTGTCAGGCTCGGCCGGTTCCGGAGGCGATGCTTTTGTCGAGTTGGGTGAGCATGGCGCCGGACAGTTCGGACAGTTGACGGACCTGGTCGGCGGAGAGGCCGTCGAAGATCAGTGACCGGACGGATTCGACGTGCGGCGGCGCGGCCTCGACGACCTTGGCCATGCCTTCGTCGGTGAGGACGGCGTCGGAGCCGCGGCTGCCGCGGATGCTTTCGCGGCGCACCCAGCCGGCTTTCTCCATTTTGGTGACGACGTGGGACAGCCGCGACAGTGATGCGTTGGCGCGCTGGGCGAGCAGGGACAGTTGCAGACGCCGGTTCGCTTCGCCCGAGAGCGAGGCGAGGACGAAGTACTCGAAGTGGGTGAGTGCGGAGTCGCGTTGGAGTTGGGTGTCGAGTGCGGCGGGTAGCCGGGTGACCAGTGCGATGAGGGTGAGCCAGGCCTCCTGCTGCTCTGCGTCGAGCCATCGGGTGTCGGGCTGGTCCGACTTGCCCTCGTCGTTACCACTCATCGGTGGTGTCCTCCGTCCGTACGTCGATCCACGCGTGCAGCGTGTCCACCATAGTTAGCACGTCGCGGGGCCGATTCGTGCCCGGGGAATAGTTGCCGCGCCCGCATGTTGACTCCTATACTAACTTGAAGGTTCAACATAAGCGTCGGTGACGGGTTCACTTCGTCGCCGACGCCGGACCTCGATCCGAAGGAGTCGCGATGACCAACGCCATGCCCGCCCTGTTCCTCAGCCACGGCGCGCCGCCGCTGGTGGACAGCGACCTGTGGGTGTCGCAACTGGCGAAGTGGGCGGGCGATCTGCCACGGCCCACGGCCATTCTCATGGTGTCGGCGCATTGGGAATCGGCGCCGCTCACGATCGGATCCACCACCACCGGCACGCCCCTCGTCTACGACTTCGGCGGCTTCCCCGAACGCTTCTACCGGACCACGTACGAGTCGCCCGGCGCCCCCGAACTCGCGGCGCAGGTCGCGGCGCTCATGCCGGACGACGAGACGGTGTCGCATCAGCCGCACCGCGGCCTCGACCACGGCGCCTACGTGCCGTTGACGGTCATGTACCCGGACGCCGACATCCCGGTCCTCCAGATCTCGCTGCCGACCCTCGACCCGCAGCGCCTGCTGCACCTCGGCGAGCGGCTGCGCCCCCTGCGCGACGAGGGCGTGCTGATCGTCGGTTCCGGATTCACCACCCACGGACTGCCGTTCCTGCGCGACCCGTCACCCGACGCGACGGCGCCGGGCTGGTCCTCCGAGTTCGACGCCTGGGCGAACGAGCGTCTCGCCGCGGGCGACGTGGACTCGCTGATCGACTTCCGGTCGCTGGCGCCGGGGATGCCGTACGCACACCCGACGATCGAGCACTTCGCGCCGCTCTTCGTCACGCTCGGCGCGTCGAGCGACCCCGAGCAGATTCCCCGGCAGGTGATCGACGGATTCTGGATGGGACTGGCCAAGCGGTCGATTCAGGTGGCCTGACGCGTCCGGAGGAAGGCCAGCGCCTGATCGCCGTGCGTGTTCGCGCGGAACTCGCTCGAGATGACCTCGAGCACGGTGCGGTCGGTGTCGATGACGAACGTCGACCGCTTGACGGGGGCGAGTTTGCCGAGCAGTCCGCGCCGGACCCCGAACTTCTCCGCGACGGCCCCGTCGGTGTCCGACAGCAGCGGGTAGTCGAACGACTGTGCCTGCGCGAACGACGCCTGCTTCGCCACCGCATCGGTGCTGATCCCGGCGCGCGACGCTCCCACCGCGGCGAACTCGATCCCGAGGTCACGGAAATGGCAGGCCTCGGCGGTGCAGACCGGCGTCGACGCCGCGGGGTAGAAGAACAGCACCAGGGGGCCGTCCTCGAGGAGGCTCGACAGCGATCGTGCGATGCCGTCCTGATCGGGCAGGGTGAATTCCGGTGCGAGCTGACCTGGCTTCATGGGTGCCGAGGCTACCCGCGCACGCAGACGGTACGAGCGCGCCTGGGATGATGGTCCGCATGCACGGCGAGCCCACCACGATTCCCGCACCCGAGTCCGCCGCCACCCCGGCCGACGGCGGGTCCGACTCGACCACCACACGTGAGCAGTTCCACGCTCTCGCCGCCGAACACCGGGTCGTCCCGGTGACGCGCAAGGTGCTGGCAGACGCGGAAACACCGCTGTCCGCGTACACCAAACTGGCGGCGAACCGGCCCGGCACCTTCCTGCTCGAGTCGGCGGAGAACGGCCGATCGTGGTCGCGATGGTCGTTCATCGGCGCGGGCAGCCCCGCCGCGCTGACCGTCGTCGACGGTGAAGCCGCCTGGTACGGCAACGTTCCCGCGGGCGCACCGTCCGGCGGCGATCCGATCGCCGCCCTCGGCCAGACCCTCGAACTGCTGCGCAGCGAGCGGCTTCCCGACCTGCCGCCGCTGACCGGCGGCATGGTCGGCTTCCTCGGATACGACGCGGTCCGGCGCATCGAGCGCATCGGCGAGCACGCCACCGACGACCTGCAGGTCCCCGAGATGGTGATGCTGCTGGCCACGGATCTCGCGGCCGTCGACCACCACGAGGGCGCCATCACCCTGATCGCCAACGCCGTCAACTGGGACGGCACGGACGAACGCGTCGACGAGGCCTACGACTCCGCGGTGGAGCGGCTGGACCGGATGACGCGGGCCCTGTCGGCTCCGGCGTCGTCGACCGTGTCCACATTTGCGAAACCGGCCCCCGACTACCGCCGTCAGCGCACCACCGAAGGGTTCGGCGCCGACGTGCAGAAACTCGTCGGCGACATCGAGGCCGGCGAGGCCTTCCAGGTGGTGCTGTCGCAGCGTTTCGAGATCGACTGCACCGCCGACCCGATCGACGTGTACCGGATGCTGCGCGCCTCCAATCCCAGCCCGTACATGTATCTCCTCAACGTGCCGAACGGCGACGGGGAGACCGCGTTCTCGATCGTCGGCTCGAGCCCGGAGGCGCTGGTGACCGTCTCGGAGGGCGTGGCCACCACGCACCCGATCGCGGGCACCCGGTGGCGCGGGCACACCGAGGAGGAGGACATCCTGCTCGAGAAGGACCTGCTCGCCGACGAGAAGGAGAACGCGGAGCACCTGATGCTCGTCGACCTGGGCCGCAACGACCTCGGGCGCGTCTGCGAACCGGGCACGGTGAAGGTCCACGACTACCGCCACATCGAGCGGTACAGCCACGTGATGCATCTCGTCTCCACCGTCACCGGTCACCTCGCGGACGGCAAGCAGGCCCTCGACGCCGTCACCGCCTGCTTCCCGGCGGGCACCCTGTCGGGCGCGCCGAAGGTCCGGGCGATGCAGCTGATCGAGGAACTCGAACCCACCCGCCGGGGCATCTACGGCGGCATCATCGGGTACCTCGACTTCGCGGGCGACGCCGACACGGCCATCGCGATCCGCACCGCGCTGATCAAGGACGGCATCGGGTACGTCCAGGCGGGCGCGGGCGTCGTCGCCGACTCGAACCCCGAGTACGAGGACACCGAGGCGCGGAACAAGGCGATGGCGGTGCTCAGCGCGATCGCGGCGGCGCACACGCTGAAGACCCTGGGAGGCGGCACGCAGTGAGCGACGCGTCGGAGCCTGCCCGGGAACCCGCGCGGACGGGGCGTCGCCGGTCGATGTTCGCGGTGCTGCTCCTGGCGGTCGCCGCGGTGTGCCTGTGGGGCGCCTCGCGGATGACGTGGGTGGAGGTCACCTCCTCCGACGGGCTGGGTGAGGAACGCACGTCGGTGCTTGTCGGCGGAACCTGGGCCGCGGCGCTCACGCCGCTGGCACTGACCCTGGTCGCCGCGATCGCGGCGTCGTTCGCCGTGAAGGGCTGGGCCCTGCGCGTGCTGGGTGTGCTCGTCGCGGTGGTGGCCGTCGCGGCGGCGGTCCCGGCGGTGGGGTTGCTCGTGTCCGGCGCCTCCGACGACGAGGCGGCGCGGCTGGCCGAGTTGCCGGGCCGGGCCGAGGTCCAGTCGGTGTCCGTGCACGCCGGACCCGCCGTTCTCGTGCTGGTGGGCGCCCTGGCGGCGCTCGCCGCCGCGGTGGAACTCGTCCGCAGGCCGCGGGTGCGGGCGGGGCTGTCCTCCAAGTACGACAGCCCCGGTGCGCGACGTGACGCGGCGAAGAAGGCCGGTGCCGATTCCGTGGGCGAGCCCGTCACCCAGCGCATGCTCTGGGACGCCCTGGACGCGGGGGAGGACCCCACGGTGGAAGACAAGAAAGCCGAACCTGTCGATCAAGTTGACGGTTCGGACGAGGACCCGGGTACCCGGACGTAAACACAATCAGAGTGCCATCTAGGCTGGCTTCACCCCTGATGATGTTCCTCACATCGGGTTTCTGCCCAGAAAGGACTCGGGCCACGATGACCGTTCTCGACTCGATTCTCGACGGGGTGCGCGCCGACGTCGCCGCCCGCGAAGCCGTCCTTGACTTCGCCGCAGTCAAGGCTGCCGCCGCCGCCGCACCGCCGGCCCTCGATGCCGCGGCCGCCCTGCTCGAGCCGGGCATCGGAGTCATCGCCGAGGTCAAGCGCGCCAGCCCCTCGAAGGGTGCGCTCGCCGACATCGCCGATCCCGCCGAACTGGCCGCCGCCTACCAGGCCGGTGGCGCCCGCGTGATCAGCGTGCTCACCGAGGAGCGCCGGTTCCAGGGATCCCTCGCGGACCTCGACGCCGTCCGCCGCGCGGTGAGCATTCCGATCCTCCGCAAGGACTTCATCGTCGGGCCGTACCAGATCCACGAGGCCCGCGCGCACGGCGCCGACATGGTGCTGCTCATCGTCGCCGCCCTCGAGCAGGACGCGCTCGCGTCGCTGATCGACCGGACGGAGTCGCTGGGCATGACGGCCCTCGTCGAGGTCCACACCGAGGAAGAAGCGAACCGGGCGATCGAAGCGGGCGCCAAGGTCATCGGTGTCAACGCGCGCAACCTCAAGACGCTCGAGGTCGACAAGAACACGTTCGGCGAGATCGCTCCCGGACTGCCCACCGAGATCATCAAGATCGCGGAGTCCGGGGTGCGCGGCACGGCCGACCTGCTGGCGTACGCCGGTGCGGGAGCCGACGCCGTGCTGGTCGGCGAAGGCCTCGTCACCAGCGGTGATCCGCGCAAAGCGGTGGCCGATCTGGTCAACGCCGGCGCGCACCCGTCCTGCCCCAAGCCGTCGCGCTGAGGCCACCCCGGCGGACCTGACCCCGACGGCGGCGGAACCCGGCCTCGAGGCAGACTGGACCTGTGACTTCACGTAATCAGGAAACCGTCTTCAAGGGTGGCAATCTGCCGACTGCCAGCGCCGGAATCGCCGAGCGCACGACGCACGACCCCGATGCCGGAGGGCACTTCGGCGTGTACGGCGGACGGCACGTGCCGGAGGCCCTGATGGCGGTGATCGAGGAGGTCACCGCCGAGTACGAGAAGGCGCGCGGCGACGAGTCGTTCCTGAACGAACTCGACCGCCTCCAGCGCGACTACACCGGCCGTCCGTCCCCGATCTTCGAGGCGACGCGGATGAGCGAGTTCGCCGGTGGGGCGCGGCTGATCCTCAAGCGCGAAGACCTCAACCACACCGGCTCGCACAAGATCAACAACGTGCTCGGGCAGGTACTGCTCGCCAAGCGCATGGGCAAGACCCGCATCATCGCGGAGACCGGCGCCGGCCAGCACGGTGTGGCCACCGCCACCGCCTGCGCGCTCCTCGGTCTGGAATGCATCATCTACATGGGCGCCGTCGACACCGAGCGGCAGGCTCTGAACGTCGCCCGCATGCGGCTGCTCGGGTCGGCGGTGGTGTCGGTCGAGTCGGGGTCGCGGACCCTGAAGGACGCGATCAACGAGGCGCTGCGCGACTGGGTCACCAACGCCCACAACACCTACTACTGCTTCGGCACCGCCGCCGGACCGCACCCGTTCCCGACCATCGTCCGCGACTTCCAGCGCGTCGTCGGTCTGGAGACGCGGGTCCAGGTGCAGGCGCTGACGGGCAGGCTGCCCGACGCCGTGACGGCGTGCGTCGGCGGCGGTTCCAACGCCATCGGCATCTTCCACGCCTTCCTCGACGACCCGTCCGTGCGGCTGGTCGGGTACGAGGCCGCCGGTGACGGCGTCGAGACCGGAAGGCACGCCGCCACGTTCGCCGGGGGCACCCCGGGCGCGTTCCAGGGCGCGTACTCGTACCTGCTGCAGGACGAGGACGGCCAGACCATCGAGTCGCACTCGATCTCCGCGGGCCTCGACTACCCCGGGGTCGGCCCGGAACATGCGCTCCTCAAGGACATCGGCCGCGCCACCTACGAGCCGGTCACCGACTCGGAGGCCATGGACGCGCTCCGGCTGCTGTCCGAACGCGAGGGCATCATCCCGGCCATCGAGTCCGCCCACGCCGTCGCCGGTGCGCTGCGACTGGGCCGCGAACTGGGGGAGGGTGCGATCATCGTCGTCAGCCTGTCCGGGCGCGGCGACAAGGACATGGACACGGCCGCCAAGTGGTTCGGACTGTTCGATCCGGACGACTCGACCGAGACCACCACGACTGACAAGGAAGGTTCGGCCAAGTGAGCGAACGACTCTCGCGCCTCGCCCCGACGTTCGCGCAGTGCCGCGAGGAGAAGCGTGCCGCGCTCGTCGGGTACCTCCCGGCCGGGTTCCCCACCGTGCCGGAATCCATCGACGTGTTCAAGGCGATGGTCGAATCCGGTTGCGACATCGTCGAGGTCGGCATCGCGTACTCCGACCCGGTGATGGACGGACCCACCATCCAGGCGGCGGCCGAGACGGCGCTGCAGAACGGTGTCCGGGTGCGCGACGTGTTCACGGTCGTCGAGGCGATCGCCTCCGTCGGCGGCAAGGCCGTCGTGATGACGTACTGGAACCCCGTTCTGCAGTACGGCGTCGACAAGTTCGCCCGCGATCTGGCGAGCGCAGGCGGCCTCGGGCTGATCACCCCCAACCTCATCCCCGAGGAAGCCGGCGAGTGGATCGCCGCGTCGAAGGAACACGACCTCGACCGGATCTTCCTCGTCGCGCCGTCGTCCACCGAGGAGCGTCTCGCGATCACCCTCGACGCCAGCAGCGGGTTCGTCTACGCCGCATCCACGATGGGCGTCACCGGCGCCCGTGACGCCGTGTCGTCGATGGCGCCCGAACTGACGGCCCGCATCCGCGCCCACTCGGACATTCCGGTGGGTGTCGGACTGGGTGTCCGCTCCGGCGCGCAGGCCGCCGAGATCGCCGCCTACGCCGACGCGGTCATCGTCGGGTCCGCACTGGTCTCCGCGGCGGAGAGCGGTCTGGACGCGGTGCGCTCGCTGACGGAGGAACTCGCCGAGGGCGTTCGCTCCGCTACCGTGGCGTCGTGACTTCCACTGTGGACGTACTGGCCTACATTCCGAGTCCGCCCCAAGGCGTCTGGTATGTCGGACCGGTGGCCCTGCGCGCGTACGCGCTGTTCATCATCGTCGGGATCGTGGTTGCGATCGTGTGGGGTGACCGCCGCTGGGTCGCCCGCGGCGGCGAGAAGGGCACCGTCCTCGACATCGCCATCTGGGCGGTGCCGTTCGGACTGATCGGCGGCCGCCTCTACCACGTGATGACCGACTGGCCGACGTACTTCGGGGAGGGCGGCGATCCCGTCGACGCCCTGAAGGTGTGGCAGGGCGGCCTCGGGATCTGGGGCGCCGTGGCGCTCGGCGGTGTCGGCGCCTGGATCGGTTGCCGGCGCCGCGGGATCCCGCTGCCCGCACTGGGTGATGCGGTCGCGCCGGCCATCCTGCTCGCGCAGGCGATCGGACGGCTCGGAAACTACTTCAACCAGGAACTCTACGGTCGCGAGACCGACGTTCCGTGGGGGCTCGAGATCTTCGAGCGCCGCAACGACCTCGGCCAGGTGTCTCCGCAGCTGATCGACGGGGTGTCCACCGGCGAGGTCGCGTTCGTCGTGCATCCGACGTTCTTGTACGAGGCGCTGTGGAACGTGCTGATCGTGATCCTGCTCGTGTGGGTCGATCGCCGGTTCCGCATCGGGCACGGCCGCCTGTTCGCCCTGTACGTGGCCGGGTACTGCGCCGGGCGCTTCTGGATCGAACTGATGCGCAGCGACCATGCGAGCCTCATCGCCGGTGTCCGCGTGAACTCGTTCACCTCCGCCCTGGTGTTCGTCGCGGCCGTGGTGTATGTCTTCGCCGCCACCAAGGGGCGCGAGGATCCGGCGGATCTGCGGCCCTCCGGCGGCGAACCGGTCGCGGACGACACCGCGCAGGCGGAGCCGGTCTCCGACGACACCGCGCAGGCGGAGCCGG
>JBCEBZ010000029.1:0-7662 GCA_039206675.1 Rhodococcus sp. (in: high G+C Gram-positive bacteria) | reverse complement strand
GGACACCATCGTGCTGCCCGCCTTCTCCGCCGGCGCCGCCGGGTCCATCTGGGGCGCACCGAACTTCGCACCCAGGGAGTGCGTCGCGATCTACGAACTCGCCAAGGCCGGCAAGTACACCGAGGCCCTCGAAATCTTCAAGCGGCTGTGGAACGTCCTCGACTTCCTCGGCAAGGAGGGCTACGCCGTGGCCACCAAGGCCGCCGCGCAGGCCGTCGGCGTGGACCTCGGAGTGCCCCGCGCCCCGTACGGTGAGCTGCCCGCCGACAAGAAGGAAGAGCTGACCAAGCTCATCGCCGAGACCGGACTCACCTACGCCCGCAGCTAGGGCCGGTTACCCAGACCGCGCGCGTTCATCACGGAGTGACCCTTCCCCGACACGTGCGCAGAGGCCGGCAGCAACCACCCCTGCTGCCGGCCTCGCCTCTCGCCGGCAGGCGAAAAGAAGTTCAGCCCTGGCAGGGTAGAACCCGGCCACCGCAACACCGACGAACACCCGGAGGAAGATCGTGCGCTGGAGTCGAGTAGTCAACGTAGTGAAGTGTCACGTCGGGGGCGAGATCAACAACGTCGTCACCGGCGGAATCGGCGACGTCCCCGGTGCCACCGTCTTCGACAAGATGAAACACTTCCGCGAGCACCGCGACGACCTCCGGCAACTTCTGCTCCACGAGCCGCGCGGCTCGGTGACCCAGTGCGTCAACTTCGTCGTCCCGGCGACCGACCCCGAGGCCCAGATGGGCTACGTCATCGCCGAGTCCACGGAGTACCCGGCAATGTCGGGCAGCAACACCATGTGTGTCGCCACCGCGCTGCTCGAGACCGGCATGATTCCGATGGTCGAACCGGTCACCGACATCGTGCTGGAGGCACCCGCCGGGCTCATTCGCATCCGCTGCACCTGCGAGAACGGCAAGGTGACGAGCGTCGAATTCGAGAATCAGCCCGCGTTCGCCTACGAGATCGGGGTGCCGCTCGAACTCGACGGCTACGGCACCCTCACCGTCGACGTGGCGTGGGGCGGCATGGCCTACGTGCTCGCCGACGCCGGCCAACTCGGATTGAAGTTGCAACCCGACGAGGCGCGCGAGATCTGCGACCTCGGACAGAAACTCAAGACCGCCGCCGCCGAGCAGATCCCGGTGGTGCACCCGACGAATCCCGAGTTCGCCGGAATCACCCAGACCGAATTCGTCGGCCCGCTCTCCCGCACCGACGGGGTCCTCACTGCCCGCAACGCGGTGGTCGTCTCCCCCGGCCGGCTCGACCGGTCGCCCTGCGGCACCGGTACGTCCGCCCGGCTGGCGGTGTTGAGGGCGAAAGGACTCATCGAGGTCGGGGAGAAATTCGTGCACGAATCGGTGATCGGCAGTCGCTTCGAGAGCCGGATCGACAGGCTGACGAAGGTCGGAACGTACGACGCCGTGGTCCCCCGCGTGAGCGGCCAGGCGTACATCACCGAACTCAGCCAGGTCGGGCTCGACCCGGCCGACCCCTTCCCCACCGGCTACACCCTGTCCGACACCTGGCCCACCGCCACCTGACATGTGAGTGGCAAAGTGTGCTCGCGCACGCTTTGCCACTCACATGGGGAGGAGGGGCCTGACGTCGCGGCCGAGGAACTCGACGAAGCCCAGCAGATCCGGTTCGTCCTCGGTCGGCGCGATCGCCACGGACGTCGCGCCCAGATCGGCGAGTCTCCGCACTTCCGCGGCGATGGTGTCCGCGTCCCCGGCGACCCCGATTCCCGCGTCGACCGGTTTCTTCCACCGCGCCACTTCCTCGTCCACCCGCCGCTGCGCACGGTCGCCGGTAGCGGCGATCTTCGGGACGACGACGTGATGCGAGGCGGCCCGGGCGCCGCCGATCTCCTCCGCGATCAGACCGAGGGTCCGGCGGATGTCATCGTCGCTCACGGCAGACGTGACCAGGTTGCCGTCACCCAGACGCGCCGCGAGCCGTATCGACTTGGGGCCCTCGCCGCCGAGCATCAACGGAACCCGCTCGGCCGGGGGCCAGTCGAGTTTCACGTTGTCGAGCCGGACGTACCGCCCCTGCGTGCTCACCGACTCGCCGTCGAGCAGCGCCCGCAGCGCGACCGTGTACTCCTCGAGGAGTGTCATCGGTGACGCCGCCCGGGCGCCCACCTGCTCCATCCAGTCCTGAACACCGTGGCCGACACCTGCGATCACCCGGCCGGGGAACAACCGGGACAGCGTGGCGATCTCCATCGCGGTGAGCGCGACGTTGCGCAGCGGGACGGGCATCAACCCGACGCCGACGTGGATCCGCTCCGTCCACGCGAGCGCAGCGGCCGCCGACGCGACGCCGCTCTCCTTGAAACAGTCTTCCCACAACCAGATCTCGTCGAGGCCACTGTCCTCGGCGACCCGCGCGAAGTCCTTCAACCGCTCGGGTTCGATGGTCGGGATGAACGTCACGCCCAGTCGCGGCATCGCACTCGTCATCGATTCATCATGAGGGATGCCCCTCGGCCGGCGCGGGGCATCGCCGTCATCCGCGCGGCGGCGCGGTGCTCGCGCGGACGACGAGCGACGTCTTCATCAGCGACCGGGTGCGTGTGCCGCCGCCCAGCCGGTCGAGCAGAATCGTGGCCGCCGCGCGGCCCTTCTCGACGATCGGCTGGTGAATCGTGCTGAGACCGAGAAGTTCTGCGACGGGCGCGTCGTCGAATCCGATGACGGACATGTCGCCCGGCACCGCGAGTCCGCGCTCGCGCAGCACCTGCCACGCCGCCACCGCGTGCACGTCGGACGTCGCGACGAGGGCGGTGGGCTGCGCGAACTCGAGCAGGATCCGGGTGGCCTCGTCGCCGGCGGCACGATCGATGTTTCCTGCCACCACGATGGACAGGTCCTCCACCGGGAGGTGATGGTCGCGGGCCGCGTCGAGGTAGCCGGCGAGGCGTTCGCGTGCATTGCGTTCGGTCGCCGCACCGACGTCGTCCAACGTGGCCATCCGGCAGTCGGTGCGCTGGTCGAGTTTGTCGACGATGATCCCGACACGTCGGTGGCCCAGTTTCAGGATGTGGTCCATCTGCAGGTAGGCACCGTTCCGGTCGTCGATGGCTACGAACGGCAGTCCCGCGCTTCGTGGCGAATCGACGACGACGGCCGGAATGCCGCGGGCGATGATCGCCTCGACGAGGGGATGGCCGTCGGGGACGTTGTGGATGACCACGCCGTCCACGAGGCCGCGGAGAACGAGCGAGTTCGGCGGGGAATCCGCGGCGCCCCCACGGGAGGCCGGGAACAGGGTGAGAGCGATGTCGGCCGAGTTCCCGATCTCGGCGATGCCCTTCATCAGCAGGGTCACCGACGGATCCTCGAGTGCCTGCACCGGGGAATCGGGCACGATCACGCCGACCGCGCCGATCCGCCCCGACCGCAGACTGCTCCCGGCGATGTTCGGCCCGGCATAGCCGAGATCCGCGGCGACGGAATAGATGCGTTCCCGTTGTGTCGCAGAGACCTTCGACGACTTGCTGAAGGCGTAGGAAACGGTGGCGACCGACACTCCGGCGGCCTTGGCGACGTCCTTCATCGTGACCACGTGGCACTCCCCTCGTCCGCAATCATCGGCCGCAATCGGCCGCCGGCGCACCGAAGCGCACGAATGGCGAAGACCGATCCTAGTCCGCGTCCCGACGCACTCGACCGCCCCCTCGACATTCCCCCATTGACAGCTCTTCAGTCGGTGATACGATTCACCACCATAAGTTAATCGTTTCACCATCGGCTTTTCACTACCCGGTTTCACCATCCATGGGAGCACTCATGACCAAGGTCCTCTACCTCTACGGCGGCTGGCCCGGCCACCATCCGTACGACATCGCCGCGTGGGCACGCGAACTGTTTGCCGAGCTGAACTACCAGGTCGAGGAGTCGCAGGACATCTTCACCCTCGACCGCGACCTGACCGGTTACGACCTGATCGTGCTCGGCTGGAACAACGCGCTCACCACCGAAGACCTCAGCGATTCGCAGGAGAAGAACCTGCTCGACGCCGTCGCCGCTGGAACCGGGGTCGCGGCGTGGCACGGCGCGGCGGCCGCATTCCGGGCGAGCCTGAAGTACCACTTCCTCCTGGGCGGCGATTTCGTCGAACACCCTGCGGGAGAGGCATTCCCCCAGCCGTACAAGGTGAACATCACCGACCGCGCACACGAGGTGACCGCCGGTGTCGAGGATTTCGCGGTGGCGTCCGAGCAGTACTACATGCACATCGATCCGAACAACCACGTGCTTGCGGAAACAGAGTTCACCGGCGAGCACCTGCCCTGGCTGGACGGACTGCGCAGCCCGGTGGCGTGGGTGCGGCAGTGGGGCGCAGGCCGGGTCTTCTACCACTCGATCGGCCACACACCGGCAGACCTGTCGGATCCGAACGTACGCCGACTGACCAAGCAGGGATTGCGCTACGCGGCCCGCGTCGCGCACTGAGAATCGAGGAGACACGATCATGGCGAAATTGACCGGCGGGCAGGTGGTCGCCCAGGTCCTGAAGCAGTACGGCGTCGAGTACGTCACCGGGATTCCCGGGCACGGCATCTGGTCGCTCACCGATGCGTTCCTGGAGAAGGGGTCCGAGATCCCGTTCATCCAGGTTTACCACGAGCAGAGCGCCACACACCTCGCGGACGGGTACTACCGGGTGTCCGGAAAGCCGATGGCCGCGGTGGCGTCGATCGGGGCGGGCGCGGCGAACACCGTGCTCGGCCTCGCGACCGCGTACAGCGACTCGACGAGTCTGCTGTGCATCACCGGCGGGCCGCCCACCCACATGCGCGGGCGCGGTCTGCTCCAGGAACTCGAACGGCACACCGACAACGGCTTCCCGCAGGTCACCGACGCCGTGTCGAAGCGCAGCTGGGTAGCCACCCGCGTGGAGGAACTGCCATTCATCATGCACCGCGCGTTCAGCACCATGCTGACCGGCCGCCCGGGCCCGGCGCACATCGAGGTGCCGATGGACGTGCAGGCCGAGGCCGCCGACGTCGACCTCCACGACCTCGCCCGACGGCTGCCGATCGGGCTCCAGCAGCCCGACCCGCTGGCGATCGACAAGGCCGTCGCCGTGCTCCGCGACTCCCGCCGGCCGGTGATCGTGGTCGGCGGCGGCGCCATCACGTCCGACTCGGCCGACGAGGTGCTCGCCCTCGCCGAGGCGTGGCAGATCCCCGTGGTCACCACGTGGAACGGCAAGGGCGCGTTCCCCGAGGATCACGCACTGTTCGCCGGTCGCGTCGGGCAGACCGGAACGATCGTCGGCAACACGATCGCGTCCCGCGCCGATGTGGTGATCTCGATCGGCTGCCGCTTCACCGACTGGTCGTCGTCGAGTTACGCACAGGGCGTGACGTTCTCGATCCCGCCGGCGAAGCTGATTCACATCGACATCGACCCGCACGAGATCGGCAAGAACTACCCGGCCGAGGTCGGCATCGTCGCCGATGCCAAGCCGACCGTCGCCGCGATCGTCGGCTCGCTCCCCCGGGTCGGCGCGGACCGGTCCGAATACCTCGCCGAACTCGAGCAGCTGAAAGCGGAGTGGGAGTCCAAACTCGCCGGACGTCGCGACTCCGACCGGTTCCCGTTCACGTCGCAGCGCCCCCTCGGCGGCCTGCGGTCGGTGATGGAACGGGACGGCATCATCGTCGCCGGGTCCGGCAACACCCAGGGCGCGGTGAAGCAGACCTTCCCGGTGTATCACCCGCGCACCCACCTGACGTCCGGCGGATTCTCGTCGATGGGCTGGGCCGTGCCCGCCGCGATCGGCGCCAAGCTCGCAGCCCCCGACCGCCAGGTGGCGTGCGTCGTCGGCGACGGTGACTTCCTCATGACGTCGCAGGAGATCGGTGTCTGTGTGCAGCACGATATTCCGGTGGTCTTCGTGGTCCAGGACAACGCGGGCTTCATGTCCATCCGCGGCGGACAGCGCAAGCAGACCAGCCGGCACATCGGCACCGAGTTCAACCGCCCCGACGGCACCCCGTACAGCCCCGATTTCAAGGCGCTCGGCCAGTCCTTCGGACTCGAATCGTTCCGGGTGGACGACCCGGCCGATCTCGAGAGCACGTATCAGAAGGCCTTCGACGCGAAAGTGCCTGCGCTGATCGAGATCCCGACAGACCGCGACGCCGCGGGACCCTGGGTTCCCGGCTGGTGGGACTTCCCCGTTCCCGCATACATCGAGGACGAGCGTCAGGACGAGTACTGGGCGACCCGAGCCAAGGAACAGCACCTGTGAAGGCGTCGGGACACGATCAGATCGACGCGTATTCACCGCTGCGCGAGGGCGCGGTGGTCGAAGTGGGCGACTCCGACACGGTCACCGCCGATGTCGTGGTCGTCGGATCCGGAATGGGTGGTTCGACACTCGCGTGGGCGCTCAGGGACCGGGACCTCGACGTCCTGGTCGTCGAGCGCGGCCGGTTCCTCCCCCGCGAGGTGGAGAACTCGCAGGCCGCGGAGATGTTTCTCGCGGGGCGGTACAAGACCGCGGAACCGTGGTTCGACGGCAGCAACGGCGAGCCGTTCCAGCCCGGTGTCTACTACTGGGTGGGAGGCAACACCAAGTTCTACGGCGGCAGCCTCCCCCGCTTCCGCGTCACGGATTTCGAGGAGACGCAGCACTACGACGGCATCTCACCGAAGTGGCCGTTCAGCTACGCCGATCTCGAACCGTTCTACGCCGAGGCCGAGCGTCTCTACCAGGTACACGGCATCGACGGCGAGGATCCGACGGAACCACCGCGGTCGTCGCCGTACCCGCTGCCCCCGTTGCCGCACGAACCGACCATCGAGCGTTTCGCGTCCTCGCTCCGCGACCAGGGACTGCACCCGTTCCACACCCCGAACGGCATGAACCTGACGACGCAGGAGCATCGCCGGCAGTCGACGGCGTCGGACGGCACCCCGTCGCAGACCGATCACAAGAGTGAGGCGGAGAACCGCGCGTTGCGTCCGGCGCTCGAGTCGGACCGGGTGCGCCTGCTCACCGAAGCGAAGGTGACGCGCCTGCTCACCGACGCGAAGGGCCCGCGCATCGTCGCCGCGGAGGCCGAGTTCCGCGGTCGCACGATCCGGATCGTCGCCAACCAGTTCGTGGTCTCGGCGGGGGCGGTCAACACCGCGGCGCTGCTGCTCCGCTCGGCCGACGAACGGAATCCGGACGGGCTCGGCAACTCGTCGGGCCTGCTGGGCCGGAACTACATGGTGCACAACAGCACGTTCTTCATGGGAGTCAATCCCTTCCGGACCAACACGACCGCGTGGCAGAAGACACTGGGGATCAACGACTGGTACGTCGCCGGCCCCCACAACGAGTACCCGCTCGGGAATCTGCAGATGCTCGGCAAACTCCAGGCCGCGCACGTGAAGGGGGCACGGCCCTGGGCGCCGATGTGGGCGCTGAAGGCGGTGGTGGATCGCAGCCTCGACATCTACCTCACCACCGAAGATCTGCCGACGCGGACCAACCGGGTCCGGGTCGACGGCGACAGGATCATCGTCGACTGGACTCCCAACAACACCGCGCCTCACCGTGAACTGGTTCGGCGCGTCTCCGCGGCCGTCCGCAAGGCGGGGTATCCGATCATCCTCACCGAGCGGATGGGGATCGCGACGAACTCGCACATGT
>JBCEBZ010000028.1:6145-7687 GCA_039206675.1 Rhodococcus sp. (in: high G+C Gram-positive bacteria) | reverse complement strand
CTGATGATGGCCAGCAGTCGCAGCCGCACCGGGTCGGCGAGGACCCGGGCGATCGTGGACAGCGCATCGACATCCGGATTTCTGGGCGAGGAAGTCATGACGGTTTCTCGTCTCAGGTAACGGTGTCTCGGTTGGTCGAGACGGTGAGCACTGCCATCGCGGCGGCACCGATTGCAGGACCTACCGCTAGCGCGGCGAGTGCAACCGACCACGACCACTGCTCCACGAGAACCGGAACCAACCACAGGCTCAGGGTGGTGGTGAGGTAGCCAAGTGCGAGCTGGATCGAGACCGCACCGCCCACGAATACGGGGTCTGCGTGTTCGGTGATCACGGCGGAGAACTGGGCTGAGTCGGCGATGACCCAGAACCCCCAGAAGACACAGAGCGCGAGGACGACCAGAAGTGGTCCACTTCCGACGATACTGAGGGCGAGGGCTGCCGCGCCGGAGCAGAGTAGGCAGCACAGTGCGGACTGTGCTCGTCCGAAACGATCACTCAGCTTGCCGCCGACGAAGCATCCGATCGCACCGGCTCCGATGCACAGAAAGGACAGTGCCGACGCGGTGGTGTCGGGGTTCGAGAGTGCAGCAATTGCCGGCAAGGAGGTGAGGAAGGCGCCGACCCACGCCCACATGGCATACAGCTCCCACATGTGCCCCATGTAGCCGATGTTCGCTAGGGCGACGTGCTTGTTGCGCAGACTCGCGAATGCAGCTCTGAGACTGAACGGACGCTGCGGAAATGGGTAAGGGCCTTCACCTTTGAGCAGCAGGACGAAGCCACCCCCGGCGGCGGTCATGATCGTCGTGACGAGAATGACGCCCTCCCAGCGGACCGCGCCGAAGGAACTGACCAGGTGTGGGAGCGCCGAGCCGAGGGTCAGTGCTCCGATCATGACTCCCAAGGCGGTTCCCCTGCCCGACCGAAACCACGTGGAGACCTCTTTCAACGCCGGTGGATAGACGGCGGCGAGGAAGACACCGGTGGCCAGGCGTAGGAGCAGGGCCCCTGCTAGTCCGTCGGCCCAGAGCAGGCCGAGATTTGCGATCGCCGCACCGACGGCGCCGGCGCACATCAGAAACCGCGCGGGCACCGCGTCGGCCAGGCCGGTCGCCGCGGAGGTGAGGGCTCCGACGACGAATCCGACCTGGACAGTGATCGTCAGCAACGACGAGCCACCGGCGCTCAGGTGCCACACGGTAACCAGCTGCGGAACGACGAACGACGCCGAGAACCACACGCTCATCGACAGGAACGTACTCACGGCGATGAGCACGAGCGCCAGGCCAGGTCGTTGCGCCGGCGCCTGTTCGGCTGTGTTGATCGGGACGGTGGGGTTCCCGGCGTCGGGACGGGTCATTGCAGGTCGCCTCCTGCCCGCTTGCCGTGCTGCGTCAGCCACCGGACGCCGCCGAAAGCGTCGATGGCACGGTCGACCGAGTCGAACACCGCGACCCTGGCGCTGGCCGCGGTGACGCGGAGTTGACGCACGAGTTCGTCCTGGTTCTGGTCGAAGCCGCTGCGCAGCTTGATGGCGCG
>JBCEBZ010000028.1:0-6135 GCA_039206675.1 Rhodococcus sp. (in: high G+C Gram-positive bacteria) | reverse complement strand
GCACCAGTGCAAGTGGAGTTCCACCGCGGTCGGCGCCGACCAGGTCTTCGGTCAGCGACAGCACCAGCTTGTTTCCGGCCTCGACGTCCTGCATGTCGAAGACGGTGCCGAGATCGAGGAACGCGCAGATCGAGTCGATTGCAGCGTCGGCGGCGACCGCGGAGACGATGGAGCCGGTGAAGCTGCCGGTCTCGTCGAACAGGGACCAGATCGGAATGTCGATCGGGTTGCACAGGCTGGTGCCCGGTGCCTCGAATGCCTTCAGTTGGGCGCGGGTGGCTTCACCGAAGGGGGCCAATTTCAGCCCCCATTTGTCGGCACGATCGGATCCCACCACCGCGACACCGCCGCCGCTGCCGACCAACGCGAGGTTGTCCCCCTCGAGCGTGGGCACGAACTGTAGCGCGGTGAGAATGTCGAGCAGCTGGTCGAGGTCGTCGACCAGTAGAACACCGGCTTGGCGGGCCGCGTCTTCGAGGAGTTGTGGATCGCTGGCGAGGGCACCGGTGTGCGAGGCCGCGGCCGCACCGCCGGCCGCGGTGCGGCCACCCTTGAACAGAACGACGGGTTTGGTCATGGTCCGCGCAAGTCGGAAGAACTCGCCGGCCCACCGGTCATCCTCGAGATAGAACGCTGCCGCGTGGGTGCGCGGATCCGCCTCGCAGAATGCGAGAAGCTCAGCGGGACTGACATCGTCGCAGTTGCCGACAGAGCTGACGAAGCTGAATTCGAGTCCCAGCTCGGTGCCACGACGCAGCACGTCGCCGGCGTAGGTGCCGGACTGGGACACCACCGCCAGATGCCCGCGTACGTTACTGGAGGCCGCGGTCGAGATCATCGTCATCTGCTCGTAGGGCGTGAAGTGGCCGATGCAGTTGGGACCGAGGACACGCAGGCCGGTGCCCTTCAGGATGTCGGTGAAGCGCGGGGTGTCGGCGGTGAGGATGTGCGCGGTCCGGGTGCCCCGTGCGGCGAGGGTCCGTAGGGTGTCCGGGACCGCGGCCGCCGGCAGGGCCAGGACCGCGCGGTCGACGTTCTGCGGCAGCTCGTTGACACTGGCAACCGTGTCAACTCCATAGATGCTCGGGTTCTTGCCGCTGACCGGCAGGATCTGCCCGGTGTACCCGAAGTCGACGAGGCTACGTACCGCGCGGAATCCCATCTTGCGTTCGTCGGCGGAGGCGCCTATGACCGCGACCGACGTCGGGTAGATGGCCGGCCGCAGGGCCTCGTAGCTAGCAGCCGGATCGGGGACCGGACGAACATGGCATTCGGTGACATCGAGTGCGGTCGCGCGGGCATCGACGGCGACGATGCGGTCGGCGGTGACGACGACCGGATTGAAGTCGACTTCGGTGATGTCCTCGTTGAGGAGTAGACCTGCCTTGCCGCCGACGGCGAGGATCATCTCGACGATGTCATTCACCCGGTCCGGGAAACGCTTCTCGACGACTCGTCCCAATCGGGTTCCCGCGATCATCCGCCGGGCGTCCGCCTCGTCGATCGGCGCCAGTGCGAACACGACGTCGTCGAGGGTTTCGATGTCGACGCCGCCGTGGCCGAACATCACCACAGGACCGAATCCTTCGGCGTCGAGGCCGCCGACAACGGCCTCGACGCCGGTGTCGACCATCGCCTCGACGGTGACGCCACGTACCTGTGCTCCGGCGGCCCGCTGTGCGTCGAGCAGAAGGGCGGTCCGCTCGTGGGCGTCCCCGGGTTCGACGGCGAGAAGGACGCCACCGGCTTTGCTCTTGTGCACCACGTTGTCGGCGACCAACTTGATGGCCACGGGTCGGCCGATCGACTCGGCCACCCGCCCGGCTTCCTCGGCCGATGCCGCGAAGGTGACCGCGTTGGCAGCGACTCCGTAGCCGATGGCGAGCTCTCGGACCGTGTCTTCACGCAGGCGCTGGGTCATCGGTTCGCTCCCGCCTTGTCGAGCTTGTCCTGCAGATCGGCGGGTGCGTCCGGGTAGCGCGGGGGGCGCTTCTCCAGGAACGACTGCACCCCCTCGTCGCCGTCGGGAAGTCCCCGCACCACCGCGGCCAGCTGCGGCTCGAGTGTGTTGCCGGCTGCGAGCCCCTCGTGCAGGGTCACCCGCAGACCGGTCTTGATCGCCCGCACCACCGAGGGGGAGACCTCCGCGATCTGATGTGCGAGGGCGAGCGCACGGTCGAGGGTGTCGGCGGGATCGCAGACCTCGCTGACGAACCCGGTCTCGAGGGCTGCAGCCGCGCTGACCGGCGAGGCGGTGGCCAGCATCTTGAACGCCACCGGGTAGGTAACGACGTCGAGAAGGCGGCTGAGCTGGCCGCCGACCGGGACGAGACCGATACGAGCGCCGACGGCGCAGAACTTGGCATTGTGGCCGGCGATCCGCAGGTCGCAGTTCAGGGCCAGGATGAACCCCGCGGCGTAGGCCGCGCCGTTGACCGCCGCGATGACGGGGGTACCCAGTTCGGCGGGAATGGTGAATGCCGCGTTCGCCTCCGGATCACCCGCTGTCTCCGGACTGTGCAGCACCTCCTGCAGGTCGTGCCCGGAGGAGAAGATGTCCTGTCCTCCGGTGACGATGATGCAGCGAACGGAGGGATCGTGATCGGCGTCGGTGAACTCCTTCCGTAGCGTGGGCGCCATGTCGCCGCTGAAGGCGTTGCGCTTGATCGCGTTGGAAATCGTCAGGATTCGAACCGGACCGTCATCGGTCCTGAGGATGGTGGCACTCATTGTGTATCAGACCCTTTCAGGGTTACTTGGCCGGAGCCACGGCCGCGGTGTCGGATTCCTCGACCGGCGCGGCAAGGGGAGGGTGGGCACTGACCTGCCGTGTCCGTCGGGTGACGGTGGAGAGGGTGCTCCAGGCGAGGACCACGAGGAGGTTCAAGATCAGCGCAGACACCGCGATGTACATCGGCGAGGACAGGAAGAACGGGGCCGCCGTGGAACCGCCGAAGTGACTCGTCTTCGGGGACGAGACGTTGTAGGCCGCGATCGTGCCGTAGGCGATGCCGACGGCCCATCCTGCCAGCAGTGCTCGCTTGTCGGCGAACCGTTCGGTGAATAGGCCGAGCAGCACGGTGGGGATGGTCTGCAGAATCCAGATCCCGCCGAGCAACTGGAAGTTGAGGGCGAACTGGCTGTCGAGGGTCAGGACGAACACCAATGCGCCCAGCTTGACAAGTACCGACACCACCTTGGAGATCTCGGTTTCCCGTCGGCTGGTGGTCTCGGAGCGGGAGAACTGACGGATGATGTTCCGGCTGACCAGGTTTCCGGCACCGATCGCCATGATCGCCGCGGGTACGAGAGCGCTCATCGCGATCGCGGCGTACGCGACACCGACGAACCACGACGGGAACATCTGCTGCAGCAACTGCGGGACGGCGAACTGGGGATTGCCGTTGATCGGCTTGATGCCGGCTGCCAGGGCCATCATGCCCAGCAACGCCACGAAGCCGAGGAGCACGGTGTAGATCGGCAGGACGGACATGTTCCGGCGCACCGTGCGGGCGCCGCGGGCGGCGAAGACCCCGGTGATGGCGTGCGGGTACAGGAAGAATGCCATGCCGGAGCCGAGGGCGAGGGTCATGTAGACGCTGGCGTTGACGCTGATCGCCGCGTCCTGCGGGTCGGGGTTGCTGGTGCGCTCGGCGATCGCGGCGCCGGCGTCGGCGAAGATCTGCCCGAAGCCGCCGAGTTTGATCGGGATGACGACGACGGCGACGATGACGACGATGTAGGTCAGCCCGTCTTTGAGGAATGCGATCAGCGCGGGGGCGCGGATGCCCGAGGAGTAGGTGTAGGCCGCGAGGACACCGAAGGCGATGAACAGCGGCAGGTCGCGCACGATCCAACTCGCGGTCGGGCCGGCCTGGATACCCATGGATGCGAAGACGACCTCGAGGCCGACGAGTTGCAGCGCAAGATAGGGCAGGGTGGCCAACAGTCCGGTAAGGGTGATCGCGAGACCGAGTGCGGGCGACTTGAAGCGGTCGTTGACGAAGTCAGTCAGCGTCACGTAGCCCTTCTGGTGGGCCAGCCGGACCAGGCGGGGCAGGAACAGGAACCCGAGTGAGTAGAGAACGACCGCATTGGGCACGGCGTAGAAGCCGAAGGCGCCGATACTGTAGATCGCGGCGGGGACTGCGATGAGCGTGTAGGCGGAGTACAGGTCGCCGCCGAGCAGGAACCAGGTGATGAATCCGCCGAAGCCCCGACCGCCGAGGGCCCACTCGTCGAGTTGATGTTCGTTCTTGGCTCGGCGCCATCGACTGGCGACGAAGCCCATTCCGGTGACCAGCACGAACAACGCGAGGAATACGCCGAAGGTGACTCCGTTGAAATTCATTGCTGATCACCAGTTTCGGGCTCGTTGCGGAAGGCGATGAAGTAGGTGGCGCCGCACCCACAGGCGGCGGCGACGGCCATGGTCATCTGGAACCAGTAGAAGAACGGGATGCCGCCCAACTCCGGGGTGGTGCGTTGATACAGAGGGACCGAGAGGGCGAGCACGGCCGGGGCCAGGACGAGGAAGGCGCAGAGAATCCGCTTGGGCCAGGAAAGCCTCGGCGCGGTTTCCGGGACCTGCGGGGCGTCGGTCGGGGGTGGTTGATTCATTTGGATACTCCAAAATTGTCGAAGCAGGGGTCGGTGAGCCGGTGCTGCACCGCCCGAAGACTCCGCGCGGACGAAGTCGCCGGTGACCGCGAGGAGCGCGGATCGTCGACGTATCGAGCCAGGGGTTGTGCCCACACGCAGCACAGAGTCCCCACGGCAACCAGGAAGGAACCGACGGCGAATGCCGCAACCTGCAGCATTCCCGGCGGCACGAACGGCAGGCTCTGATCCGTGCCCCCGTGATGGATCAGGGTCAGGGTCGCGACACCGGAGATCACGATCCTGACACCGGCAGTACCTGCACAAATGGTCGACGGTGACACCGTGGACCTCCCTCCAACTACATTCGCGACTGACAACTACGTCACGACAGACGATTCCAAAGACCAGCGTCGGCGTAGTCGAAGTCGCCGGCCTGTGTATCGGCCCACTTCGGCGACCGATCCTTGTCGACCAACCCAGCACGCACGCCTTCGACGAAGTCGGCGGTACGGGCCAGCACGGTGGCGATGCCCAGTTCCATCTGCAGACAGAGCTCGAGGCTTTGCTGCTTCCCCGCCGTAATCGCCGCGAGGGTGACCTCGAGGCTCTGCGGCGACATCTCCGCCAGAGTTTGCAGCGTTTCCTGGGCCCACGTGGTCCCGTCGGTCATCAGACGGGTTCGGATTTCGGCGACGGTGGGCGCGCCGAAGCACCAGTCGATCGCGGTACGATGCTCCGCGAGCTTCGCCTGCTCGGTAGGTCCGTCCGGGGTCAGGGCCCGCAACACCTCGTCGACGGACCATTGCGGCACCTCACAGAGCGCGCGCACAACGTCACCGACGTCGGATACGCAGTGAGTGGCAAGCCCGGTGTACATCGCATCAGCAGCATTCATCCGGTACCCGGTCAACCCGAGATAGGTGCCGAGGGCCCCCGGTAGGCGTGAGAGAAAATAGCTGCCGCCGACGTCGGGGAAGAAGCCGATCGCCGTCTCCGGCATAGCCAGCATGGCCTTGTCGGTGACGACGCGGAACGTGCCGTGTACCGACAAGCCCATTCCGCCGCCCATACAAATACCGTCGATCAGCGACACAACCGGGGTGGACAATGCGGCGAGCCGGGCATTGAGGCGGTACTCCGAGGAGAAGAACTCCTCGGACTCGTGATGCGCACCGTCTACGGTGTTCTGGCGGATCTGCCTGATGTCGCCACCCGCGCAGAACGCCTTCGGGCTCGAACTCTCCAGCACCACAGCCGATCCGGGGGCGGACTCCCACTCGTCGAGTGCCTCGTGCAGTAGGTGCACCATGGACGTGGTCAGCGCATTGAGCGCTTTCGGACGATTGAGGATGATCCGACCGATCGGCCCCTGCCGAACGTATTCGACCTCCGTCGCCTCGGCTGCGTCCGCTGTAGCCGGCTTCTGCGGCGCCGGGAGGCCGGGAGCAACGGTGTACCCGCAGCTGCCGAATCGCACCTCACTCATGGGTGGGCATCGAGAAGTCGGCGCGGATCTGGGTGTCGTTGGGCCAG
>JBCEBZ010000027.1:0-7690 GCA_039206675.1 Rhodococcus sp. (in: high G+C Gram-positive bacteria) | reverse complement strand
GACGGTCTGCCTGTGCAACGCCGCGTCGCCGTCGATTCTTCCCTGCGTGGTTCTCGGCCGGTGCGCTCCGTGTTGCGGAACGTGCGGCGGTATGCCTGCGGGGTGGTGTGGCGTAGCCGCGGGAATGCTGCCGCAGCACCGCGCCGCTGCACAGGCTCGCGACCTTGGCGCCGCGGTCGACCGCGGCCCGGAGTTTGTCGAGGAGTGGATCCTGTGCGGGGCGGGCTCCCTCGCGCACAGGTAGGAGCCGTCCTCCTCGGCGTAGGGCGCCCGCGGGAACGACGATGAGATCGGCGTCGTCGAGGCGGTCGAGGTCGTACGGGATGTCGATGTCGTATCCGAATCGGGTGCGGATGGGTTCCGGTGAGCCGGCGACGAGGGAGACGTCGTAGGTGGGCAGGCCGTCGGAACGGTTGAAACCGAACACCTCGCAGGCGACCCCGAGTGCGAACGCCTCGGTGAGCGGCATGAGGGGCACGACGACCTTGCGTAGCGCGAACCCACTATGGCAGGAAATCGATCAACTATGTCATTTCTGCCACTTTTGCTCGGAGGCCGAGGGAACCAGGCTGAAGGCATGACAATTCTGGTCGTGGTACTCCTCGTGTTTCTGGCGCTCGCTGCGCTGGCGCTCGCCGGCCGCACGCCCGACACCCACAACGAAGTCATCCAGCACGGAGACTTCCGGTTTTGAGAGGAAATCCGGCGGTCCAGTACGCGGGCACGGCGCTCGCCTGGGGCGCGAGTTTCTTCTTCATCAAGGTCGGGCTCGAGGGCCTGTCCTTCACCCAGGTCGTGTTGTGGCGACTCGTCCTCGGAGCGGTGACCCTCGGTGCCGTCCTCGGAATCACCCGGACGCGGCTGCCGCGCGAAGCGGCCACCTGGGCGCACCTGTCGGTGCTGGCCGTCGCGCAGTGCCTGGTGCCGTGGCTGCTGTTCAGCTGGGCCGAGCAGAGCATCAGTTCGGGCCTGGCCAGCATCTACAACGCCACCACGCCGCTGATGACGATGTCGGTGGCCCTGGCGTTCCTGCCGGGGGAGAAGCTCACGGACGCAAAGCTGTTCGGTCTGCTGCTCGGATTCGGCGGTGTGGTCGTGGTGCTGGCGCCGTGGCAGTCGGGAATTCTCGGCAGTGTCCCCGCCCAACTCGCGTGCCTCGGCGCCACCGCGTCCTACGGTGTGGCCCTGGTCTACCTGAGGCGATTCGTCCTCCCGCGCGGTGTGAGCACGCCGACCATCGCATTCATGCAGGTGGCGATCGCCGCAGCCGTCATGGTGCTCGCCACCCCGTGGGCCGCGAGCACACCGATGCACCTGACCCCCGCGATCGTCGCGTCGATGATCGGGCTCGGGGCGTTCGGCACGGGACTGGCGTTCGTGTGGAACACGAACGTCGTGCGCGGCTGGGGGCCCACCGCGGCGTCCACCGTCACCTACCTGACTCCGGTCGTCGGCGTCGCGCTCGGCGCCGTCCTCCTCGACGAGCGAATCTCGTGGAACCAGCCGGTCGGGGCGCTCGCGGTGATCGCGGGAATCGTCGTCACCCAACGGTCTTCGCGAAAGGCCGCCGCGACGGTCGATGCGCACACACCGTGATCACGGCGGTGCCGTGACCACCCACTCGCGTTTGGCGTCCCCGTCCCAGCGGCGCACCACCGACGCCCGGCCGACGATGTCGCCGCCGTCGAGCAACCGCGCGGCCTCCGGAATCTGATCCGCAGGCAGTCGACGCGCGAGGGTCACGTGGGGCGTCCACTCGCCCGGGCGGATGTGCGGCGTGACCTCCGTGGCGTGCTCCGCGAGATCGAACACGCTGCGGTGCAGAGACAGCAGGGCTTTCGACGGCACCACCAACCGGGACAGCGTGACGTGCCTGCCGCCGAACATCACGAGCCCGCCCAGCCGGACGTGGAACGACGGCGTCGCGATCCGGCGGCCCAGCAGTTCGTCGATCTCGGGTGGGATGTGGCGTGCCACGAACAGGGTGATGTGAGGCCGATTCGATTCGGCGCGAACCCGGGTGCGGCTGGGCATCCCCGCATCCCACAGGCGTTGCCACTCGGCGCGCACGGCAACGTCGGTCGCTTCGTCGAACAGCAGTTCCACCGACTGGACCATGGTAGGCAATGATGGCCTCATGAGCGGTGCTACGGCAAACATTTCCGGTACCCGGATCGGGGTGCTCCTCGGCGACGGCATCGGTCACGAGATCGTTCCGGCGACCCGGCGGGTGGTCTCGGCCGCGGTCACCGCGGCCGGGGGCGGCGACGTGGACTGGGTGGAACTGCCCCTCGGACTGGGCGCCATCGAGTCGCACGGAACGCCGATCCCCGACTCCACGCTCTCCGCGCTGGACGAACTCGACGCCTGGATCCTCGGTCCCCACGACAGCGCCGCCTACCCGGAGCCGTTCCGCGGCAGGCTGACCCCGGGCGGTGTGGTGCGCAAACGATTCGACCTCTTCGCCAACATCCGCCCCGCGTGCTCACTCGAGGGCGTCGCCGCGACGGTGCCGGACATGGACCTCGTGATCGTCCGGGAGAACACCGAAGGCCTGTACGCGGACCGCAACATGTTCGCCGGCAGCGGCGAGTTCATGCCCACTCCCGACGTGGCGCTGGCCGTCGGCGTCGTGACGAGGCGGGCGTGTGAGCGCATCGCGCACACCGCATTCGCGCTGGCGCGCACGCGCAGTCGCCACGTCACGATCGTGCACAAGGCCAACGTGCTGTCGATGACCACCGGACTGTTCCGCGACGTCTGCCGGGAGGTGGGGGAGCGCCACTACCGGGACGTGCGGATCGACGACGAGCACGTCGACGCCATGACCGCACACCTCGTCCGCCGCGGGCGCGACTTCGACGTCGTGGTGACGGAGAACATGTTCGGCGACATCCTGTCGGACCTGACGGGCGAGCTGTCCGGATCGCTCGGCACCGCCCCGTCGATCAACAGTTCCGAGACCAAGGTGATGGCGCAGGCGGCGCACGGAGCCGCCCCCGGCATCGCGGGCCGCAACCGGGCCAATCCGACGGCCCTGATGCTGTCGGCCGCGATGATGCTCGAGTGGCTCGGGGACCGCCGCGCCGACCGGCATCTCGGCGGCGCGGCCCACCGTATCCGCGACGCGGTCCGTGCGACGATCGCCTCCGGAGTCGCCACGGCTGACCTGGGTGGACTCGCGTCGACCAGCGAGTTCACCGAGACCGTCCTCGCCCGGACACTGCGTCGCTGAAACCGCCGCCACGGGCCGGGTCAGGCCGTTAATGTTCGGTAACGACGTCCGCAGTCGCGGGTGTCGTGACCTACCGTTCGACTATTCGGAGTTCGAGAGTTCTCCGTCGCCGTAGCTCGCCCGGTGCACCACGATTCTTGGAGGACATGCCAGTGTCTGGTCGATCCGTCTTCGCGCGAGGCCGAGTGGCCCGCACCATCTGTGCACTGGCGGGTGGCAGTGCTCTGCTGCTCGCCGGCTGCGCCAGCAACACCGAGGGCGGCGGCTCGCCGTCCGGAGAAGACACCGTCGCCGTGGAAGTCGACAAGGTGGATGCCATCGCGGCGACACTGCCGGAGAAGATCGCCTCGTCCGGCAAGATCATCGTCGGCGTCAACATTCCGTACTCGCCCAACGAGTTCAAGGACCCGAGCGGCAAGATCGTCGGCTTCGACGTCGACCTCGTGGACGCCGTCGGCAAGGTCCTCGGCGTGACCCCGGAGTACACGGAGGCGGACTTCGACAAGATCATCCCGTCGATCCAGGCCGGCAGCTACGACATGGGTATGTCGTCGTTCACCGACACCAAGGAACGCGAGCAGTCGGTCGACTTCACCACCTACTTCAGCGCCGGAGTGCAGTGGGCGCAGCCTGCCGGGAAGTCCGTCGACCCCACCAACGCGTGCGGCCTCCGGGTGGGGGTGCAGACCACCACGATCGAGGACCTCGAGGAGGTGCCCGCCAAGAGCGCGGCGTGCGTCGCCGCCGGTAAGCCGCCGATCGAGATCGTGAAGTTCGACAGCCAGGACGACGCGGCCAACGCCGTCGCCCTCGGCAAGGTCGACGCGATGTCCGCCGACTCGCCGGTCACCGCGTACGCGATCAAGCAGAGCGACGGCAAGATCGAGGCCGCGGGCGAGGTCTTCGACGCCGCGCCGTACGGCTGGCCCGTCGCGAAGGGCTCGCCGCTCGCGCAGACCCTCCAGCAGGCGCTGCAGCACCTCATCGACGACGGCACCTACCGGACGATCGCGGAGAACTGGGGTGTCGAGGCGGGCGTCATCACCACATCCCAGATCAACGGCGCCACGAGCTGAGCGGTTGACGAGTGTCTGACGTGGAGAAGGCTCCGGACCGGCCGGGCACCGAGACGGGGCAGGAACCGGAACCCATCAAGGCGATCCCGCTGCGGCGGCCGGGCCGGTGGATCGCCGCGATCGTCGTCGGCCTGCTGCTGGCGCTGTTCGTCAACGGTGCGCGCACCAACGAGGCGTACCGCTGGGACGTCTACGCCCAGTATCTGTTCGACGCCCGGATCTCGGCCGCGGCATGGAACACCATCCAGCTGACCATCCTGTCGATGGCCATCGCCATCGCGCTCGGCGTCGTGCTCGCCGTCATGCGGCTGTCGCCGAACCCGGTGCTGAAGGCGGCGTCGTGGGGGTACCTGTGGATCTTCCGCGGCACTCCGGTCTACGTGCAGTTGGTGTTCTGGGGTCTGTTCCCGTCCATCTACAAGCAGCTGGATCTGGGGATCCCCTTCGTCCACCAGTTCGTGCACATCGACCTTCAGGGAATCAACGCGGCGTTCCTGTTCGCGGTGATCGGGCTGGGACTCAACGAGGCCGCGTACATGGCCGAGATCGTCCGCGCCGGCGTGAACTCGGTCGCCGAGGGGCAGACCGAGGCGTCGGTGGCGCTCGGCATGACGTGGTCGCAGACCATGCGACGCACGGTTCTGCCGCAGGCCATGCGGGTGATCATCCCGCCCACCGGCAACGAGCTGATCAGCATGCTGAAGACGACGTCGCTGGTCACGGCGGTGCCGTACAGCCTGGAGTTGTACGGACGTGCCAGAGACATCTCGGGCGCGAACTTCCAGCCCATCCCACTGCTGATGGTGGCCGCCACCTGGTACCTCGCCATCACCAGCCTGCTCATGATCGGCCAGTTCTACCTGGAGCGGTACTACTCGAAGGGGGCGTCCCGCAAGCTCACCCCGCGGCAACTGCAGGCGCTCGCCGACGCGCAGGGCAAGCCGCTGGTGATCGAACCCGGTCCCGAGACCCTGCCCGACACACCCGGAGGGGAACGACGATGACGCCGATGGTCAAGGCGGACCGGGTCTGCAAGAACTTCGGGGCGCTGAAGGTGCTCAAGGGTGTGTCGCTGGAAATCGGCGCCGGCCAGGTCCTGTGCCTGGTCGGGCCGTCCGGGTCGGGGAAGTCGACGTTCCTGCGGTGCATCAATCACCTCGAGCAGGTCAACGCCGGCCGGCTGTACGTCGACGGCGAGATCGTCGGGTACTCCGAGCGGGGCGGCAAGCTCTACGAACTCCACCCCCGGGCGGCGGCGAAGCAGCGACGCGACATCGGGATGGTCTTCCAGCACTTCAACCTCTTCCCGCACCGCACCGCACTCGAGAACATCATCGAGGCGCCCATCCAGGTGAAGAAGCTGAGCAAGAAGAAGGCGCTCGAACGGGGCCGGGATCTCCTCGACCAGGTGGGCCTGAGCGAGAAGGCGGACGCGTACCCGGCGCAACTGTCGGGCGGTCAGCAGCAGCGCGTCGCCATCGCCCGCGCGCTGGCGATGGACCCCAAGCTGATGCTCTTCGACGAGCCGACGTCCGCGCTCGACCCGGAGTTGGTGGGGGAGGTGCTCACCGTGATGAAGGATCTCGCGGCAGGCGGCATGACCATGGTCGTCGTCACCCACGAGATGGGCTTCGCCCGCGAGGTGGCCGACCAGTTGGTGTTCATGGACGCGGGCGTCGTCGTCGAGGCCGGTAATCCCCGGGAGCTGCTGGCCAATCCCCAGCACGACCGCACCAAGGCGTTCCTGTCGAAGCTTCTGTGATGGCCTTCGGCCCCGTGAGTACTTGTTAACCGCGGGCGGTTGACAAGTACTCACGGCTTGCGGCAGCTGAAGATGGCGGTGCCCGGGAAGATCTGCCCCCGCAGCGGGCTCCACTGCCCCCATTCCCGGTCGAGCCATTCGGGCCACTCCGGCTCGATGATGTCGCGCACCTCGAGCCCGGCCGCGACGATCTCGCGGACCCGGTCGCCGATCGTCCGGTGGTGCTCGACGTAGGTGGGGACGCCGTCGCCGTCGACCTCCACGTACGGCGTGCGGTCGAAGTAGGGCAGCGAGGCGGTGAGCCCGCGCGGGCCCGGATCGTCCGGGAAGATCCAGCGGATCGGGTGGTTGACGGCGAACACCCACAGTCCGCCGGGGCGAAGGACCCGTGCGACCTCACTCATCACCCGCTGGGAGTCCGCCACGAACGGAACTGCACCGAAAGCCGAACACGCGATGTCGAAGCTCGCGTCGGCGAAGGGGAGGTGCTCGGCTCCGGCATGCACGAGCGGCACCGCCGGGCCGCCCGTCCGCATGGCCTCGACCCCGCGGGTCAGCATCGACATGGACAGATCGAGCCCGACGGCCCGGGCCCCCTGGCCGGCGAGCCACCGCGCGCAGGGTGCCGAGCCGCAGCCCACCTCGAGGACGTCCTTGCCCGCGACATCCCCGAGGAGGTGGTAGTCGCCCTCGTGGAGCCCCTCCGGGCACCACACGAACTCCCCCTGGGACGAGTCCACGCCGAGGAACTCGCCGTGGGTGCGGTGGTAGTCGTCCGCGTCGGCGTCCCACCACGCCCGGCTCGCGCGTTCGCTGGACTCGGAGTCGACGCGGACGCGGCTCACCCCCGACGTTCCGAGGACGCTGTTGGCGGTGCCGTGGCGGTCGTCTTCGGGGGAGAGGGGAGAATCGGACGGGCGCGGATCGGACATGGGCAACAGACTAGAGCGTGGGACGGTGCCCGGGTTTGCCCAGCTTGCCCAGGGGCGCGTAGCCTATTCCACGCGAGTGTCTATGTGTGCGGCATCGGATCGGTTCAGTTCGAGTTCGTTCGGTTCCAGTCGGGTGTCGTTCCTTGCGCTTGCGGTGATCTGATTCGGCGGGAATGTTTCGTCGGGTCGGGTTGCTTGTCCGACAGAACACCATCAACCGACCACAACCCGTCCGGAGCAACTCAACACATGCCCTCCACCACCGTGACCTCGCCGCAGGTAGCCGTCAACGACATCGGCTCCGCCGAGGACTTCCTCGCCGCCATCGACGCAACGATCAAGTACTTCAACGATGGCGACATCGTCGAAGGCACCATCGTCAAGGTCGATCGTGACGAGGTCCTGCTCGACATCGGTTACAAGACCGAAGGCGTCATCCCTTCCCGTGAGCTCTCCATCAAGCACGACGTCGACCCCAACGAGGTCGTCTCCGTGGGCGATGAGGTCGAAGCTCTCGTCCTCACCAAGGAGGACAAGGAAGGCCGCCTGATCCTGTCCAAGAAGCGCGCTCAGTACGAGCGTGCCTGGGGCACCATCGAGGAGCTCAAGGAGAAGGACGAGGCCGTCAAGGGCACCGTCATCGAGGTCGTCAAGGGCGGCCTGATCCTCGACATCGGCCTGCGTG
>JBCEBZ010000026.1:23562-28843 GCA_039206675.1 Rhodococcus sp. (in: high G+C Gram-positive bacteria) | reverse complement strand
CTCACCGGCGACGCAGTGCTCACCGCCGCCACCGGCGGCGCGGGCGCCGGAGTCGCAGGCGCACGAACCGCGGTCCACCTCCTCGACACCGCCGGCGACCTCGGCAACGGCGCCCGACTCCTCGACGACATCGCCGACGTCAGCCACCTCCCGAAACCCGACGCTCCGCATGTGGATACGCATCCCGCGGGCGCCGACCCGGTGCCGTCGCCCGAACCGGCGCATCCCGGATTGACCGAGCGCGCCGACGCCGATTCGGGCGTGAACGACGCCGCTCACGATGCCGGGCCCGAAACCGATCGCACCAGTGACCAGAACTGCGAAGGTCGCGACCCCGTCGACGTCGCAACCGGTGAATTCCTGCTTCCCGAAACCGATCTGACACTTCCCGGTGTGCTGCCGTTGGTGTTCGGCCGACGGCATCGGTCCGGCTACCGATTCGGCCGGTGGTTCGGTCCGAGCTGGTCGTCCACCGTGGACATGCGCGTGGTGGTCGAGGAGCCGGGGGTGACGCTGCTCGCCGAAGACGGCGTCATGCTCACGTACCCGCATCCCGAGGTGGGGGCGCCGGTGATGCCGGATTCCGGGCAGCGCTGGCCGCTGTCGCGCACCGACACCGGCGGCTACCAGGTGTCCGACCCCGACCGCGGGCTCACCTGGCATTTCGCACCCAAACCGGAACTGGGCGGGCTCGATTCCGCGCTCGGCAACCTCGCGATCAGTGCCGTCACCGACCGCCACCGCAATCGCATCCTCTTCCGTTACGACTCCTCCGGCGCTCCCGTCGAGATGTCGCACTCCGGTGGTTACCGCGTTCTCGTCGGCACTCACGCGGGCCGGATCGTCGGGTTGTCCGTCGTCGACGGAGACGGCGCGACGCCGATCCGCCGGTTCGACTACACCGACGGACAACTCACCACCGTCGGCAAGGGCGGCGGCGGCTCGACCCACTACACGTACGACGCCGACGGCCGCATGCTGTCGTGGACCGACGGCAACGGCAACCGCATGGTCAACACGTACGACACGCAAGGGAGGGTGATCCGGCAGAACGGCACCGGCGGCATCCTCGACTCGACGTTCGACTACCACAGCAACGCGGAGTCCCCGGGCACCGTCACCGTGGTCACCGACTCGACCGGGGCCGCGACGGTCCACGGATTCGACTCCGACCTGCGGCTACGGGACGTGGTCGACGCCGCGGGGTCACGCACCCACACCGACTACAACGCCCACCGTGAACCGCTGCGGATCGTCGGACCCGACGGCGCAACGACGAGCTATCTGTACACCGCCGACGGAGACGTCGCCCGGATCACCCGCCCCGACGGGCACGTCGTCGCCATCGACTACGCCGGTCCCCGCCAACCGGTGACGATTCACCATCCCGACGGCACGGTGTCGCGGCAGGAATGGGACGAGCACGGAAATCTCGTCGCCGTCGTCGATGCCGCCGGTGCCCGCACCCGATACGGGTACCACCCGTCGGGAAGCCTGACCTCGATCATCGACCCGGTCGGGGCTCGCACGTTCGTCGAATGCGACCGGGCCGGACTGCCGGCAACCGTCACGGACCCGAACGGCGCGGTCACCCGCATCACCCGGGACGGATTCGGCCGGCCCACCACCGTCACCGATCCCACCGGCCAGTCGACGAGCTACCGGTGGTCGGCGGACGGTCAGCTCGTCGCACGCATCCACCCGGACGGCGCCACCGAATCCTGGACGTACGACGGCGAGGGCAACCTACTCGTCCACACGGACGCAGTCGGGGCCACCACCACCTACGAGTACGGCGCGTTCGACCTGCTCGCGGCACGCACCGATCCCGACGGCAGCACCACCACCTACGGCTGGGACACCGAGCGCAGACTGGTTTCCGTCACCAACCCGCTGGGTGCCACCTGGTCGTACCGGTACGACGCGGTCGGCCGGCTCGCCTCGGAGACCGATTTCATCGGCGCCACAACTCTTTACACGTACGACGCTGCGGGACGCGTCGCGTCGGTCACACCGGCCACCGGCATCACACGACGGCACACCTACGACGTCCTCGGCAGGGTCACCGACATCCGCGCCGACACCGGCGAGCACCTCCACTACGAGCACGATCTCGCGGGACGCGTCACCACCGCGACCACCGGCACAGGCCACTCGCTACAACTCGCCTACTCGCCGACCGGGCAGTTGGTCAGCGAGACCGTCGACGACAATCCGGCGCTGCATTTCGCGTACGACGCGGTCGGTCGACGCGCGACGAGGCACAGCCCGAGCGGAAGCGACACCAGTTGGCAGTGGGATCCCGCGGGACATCTGCTGCGACTCACCACCGACAGTCACCATCTGACGTTCGGTCACGACGCCGTCGGGCGAGTGAGCGACTGGCGAGTCGGTGAACTCGCAATCCGCCGCGACCACACCTCACGTGGTCAACTCGCCACGCAGGACGTGATCGCGCATCCGGCCTCCACCCTGAACCTCGGTGTGGAGATGAGCGTCCCGCCTCGGGCTCTGCGGCAGGACAGTTACGCGTACCGACCCGACGGATACCTCGTCGACCACACCGTCCGGCGGGACGCGGCCGACGCCGTTCAGCGCAGTTTCGATCTCGACCCGGCCGGTCGGATCACCGCGGTCGTGCAGGACGGCCACCCCGCCGAACGATACGGCTACGACCCGCTCGGCAACATCACCGATTCCGGCTCCGATCGTCGTGAGTACCACGGCAACCTACTCGTCCGGGACGGGCGCACCCGATTCCACTACGACGCCGCCGGACGCCTGATCCGGAAGACCACCACCCGGCTCTCCCGCACACCCGACGTGTGGCACTACCGCTACAACGCGTTCGATCAGCTCACCGACGTCACCACCCCCGACGGCCGGCACTGGCACTACACCTACGACGCCCTCGGACGACGCACCACCAAACAGCGACTCGACCACGACGGCACCGTCACCGACCTCACCCGCTACACATGGGACGGCACACATCTCCTCGAGCAGACCGCAGGCGACACCACCACCCGCTGGACCTACCAGGACGGCACCTACACACCGCTCACCCAGACCGTCGATCAAGGCTCGGTCGACGCCGAGTTCTACGCCATCGTCACCGACCTCGTCGGAACCCCCGTCGAACTCGTCGACCCCCGCACCGCCGACCGCGTCGCCGACGCCACCACCGACCTCTGGGGAAACACCACCTGGCACGGCACCACCGACACACCCCTCCGCTTCCCCGGCCAGTACCACGACCCCGAAACCGGCCTTCACTACAACCTGCACCGGTACTACAACCCCCACACCGCCCGGTACCTCACCCAAGACCCACTCGGCCTCGCCCCCTCCCCCAACCCGAACACCTACCCCCACAACCCCACCGGATGGACCGACCCCCTCGGCTTGGTCCCGTGTCCACCCACAACCATCGAGGGGCCGAACGGGGAATCGTTGCCTGCCGTTCAGCCCGGAGCCGTGGGCACACCCGTGGATTCCGGTAAGGGATTGCAGTATCCAATTTCACCAAACACACAGGGATTGGATCCACGCGTCACGTCCGTACGAATCATGGACCCTGTCACTACTCCTCGCTGGAGTTACCCACACGGCTATGCCGTGTACCAAAACGCTGCTGGACAAACGGTCAATCCGCTCACAGGCCGAACCACCGTCGGCAAGGCCGATCCGTTTGCGCACCTCCCGTTGCCCGATCCGAATCCTTAAGATCTGTAGTTAGCTCGATGAATCCAACAGAAGGACCCATGGCTACCGTCGAATCCATTGTCCGTTCCGCCCACAACGGGAGCCCGATTGGCTCGACCAACTGGGATCCGCTTCGGATCGACGACTTGCTGCAGGAATGTGCGCTTCTGGATGTGCGACATTTCGCGTCGAGTTCGGTGGTCGGCTTGTTGCTCGATCTGAGGACGGCGCTGCAGCTCGATGTAGGCAACACTGCACTTGTCGTCGTCGGAGGAATCTCGAGCTATTCGTGGGCATCGGACACTACCGACGCCGACACCATGATGAGGACTGTCGTCGGGTCCCATCCCACTCTCTCTGACACTGAATACGAACTCGAAGTCACCTGTTCCCCTCGCTCTACCCTCCGCCTAAAGGGAAAATGGGCTTCATTCTTCGAAGGCAACGTGAGGAGCATCGGAGAATCTCAGCCTGATCTGACATCCGACGATGCAGCAACCCTGGTATCGGGATTCCCCAATTGGCAGTCCGAAATGGAAGTTGCGTACTCGACAATCGCCCGGGGCTAGCCGGTCTGGGACCACCATTTTTTTCCGCTCGAATTCCATCCGCCCACGGTTTAGTGACTTGCACCCGCAATTGTCTACGCTTTTGGCTAATCGGTGCGCGGATGTACCGGAGGGTTACGTCAAGGAGCCAAAGTATGTCGTGGGTGGATTTCCTCGAGAACAGCCGAGCAATTCGCTTGATTTACGGTACGGATCGCCATCTGTGCCGGACGTCGATGACGTGCTCGTGTTGAAACACGGATGGACCCGGGGAATCGCGAATTGAGGACAAACATGACCGCTCTCATGCCCAGCGGGGTCCACACTCGCGAAGAATTCATCGTGTTCCTTCGAAATCTCGCAACAGAAGTGGCCGGTCGCGAGGACGAATTCGAGAACCTCGAGACACGTGACTACCTCTCAGCAGCTGCGGCGTGGACCGAGGATATGGACGGATACTTCGGCAACTTAGGTCTATCAATACCGACAAATCAGAACTGGAATTTCTTCGCCACACTCCTCACTGCCGCGCTGCGCTACGAATAGAATGACATCCACGAAACCTCATGGGTAGCGAATGAACGACGAGATTATTGACGAATTCCTGGAGTTCGAGTGCGATGACACGACGCGCGATCTCCTCCGCGGAATTATCGACGAGGTTCCATCAAATTCCACTCGCACCGTAACACTGAATGCTTTCAACATTGTCATCTATATGAAAAGAAATGAAGTCGTTATCGAAGACGAACTCGATGTCGAGAGATCGACTGGGCTGCCGCTGGCTCGGATGCGCGCTATCCTCACCCGGATCACCCATCTCGATGTGCGGGCCTGCCAGAATCACCTACCGTGCACAGACAATTCGAACTACCCACGTCGGATGAAATGAGAAAATTCGATCAGCTGAGGTCCGAGCCGTTGCCGGGTGCGCTTGGCGGCTACATCGTCCGCGCATCATCTGATCGCGAAGATGTCGAACTTGTCGTCGACCCTCTGGGCCGATCCATCAGACTCAGGTTTTCGGT
>JBCEBZ010000026.1:0-23462 GCA_039206675.1 Rhodococcus sp. (in: high G+C Gram-positive bacteria) | reverse complement strand
ACTCGACAGACCGCGCTGAACCGCGCCGCAAACGCGACGGCCAACAACGACAACGACCTCCTCACCCCTCCAGCAACGCCTTCAGCTTCCGCAGGTCGGCGGTGACGGCTGCGGCGTCTTGTGCGAATTCTTCGGCGGTGACGCCGTCGCGGCGGCGGAGGGTGAAGACGACTTCGCTGTGGTCGCCGTCGGGGATGACGCGGACGGGGTTGTAGACGGTGTCGCCGCTGGGGAGGGTGACGTCGTGGTCGAGGATGCCGTAGTCGTTGGCGGGTGCGAAGGTCACGGCGACCTGGCCCATCGGGGAGTCGGCGAGCCAGCGGTCGCCGTCGCGGGTGATGGTGCTGCTGAGGCCGGCGGCCCAGGCGGGGAGGTTGGCGGGGTCGCTCGCGTAGGCGTAGACGTCGGCGGCGGTCCGGGCGATGAACACACTGACATGGGTTGATTCGGTGGTCATGACTCCCAGCATCCCCGCTGTACGTCCCGGGTGATTGAAGAAATCGGACCCGCGATGTCCGAAACCTTCAATTCGGGTAGGCCGACGGTCGTTAGCGTTCTGGACATGACCGCAACATTCAGTGCCATCGAACTGGTCGTCGCCGATCTGCCCGCGTCGCTCGCGTTCTACCGGCGACTCGGACTCGACATTCCCGCCGACGCCGACCAGGCGCCGCACGTCGAGTTGACGCTCCCCGGCGGAATCCGCGTGCTGTGGGACACGATCGACACGATCCGCTCGTTCACACCCGACTGGACCGAACCCACCGGCGGGCATCGCATCGCGCTCGCCTTCGACTGCGGAACCGCCGCCGGCGTCGACAGCCTCTTCGACGAGATCACGGGCGACGGCTACACCGGAAAGAAGAAGCCGTGGGACGCGCCGTGGGGGCAGCGTTACGCCACCGTCGACGATCCGGACGGCAACTCCGTCGACCTGTTCGCTGCGCTCACGCCGTGACCAGCTGACCGAACGTGCGGCCGGTCAACTCCTGGGCCTCCCGGATCAGATGGGCCTGGTCGGCGAACCCGGCCATGCCGGCCGCCTGCGCCGCGGGGACGGACGAACCGGCCAGCCCCAGTGCCGACTGCAACCGCAGGATCCGGGCCAGCATCTTCGGCCCGTAACCGAATTGCCGGCGGCACAGGCGGTGCAGTTGGCGTTCGCCGACCCCGATCCGGTCCGCGACCTCGCGGACGGACGCCTGCTGCCCGAGCAGACCGACGATCACGGGAATCCGGCCGTCCGGCGGCGGTCCGACAAGCCGACGTGACCGTGCAAACTCCTCGAGTGCCCGCCCGGGGTCCGCGTCGTCGCCGATCCGGCCGAGGAACTCCGCGGTGCCGCGGTCGCTCAGCACGTCGGCGAGCGGCACCCGCAGATTGGTCAGCTCCTCGGCCGGGATACCGAGAAGGTCGGGGAGAATTCCTGGGGAGCAACGCAATCCGACGTATCGATCGCCCTCGCGGCTGCGGGTGAGATACGGGCGGGAGTCGGGGCCCGCCACGACGACGTCGCCGTTCATCCAGATGAGGTCCATGCACCCGTCGGGCAGGATGGCAGCCGCACCCCCGGCTGCGGTCTTCTGCCACACCACAGCGCCGGGGACCACCGACCGCCGTTCCGCGTACATGACCCCATGCTAGGCAGCCACCACGACATTCCGCGCGGCCTCAGGTCTCCGGCTCGCCCACGTGCAGGTCGGGCTCCCAGTCGTAGACGACGGCGGTTCGCAGCAGGATGTCCTGCAGCGACCGGCGGCGGCGGTCGACGGCCGCCCACAGCAATCCGAAACCGAACATCACGCACAGCACCGCCCGGACGAGGGCGCGCAGCCAGCCGATCAGTTCGCCGTTGCGGCTGACCACCCGCAGCCCCATCGTCACGGCACCGACGGTGCGGCCGCTGACCGCCCAGCACGCCGTCAGGTACACCACAGCCACGGCGATGAACAACGTCACGGAGAGCAGGGCGCTGGCGTCGGGAAACGAGAACTCCTGCGGTGAGAACAGCAGGCGCAGGAACAGCGCGCCCACGTAGATGCCGCCCATCACGGCCAGGACGACCGCGAGGTCGATGCCGGTGGCCAGACCCCGGGTGACGATCCCGGCCGCGCGATGCGCCGGCGCGCTCATACATCGTCCGGTTCGTGCCCGCGCCCGAACAACTTGCCCACGAATCCGGCGACGGCGTCGTCGGCCTGCATGCCCTGGGTGCGCACCCCGCGGACCGCCTCGTTGGACATCGAATCGGTCGATTCGCGGATGATGCGCGGGAGGTCGACGCCCTCGATCACGGTGTCGGCCAGCACGACCAGATCGACCCGTCCGATGACGGAATCCACGTCGACGCGGTCGACGATCGCGCCCACGTCCACCCGTGCGGCGACGGCGTCGATGTCGACGCGGTCGAGGATCTGCGGGATGTCGACGCGGGCGGCGATCGCGTCCACGTCCACCCGGTCGATGATGCGCTGGATGTCGATGCCCTCGGCGACGACGTCGAGGTCGACGTGATCACGGACGATCGCGGTGAGATCCACCTCCTGAAGAGCGGCCCGCACGACCTTCCGCAGCACCGCGTGCAGCGCCCGATCCGCAAGTTCGTCGGCGCCGCGCAGTGTCTCGGTGCCGCGTTCCTCGAGCGTGATCAGTACGGGGTCGACTCCCGGCAGGCGTCGCGCCGTGTCGATGCCGAATCCGATCACGCGCTGCAAGGCACCGGCTGCGGTCGCGGCGGCGCCGGCCGCGAGGCGCAGCGGATCGGGGGCTCTCCTGCCGTCCATATTCGCTATCCAAGCCGGTCGACGCCGGGGCCGCACGGGTTCCCGCGATCTGGGTCACCCGCGAGGAGCGCCGGGGCCGTGCACGATTCGTGGAGCAGGCTTTCCGGCCGCCCGCTGAGGGGCCCAGCCGGCGAGATCGGTGAGCATTTCGGCGACCCGATCCGAGCACTGCGCGGGATCCGGTGCCGGTCCCAACCCGAGTGCCTCGACCACCAGAACGTTCCCCTGCGAGAGTCCGTGAACTCCGAGCGACCACCCGAAGTGGCGGTTCCAGGCCAGGACGGCCTTCCGGCCGCGGTAGTAGGGGATCTCGCTGGACAGGGTCACGACCACGTCGAACGCTGGGGTGAACCACCAGTCGACCGACACGGCGTCCACCGTCGCCGCGACGGACCCGACGTATTCACCGACATTCGCCGAGCTGGTGGCCCGGACCTGGCTGATGCTCATCTACAACCCACTCTCGACGTTCGCAGAAACCGAGCGGAAGAAGCCGGACGGCAGGTTCACACTCGAGTCATTCGTCACGAACCGCCGAGGGGACGGGTTCCGGTCCGGAAGGGCCGGAGGTTCGCGACGTGGCTTCCAGTCCATCGTCGGGTCACGCGGGCTGCCCGGGTAGGCACCCTGGGGTGGGGATGACACCACCCCGGCGAGCTGGTCGGCTAACGAAATCCGGTGCCGCACCGACACAAGCAACATCCGGACCCGAAGGAGTATTCGATGACCCACAGGTTCCTCAGGATTCTCGCCGGAGCGGCCGCGTCGTCCGCCCTGGTTGCACTGGGCTCCGCACCCGCGCAGGCCGAACCCACGGCCGACTGTCACACCGCGACCACACCCACGTCCGGGACCTCGCACTGCACGGCGCAGGACGTGCCCGCAGGCAGGGCCGCGGTGCACGTCGGGACGGTCGAATGCTTCGGCCTGACGCCGCGGGCGATTCCCGGACCGGGCGGTGTGTCGCACATTCCGTGGATCCAGGGCTATCGCCGCGAGGGCGTGTGGGTGCCGGCCGGGACACCGTCCACCGGATCGTGCGTCGCCGGGAACGGCGCCCCGTGGTGGGAGGTCGGCGTCTCCACGGGCGCGTTCACGACCTGCGGACTGCAGGAGGGGATCGTCACGTACGTCAGCGTCGGCTGCAATCCGATCCGCCCCCAGTAGGCACCGGTACCGCCAACGCAACGAGGCCACGAACTCCGTGGAGTTCGTGGCCTCGTTGTCGCGATTCCGAAGAATCGCTGGTGGTGGGCGAAGGGGGACTTGAACCCCCACGTCCCGAAGGACACTGGCACCTGAAGCCAGCGCGTCTGCCATTCCGCCACTCGCCCGAGCGACCCGGAAACATTAACACGAGGACACCAGAAATCACGATTCGTACAGGTCAGGCCCCGAAATGGCGACAGAAACACCCGTCCAGGGAAAGACCGATATCATGCAAGGGCGTAGACCCGTGTCGTGGCCCGAGGCAATGACAGTACCGTGGGATACACGCATGGCAGCGGCGCGACACGAACGTGTCTCGTCACAGCCACCGCACACCGAGGACAGAAGGCCCGACCGACAGGCACCGTGAGGAGGTTCCGATGGGGATAGTTCAACGTTTCGAGCGGAAGCTCCAGGGAGCCGTGGGTGACGCGTTCGCCCGGGTCTTCGGCGGTGGTGTGGTGCCGCAGGAGGTGGAGGCCGCGCTGCAGCAGGAAGCCTCCGACCGGATCCAGCAACTGGACGGTGGGCACCTGCTCGCGCCGAACAGCTATGTCATCGCCATCAACAACTCGGATCACGAAGAACTTGCCGCCGACCGTGAGTTGACGGTCAAGGCCTTCGCCCGACACCTCGAAGACTTCATTCGCGACCAGGGCTGGCAGACGTATGGTCCCATTCATGTCGCGTTCGAACCGTCGCCGTCACTGCACACCGGGCAGTTCCGCACCCGGGGTTCGGTGGATCCGGACGCCGGCCGCCAGGGTGCGGCCACGCCGGGGCGACCCGAACCGCCACGCGGTCCCGCACCGCGACCACAGGCACCGTTTGTACCCGTCACGTCGAATCCAGGAGCTGGCCCCATGACGCAGAACTCAGGCTACGACCCCAGCCGCGAACCAGCGGGCAACCGCAATCCCGATCCGCAGTACGCGCGCAACGGTCATGCCCATGCAGGTCAGGACCAGCGGTACCCGCAGGGCTACCAGAACGGTTACGACCGCGGCGGGTACCAGCAGGGCGGCTACGACCAGCAGCAGTACCCCGACGACCAGCGCGGCGGGTACCCCCAGGATCAGGCCTACGGTCAGGCGTACGACCAGGGCGCGCAGGCTCCCGGCTACGAGCAGCCCGCAGACGCCGGCTACGACTACCAGCAGGGCGGCTACCAGCAGGACTACCAGGGCGGCTACGACCAGCAGGCTCCCGCGCGCTACCCGGACGGTTCCTACGCCGACGCCGGCTACCAGCAGCCGCAGGGCTACGACCAGGGTTACGACCGCGGCGGCTACCAGCAGGGCGGTTACGACCAGCAGCAGTACGACCAGCAGGGCTACGCCGACTACGACCAGGGCGGCTACGGCCAGCAGGCGTACGCACCCGACGGCCACACGTTCACGGCGACGCTGCAGCTCGAGGACGGCAGCGGACGCCACTTCCAGCTGCGTGAGGGCAACAACATCATCGGACGCGGCCAGGAGGCCCAGTTCCGCCTGCCCGACACCGGTGTGTCGCGCCGCCACATCGACATTCGCTGGGACGGTCAGGTCGCGATGCTGTCCGACCTGGGTTCCACCAACGGCACCACCGTCAACGGTGCCCCGGTGCAGGACTGGCAGTTGGCCGACGGAGACATCATCCGGGCCGGTCATTCGGAGATCCTGGTCCGAATCCTCTGAGGCTCCACCGAGTTGGGACCCCGAAGAGACAACGCCGATACCCGAACCCGAACTCCCTCGCCGAGACACAACCGAGACGGCTTCGATACTGGACCGACATCGCGTCGGAGCCCGTGTCGGACGTAACACGGTGGGGACTCCGTATCGTTGTGGGCTGTCCGTATCCTGATCGCAGGGTGCGGGTTGCTCCTATGATGCTGCGAGAAAAAGACGCCGGATCCTCGACCGTTCCGGCCACAGAAGGAGGTGGACTGCCGTGCAAGGTTTGATTCTGCAACTCACACGAGCAGGGTTCCTGCTTCTGCTGTGGCTCTTCGTCTGGACCGTCCTGCGGGCGCTGCGTGGCGACATCTACGCCGGCTCCGGCGTCCGTGTGCCGCCCCGGTATTCGCGCAGCGGCAATGTTCTGCCGTCGCTGGGCAAGACGAAGACGGCCAAGTATCTGGTGGTGACGCAGGGCGGCCTCGCCGGCACGCGCATCACTCTCGGCACTCAGCCCGTCCTCATCGGCCGGGCCGACGATTCCACGCTCGTCCTCACCGACGACTACGCCTCCACCCGCCACGCTCGGCTCTCCCCGCGAGGCGCCGACTGGTACGTCGAAGACCTCGGCTCGACCAACGGCACGTATCTGGACCGCGCCAAGGTCACCACATCTGTCCGCGTGCCGCTCGGTACCCCCGTACGGGTCGGCAAAACGGTAATCGAGTTGCGCCCGTGACCCTCGTACTCCGCTATGCCGCCCGCAGCGATCGTGGCCTCGTCCGTTCCAACAACGAAGATTCGGTGTACGCCGGGGCCCGCCTCCTGGCGCTCGCGGACGGCATGGGCGGCCACGCGGCCGGTGAGGTCGCGTCGCAGTTGATGATCGCGGCCCTCGCGCACCTCGACGACGACGAGCCCGGCGAAGACCTGCTCGGCAAGCTCGAGGCCGCCACCCGCGAGGGCAACGACACCATCGCCGATCACGTCGAGGAAGACCCGGAACTCGACGGCATGGGCACCACGCTCACCGCAATCCTGTTCTCCGGCAACAAGCTCGGGCTGGTCCACATCGGTGACTCGCGCGCCTACCTGCTCCGCGACGACGCACTCGCACAGATCACCCGGGACGACACGTTCGTGCAGAGCCTGGTCGACGAGGGCCGGATCACCGCCGAGCAGGCGCACACCCACCCGCAGCGCTCACTCATCATGCGCGCGCTCACCGGCAACGAGATCGAACCGACGCTGACGGTCCGCGAGGCCCGCGCCGGCGACCGTTATCTGCTGTGCTCCGACGGACTGTCGGACGTGGTCAGCGACGAGACCATCGAGAACACGATGCGGGAGGGCTCGCAGGACGAGTGCGCCGACCGGCTCATCGAACTCGCACTGCGCAGCGGCGGCCCGGACAACGTGACGGTCGTCGTCGCCGACGTCATCGACCTCGATTACGGGCAGAGTCATCCCATCGTGGCCGGTGCCGCCTCCGCCGACGACGAAGAGGACGCGCCCCCGCCGAACACGGCCGCGGGACGCGCCGCGGCGATGCGTCCGCCGCGTGCCACGCCGAAACGGGTGGTCCCGCAGGTCGAGGAACCGCCGACGAAGAAGAAGCGTCACCGCATGTGGTGGGCTGCACTCGCGCTCGGTCTGATCGTCGTGGTCGCCGTCGCCGCCTTCGTGGGGCGGGCTCTGGTCCGCAACAACTACTACGTCGGCGCCGACGGCGAACGCGTCACCGTGCTGCGCGGAGTTCCCGGCTCGGTGCTCGGTTACTCGCTGCAGGAGGCGAATCTCGTCGGCTGTGTCAGCGATTCCGGCGACCTGACGTTGATGTCGCCGACCGAAACGCCGAACGGGTGCACCATCCTCGAGGTCGACGACCTCCAGCCGTCCGCCCGCGAGCAGGTGCGTGCCGGGTTGCCCTCGGGCAAGCTCGACGACGTCCGCAACCAGATGACGCGGCTCGCCCAGAACGATCTCCTTCCGGTCTGCGAGTCGGAGTCGGCCACCACCACGACCACCACCCCGGCGCCGAGTCCTGCTCCGACCCCGGCCCCCGCGCCCGTCCCGGAGACGACGCCGCCGCCCGCGCCCGCCCCCGCACCCGCTCCCCCGGCAGCGTTGCCGACACCGGAGACGCCTGCACCCCAGACCCCGACCGCCACCCCGGCGCCGACCGTGACCCAGGTTCCCGGTCAGAACTGCAGGACGGCTAGCTGATGTCGGTCGCAAGTGCATCACCGGGGGCGCAGTTTCCCAGTCCACCCGGCGGGTTCGCGCCAGCCCCCGTCCAGTCGACGCGCCGGGGCACGGAACTGATCCTGATCGGTTTCGCGATCCTGATCACGACGATCTCGCTGGTGCTGGTCGAGGCCAGCCAGGAGCAGAGCATCACCTGGGACCTCGCCAAGTACGCCGCCGCCTACTCGGCGCTGTTCCTGATCGCGCATCTCGCGGTGCGCCGGTTCGCGCCGTACGCCGACCCGCTGATCCTGCCGATCGTCGCGCTGCTCAACGGACTCGGCCTGGTGCTGATCCACCGGCTCGACCTCGCCGACGCGCAGTCCGCCGCCTACTTCGGGCTGCCCGTCCCGTCGCCGGACGCCAACCAGCAGGTGCTGTGGACGACGCTGGCCATCGCCGGTTTCGTGGCCGTGCTGGTGCTGCTCAAGGACTACCGCCTGCTCGCCCGCTACAGCTACACCCTGGGCCTCGCCGGACTGGTGTTCCTCGCCATCCCGGCGATCCTGCCGTCGAGCTTCTCCGAGGTGAACGGCGCGAAGATCTGGATCCGCCTCCCCGGCTTCAGCATTCAGCCCGGCGAGTTCGCGAAGATCCTGCTGATCATCTTCTTCGCGTCCGTCCTCGTCGCGAAGCGCGACCTGTTCACCACCGCGGGCAAGCACGTGTTCGGCATCGACCTTCCGCGCGCCCGCGACCTCGGGCCCATCCTCGTCGCGTGGATGGTGTCGGTGGGAGTGCTGGTGCTGGAGAAGGACCTCGGCACGTCGCTGCTGCTGTTCAGCACCGTGCTCGTGATGCTCTACATCGCCACCGAACGCGTCGGATGGCTGCTGATCGGCGTCGGACTGCTCGGCATCGGCTTCTTCTTCGCGTACCAGCTGTTCGGCCACGTCCGGGTCCGGGTCAGCACCTGGCTCGACCCGCTGGGCGACTACAACAACACCGGCTACCAGATCTCCCAGTCGCTGTTCGGGCTCGCGACCGGTGGCGTCGCGGGGACGGGCCTCGGCAGCGGCCGGCCCGCCCAGGTGCCGTTCGCGAAGACCGACTTCATCGTCGCGACGATCGGTGAGGAACTCGGACTGATCGGCCTCGCCGCCGTCCTGATGCTGTTCCTGATCCTCGTCATCCGCGGCCTGCGCACCGCGCTCGCCGTCCGCGACAGCTTCGGCAAACTCCTCGCCGCCGGTCTGTCGTTCACGATCGCGGTGCAGGTGTTCGTGGTGGTCGGCGGCGTCACCAAGCTGATCCCCCTCACCGGTCTGACCACGCCGTTCATGTCGTACGGTGGGTCGTCCCTGCTCGCGAACTACCTCCTCCTCGCGATCCTGATCAAGATCTCCGATGCCGCCCGTGAGCCGGCCGTCCCGAAGAAGAAGGGGCCCGCACCCATCGCCGACGCCCCGACCGAGATGGTGCCGCGCTCATGAACACACCGCTGCGTCGTGTCGCGATCGCCGTCATGGTGATGGTGGTCGCCCTCCTCGCCAACGCCACCTACGTTCAGGTCATCAAGGCGGACAACCTGCGGGCCGATCCGCGGAACTCGCGCGTGCTGCTCGACGAGTACTCGCGTCAGCGCGGCCAGATCTCGGCGGCCGGGCAGGTGCTCGCGGCCTCCGTTCCCACCGACGACCGCTACAAGTACCTGCGGACCTACCCGCCGAACCCGGCGGCGCCGTCGAGCCCGCTGGCCAACGCACCGGTCACCGGTTTCTACTCGATGCAGTACGGCAGCACCGGACTCGAGCGTGCCGAGGACCCGGTCCTCAACGGTTCCGACAACCGGCTGTTCGGGCGTCGCTTCTTCGACCTCGTGTCCGGACGCGACCCGCGCGGCGGCAACGTGGTGAGCACCATCAACCCGGTGATGCAGCAGGTGGCGTACGACGAGCTGACCGCGAAGGGCTACACCGGTTCGGTCGTGGCGATCGAACCGAGCACCGGACGCATCCTCACGATGGTGAGCACCCCGAGCTACGACCCCAACTCGCTCGCCAGCCACGACGGCACCGAGACGACGCAGGCGTGGGAAGCGCTGAACGCCGATCCGGAGAAGCCGCTGATCAACCGCGCGGTGTCGCAGACGTACCCGCCCGGTTCCACGTTCAAGGTGGTGGTCACCGCCGCGGCGCTCGCCGCCGGAACCACCCCCGACACGCAGCTGACCGCGGCCCCGCAGATCACTCTTCCCGGCACGTCGACGACGCTCGAGAACTACAACGGCTCCACGTGCGGCGGCGCACCCACCGCGTCGCTGCGGGAAGCGTTCGCGCGGTCCTGCAACACGGCGTTCGTCGAACTCGGTGTCAAGACCGGCGCCGACGCCGTCGGCGACCAGTCCAGCGCACTCGGCATCGGCGGGCAGATGCCCGGCGTCCCGTTCCCCGTCGCCGACAGCACCATCGGGTCGATCCCCGACGACGCCGCACTCGGCCAGAGCAGCATCGGCCAGCGGGACGTGGCGCTCACCCCGCTGCAGAACGCGATGATCGCGGCTACCGTCGCCAACGGTGGGGTGCGGATGCAACCACAGCTGGTGTCGGAACTGCAGAGCCCGGACCTGTCCAACCTCGCGACCACCAACCCGGTGTCCGAAGGCCAGGCGATGTCGTCCCAGGTGGCGGCTACCCTGACCGATCTGATGATCGGTTCCGAGAACAACACCAGCGGCCAGGGCAAGATCCCGGGCGTCCAGATCGCGTCCAAGACGGGCACCGCCGAGCACGGAACCGACCCACGGAACACCCCGCCCCACGCCTGGTACATCGGATTCGCACCCGCCCAGAACCCGACCGTCGCCATCGCGGTCATCGTCGAGGACGGCGGCGACCGCGCACTCGCCGCAACCGGCGGCTCGGTGGCTGCACCTATCGGCCGTGCCGTCATCGCAGCCGGACTACAAGGGGGCTGATTGTGGCACTGAACAACGGCGCGCTGATCGCCAATCGATACCGCCTGATCCGGCTCATCGCCACGGGCGGAATGGGACAGGTCTGGGAAGCGACCGACAACCGGCTCAACCGTCGGGTCGCGGTGAAGGTACTGAAGTCCGAGTTCTCGTCCGACCCGGAGTTCGTCGAACGGTTCCGCTTCGAGGCGCGGACCACCGCGCAGCTGAACCATTCCGGCATCGCCGGGATCTACGACTACGGCGAGGTCCGCGACGCCACCGGCGACTCCACCGCCTACCTGGTGATGGAACTCGTCAACGGTGAGCCGCTGAACGCCGTCCTCGCGCGGGTGGGCCGTCTCGCGGTGCCGCACGCACTGGACATGCTCGAGCAGACCGGGCGGGCGCTGCAGGTGGCGCACGACGCCGGCGTCGTGCACCGCGACGTGAAGCCGGGCAACATCCTGATCACCCCCACCGGGCAGGTGAAGATCACCGACTTCGGCATCGCCAAGGCCGTGGAGAACTCGCCGGTCACGCGCACCGGCATGGTGATGGGCACCGCCCAGTACATCGCCCCCGAGCAGGCGCTCGGCCAGGACGCGACCGCGGCCAGCGACGTGTACTCTCTCGGCATCGTCGGCTACGAGGCGCTGTCGGGACGGCGCCCGTTCATCGGCGACGGGGCCATCACGGTCGCGATGAAGCACGTGCAGGAGGCGCCGGCACCGTTGCCGAACGACCTGCCGCCGAACATCCGCGAGCTCATCGACATCACGATCGCGAAGGATCCGAGCACCCGCTACGCCAGTGGCGGAGAGTTCGCCGACGCGGTCGCGGCGGTCCGGGCCGGCAGGCGGCCTCCGCCTCCCGGCAGCATGGGGACCGGAACGTCGCGGGTGCTGCCGCCGCCGATGACCGGTGCCACCCAGATGATCCCGCCGTCACAGACCGCGTATGCGGGGCCGGCCACCGGGCAGGTGCCGCCGGACGACGGGAACGGTAACGGTAAGAAGGGCGGGTTGACGAGCGGCCAGAAGGCCGTCGCCTGGGGTGCGGGTGGTTTGATCCTGCTGGCGGCGATCGTCGCGCTCGCGATGGTGCTGTTCGACGGTGGTGACACGAAGGAACCGACGTCACCGGCGATCACGTCGTCGCTGCGGACGATCACGACGACGCCGCGGCCGACGACGACCACCACCACGACCGAGGAAGAGACGACCACCACCGAGCCGCCGTACACGACGACGACCACCCCGCCGCCCACGACGACCACCACCACCCAGCCGACGACCACGACGACGACAGAGCCGACGACGACTACCACCACGACGACGACCACCACCGCACCCACGACGACGACCACGACGACCACGTCGGAGTCAGCTACTCCGACCCCACAAGGACAGCCATGACGACACCGCGCAACCTCTCCTCACGCTACGAGCTGGGTGAGATTCTCGGCTTCGGTGGCATGTCCGAGGTCCACCTCGCCCGCGACGTCCGGCTCAGCCGCGACGTCGCGATCAAGGTCCTGCGCGCCGACCTGGCCCGCGACCCCACGTTCTACCTGCGGTTCCGCCGCGAGGCGCAGAACGCGGCGGCGCTGAACCATCCGGCGATCGTGGCCGTCTACGACACCGGCGAGGCGGAAACCGAGGCGGGGCCGCTGCCGTACATCGTGATGGAGTACGTGGACGGCGACACGTTGCGCGACATCGTGCGCGGCGAGGGCCCGATGGCGCCGCGGCGTGCGATGGAAGTCATCTCGGACGTGTGCGCGGCGCTCGACTTCAGCCACCGCAACGGCATCGTGCACCGTGACGTGAAGCCCGCCAACGTGATGATCAACCGTGCGGGTGCGGTGAAGGTGATGGACTTCGGCATCGCGCGGGCGATCTCCGACGCGTCCAGTCCCATGACGCAGACGGCCGCCGTCATCGGCACCGCCCAGTACCTGTCGCCCGAGCAGGCTCGCGGCGAGCAAGTGGACGCCCGATCCGACGTGTACTCGCTCGGTTGCGTGCTGTTCGAGATCCTCACCGGCGAACCCCCGTTCAAGGGTGACTCCCCGGTCGCGGTCGCGTACCAGCACGTGCGGGAGGACCCGCAGACGCCGTCCGTGGTCAACCCGGACATTCCGCGTGAGCTCGACTCGGTGATCCTCAAGGCGATGAGCAAGAACCCCGCCAACCGCTACCAGACCGCCGCCGACATGCGCAGCGACCTGGTCCGGGTCCTCGGCGGGCAGCGCCCCAGCGCGCCGATGGTCATGAGCGACGAGGACCGCACCACGATCCTCGGTGCCGTCGACTCCGGAGCCGGGAACTACCGGCGCCCGCCGGCCACCGCGCAGACCGCGGCGTCGAAGACGGACGGCGGTGAGCCCGACAAGAAGAAGAACCCGATGCGGCTGGCGCTGATGGCGCTCGGCGCCCTCATCGTCGTCGGCATCGTCGGCGCGTTCCTCTGGTCCGTGGGCCCGGGCTCGAAGGCCGACCAGGTAACCATGCAGGACGTCACGAACCAGGCCGCGGACGACGCCGAGACGACGCTGCAGAACCTCGGTTTCCGCGTCTCCCGGCAACAGAAACCCGACGCCGTCGTGGCGACCGGCAACGTCATCACCACCCGGCCCGTCGGCGGCGTGCAGGTGGACGAGGGCAGCACGATCACCCTCGAGGTGTCGTCGGGCCCCGAACAGGTGAAGGTCCCGCGGCTCGCGGGCCTGACCCAGGAGGAAGCCCAGCAGGAACTGAACGCGGTCGGTCTGCGGCTCGACACCGCCGTCGCCCGCGCACCGTCCGACGCGTCCGACGTCGACAAGGTGATCCAGCAGAACCCGTCGTCCGGGGCGAGCATCTCCCTGGATTCCGAGGTCGCCGTCACGCTGGGCACCGGACCCGAGCAGATCCGCATTCCCGACGTCACCGGCCAGAAGGTCGAGGTCGCGCAGGCGAACATCGAGGGCGCCGGGTTCAAGGCGCAGATCCAGAACATCGACTCCGGTGCGCCCAAGGGTCAGGTCGTGTCCACCGATCCCGTCGGCGGCTCCACCGCCGTCAAGGGCGACACCATCCAGATCCGGGTGTCGAACGGCAACAACATCGAGATGCCCGACCTGACGGGCAAGACCGTGTCGCAGGCGCTCGCTGAACTGCGCAGCGCCGGCTGGAGCGGGTCGTCGGCGTCGCTGAATCAGACGCAGACGTCGACGCTGGACCCGGAGATGGTCGGCAAGATCATCAGCCAGGAACAGCCGCCGGGATCGGAGATCACCAAGAACGGTGTCGTCTCGGTCGGCGTCGGCGCGCTCGGCATCCCGCGGTAGGCGGCTCCGCCGCCTGTGAGTGGTTGACGAGTCCAGAGACTCCTCAACCACTCACGGGCGCTACGCGCCCAGCGCCGCCGCGACCTCGGCTTCGAGGGTGGCGACGAGGGATTCCTTCGGGGCGTCGCCGCAGACGGTGAGCCAGTTGGCGAGCATGCGGTGACCGCCCTCGGTGAGCACGGACTCCGGGTGGAACTGCACGCCGTGGATGGGGAGTTCGCGGTGCCGCATCGCCATGACGATGCCGCTGTCGGTGTGCGCGGTGACCTCGAGTTCGTCCGGGATGGTGTCTTCCAGGACGGTCAGCGAGTGGTAGCGGGTGGCGGTGAACGGGTCGGGCAGACCGGCGAGGACGCCCTCCCCGGTGTGGTGGACGACGCTGGTCTTGCCGTGCAGGAGTTCGGGCGCCCGGTCGACGGTCGCGCCGAACGCGGCGCCGATCGCCTGGTGTCCGAGGCACACGCCGAGGAGCGGCGTCCCGGCCGCGGCACATGCCGTGACCAGGTCCATCGTCGCGCCTGCACGTTGCGGTGTGCCCGGGCCGGGGCTCAGGAGGATGCCGTCGAACTCGGCAGCGGCGGCCGCGATCGCGTCGGGCCCGGTGAGGTTCGGATCGTCGTTGCGCCAGACCACCGCCCGTGTTCCCAGCTGTCCGAGGTACTGGACCAGGTTGAACACGAAGCTGTCGTAGTTGTCGACGACGAGAATCCTCATGGGAGCAGGGTATTCTGCCCGCCACCTGTCCCGCGCGGCCGGGACCCGTTCACGTCAGTGGCCCGCGTACCCCGGCACGGACAATTGGCCGGACGCGGCCTCCGAGTAGCCGAGGCCGAACCGCGTCGCGTACTGCTTGAACAACCGGATTCCGGGTTCGTTGGCGAGCGCCGCCTCCAGTCGCGCGGGATCACCGATCGCCGACATCACGTACGGCGGGCTGTACGTGCGGCCGTGCAGCAGCAGGGTGTTGCCGATGCAGCGCGGCGCGGACGTGTTGACGATCCGCTGGTCCTGCATGCCGACGGCCTCGGCGCCGCCCACCCACAGTGCGTTCAGCACACTCTGGACGTCCTGCTGGTGGACGACGAGATCGTCCGGTGACGCGTCGACGGGGTACTTGCCGTCGGCGTCACGGGGGGCGTCGGTGAGGGTGACGGTGACGCCGGGACCGGTCATCGGGGTGAGTCCGGCGTCCGTGGCGAGCGCCTTGCTGTCGGCCAGGGCCTGCGCGACGCCGCTGTCGGACGCCGCGGCGTCCTGCTGCAGCGACTCGACCTGCGCCGCCAGGTCGTCTCGGGTCTCGGCCACCTGATCGGTCTCGGACTGCGCGTTCCGCACGAGGTCGGACAACCGGGTGGAATCGCCCGCGCGGATCTCGTTGCCGTGCGACACCTGGCGGGTGGTGGCCACCAGCAGGCCGGCCACGAGACACACCACCAGCACCGCGATCCGCCAGAAGATCGACCTGGTCACCGGTGTTTCCGTCCCCTCGTCCTCGCCGCGCGAATCGCGGCTACGTTAGCGTGTACACACGTAGGTATTTCCGAATCTACCTGCCCACATTCCCGTAGAGCCGCACGAACGAGGACGTCATGCCGAAGTCGAAGGTCCGAAAGAAGACCGATTACACGATCAACCCTGCGAGCCGCACGCCGGTGAAGGTGAAGGCAGGCCCCTCGAGCACCCTGTACGTCTCGGTGATGCTCGGGTTCATGCTGGTCGGCCTGGTGTGGCTGCTCGTCTACTACCTGGCCGCCGACCAGCTCGAGTGGATGAACAACCTCGGTGCCTACAACTTCCTCATCGGATTCGGCTTCATGGTGGTCGGCTTGATCATGACGATGCGCTGGCGTTGACGATCACAATTACACGCATGTCATTCATCCCCAATGTGGACAACTCCTGTGGATAGCCGCAGGTCGAGTGCCGATGTCTGCTGACGAGGCACCGCTGGAGTGGTCCACGCCGCTCGGTGCGGTGATCGCTCTGGTCGCGGGCGGGGTCGCGTTGGGGGTCGCGGGACTGTCGGTGTCGACCGAGCCGGCGGGCCGCGTTCTGGTGTGCGTCGCCGCCCTCGGTCTGCTGCTGACCGCCGCGTCGGCGCTCCGGCAGCGCCCGCGCCTCGCCGTCGACAAGGAGGGCGGCGGGATCGTGGTGCGCCGGCTGACGGGTCGCCACGGATACGCCCGTGCGCAGATCGACCGGGCGCGTCTGGTCCGGTATCCGCGGCTGGGCCGCCGAGTGCCGATGCTCGAGATCGACGTCCGCACCGAGGACGGCACCGAACGCCTCCTGATCTTCGGCCGCTGGGATCTCGGCACCAATCCGGAGGACGTGTTCGATGCCCTCGCGGTGCACCGTCTGGTGGGCCGGGGTCAGTAGCCGAAGCTCGCGCGGAGCTGCAGGGTCCGGACCGCGATGACGGCCAGCGGCACCAGCACCACGGCACCGAGGCAGATCCAGCCGACGGTGACGGCCTTCTCCCGATTGTTCCCGGCGCCCAGCAACTGAGGCCCGTAGAGGATGGCCGCGGTGGCCGCCGCTCCGGCGACCAGGCCGCCGAGATGCCCCCACAGAGAGATGCCGGGGATGGTGATGCTGATGATCACGTTGATGGCGATCACCGAGATCACCGGCGCCGGGCTGCGTCGCAGCCTCAGGAGGATGACGGCCTGCGCGCCCATCAGTCCGAAGACGGCGCCCGACGCACCGGCGGTGACCGCGTGCAGCTGGAACAGCATCACCGCGGCGGAACCGCCGAGGATCGACGCGAAGTACACGCAGGCGTAGCGGGCGCGGCCGAGGACCAGTTCGGTGTCGCGGCCGATGATCCACAGCGCGAACATGTTGACGGCCAGGTGGATGAGGCCGAAGTGGAGGAATCCGCTGCCGATCACGCGGACGAGCTGACCGTCCACGACAGCGGGTGGAAACAGGGCCCAGTCGGCGAAGAGCGTCGATCCCGCCTGGTTCTGCATGATGCTGCGGGACTGCGCCGCGGTGATCAGGAAGATGCCGACGTTCGCGGCCATCAGGATGTACGTCACCAGCGGCACCGCACGCTGCTGCGTGGTCACGGCGCCTGCGACGTTGCGGACCTGACGGACGTCACGCTGCCCGGCGGCGACACAGTCGACGCACTGGTAGCCGACTGCGGCTTCGCGCAGGCATTCGGGACACGCGGGACGACCGCACCGATTGCACGACAGTGCAGTGGGGCGATCGGGGTGGCGGACGCACCGCGGCTGGGGCGGAGTGCCCTCGTTCGCGGCACCGCCCCAGCCGGGGTTGGTCATGTGCTGCGGTTCCCTACGCGATGGTGACGCTGTTGATCACGACCGGCTCGAGCGGACGGTCCGCGCGATCGGTGGCCGTGGTCGAGATGGCGTCGACGACCTTCTTCGACTCCTCGTCGACGACCTCACCGAAGATGGTGTGGCGACGGTTGAGGTGCGGCGTCGGGCCGGTGGTGATGAAGAACTGCGAACCGTTGGTTCCCGGGCCCGCGTTGGCCATGGCGAGGATGTAGGCGCGGTCGAACTGCAGTTCCGGGTGGAACTCGTCGCCGAACTTGTAGCCCGGGCCGCCGGCGCCGGTGCCCGTCGGGTCGCCACCCTGGATCATGAATCCGTCGATGACGCGGTGGAAGACGGCGCCGTCGTAGAACGGTCCGGAGTTGGTGCCGCCTGCGTTGGCGGTGCTGTAGTCCTTCGAACCGTCGGCCAGGCCGACGAAGTTCTCGACGGTCTTGGGCGCGTGGTTGCCGAACAGCGCGATCTTGATGTCGCCGCGGTTGGTGTGCAGCGTTGCGGTTGCGGTCTGATGAGGTGAAGTCACACCACCATGTTGCCATTGTGCGGTTCCGTGTGGTTCCGCCGCCGTGACTCGAGTACTTCGGATCGGTTCGTGCTCCCGGTTCTTGTGACAAAGTGGGGTCATGACACGAGCGACGGAGTCCCTCACGAATCTGCTTCCGACCGAACGCGCCGAGCACCTGCAGGAGCAGGTGTCCGAACGAGTCGAGACCGCGCTGGCCCACGTCGAGGATTCGGCTTCCCGGGTCAGGGAATCCGAGGCTGTCGATCAGGCTTTGCGCTACGCGCGGTCGGCGGCTCTCGCCACTGCCCGCGGCGCCGGGCAGCTCGGTCTGTTCCTCGGCAGGCAGGGGGCGTCGCTGGCGAAGCAGGGGTACGAACGCGCCCGGACCGCGCCGGTGAAGAAGGTCGCGCAGGACGTCGTTCGTCCCCTGACCGCGACTGTCGCGCCCGTCGAGGAGAAGAAGTCGCGGAAGGGTCGTCGCATCGCGATCGTCGTGCTCGTCGGTGCCGCCGTCGCCGGGGGCGCCGTGTTCTTCAAGAGCCGCCGCCGGGAGCAGCCGCGGGTGGCGTCCGCTCCCCCGAACCTGCGCGACCTCGACAGCGTGGACGCGCAGGAAGTCACGCCGCCGACGGCGACGAAGCCCCTCGCCGCCAACTGATCCGTCACTCCCCGGCCAGCACGGCGCGCGCTCGTGCGGTGTCGTCCGGTGTCCAGCCGGGTGGCGGCAGGATCGCGGCCCACATGTCGACGGCGTCCGCCCCGTAGTTGTGCCCGTGCCCGGGCGGCACGTCCGCCGAGAACACCATGTCCAGGGTGACCTGCCAGAACGTCACGAACGGGAGCCATCGCATTCCGGGATCCACGTCCGGACCGTGCGGCTCGCGAAGCCAGTCGGGGCGGTTCAGCAGCAGGTCGAACGACCACCAGGTGATGGGGTCGCCGGCGTGCTGCCAGTACACGACCCGGCGCTCGCCCCACGGACCGTCGAGTTCGAGGTCGGCGGGATCTCCGGCGAAACGGATCCCGGCGCCGTCCTCGATCACCGGCACCCGCTGGAACGAGCCCGGATCGCGGTTCTCGGTGATCCGGGTCCACTGTTCGGTGAAGTTCGGGGTGCCCACCCACAGTGCGCCGTCGACGCGGGCCAGCATGTCCTGCCCGCCGACGAACGCGGCCTGTCCCCCGTACGAGCCGAGACTCTCCCCGAACACCACCAGCTTCGGCCGCGACTCCGGCGGCAACGCGGCCCATTCGGCGTAGACGGCCTCGAACAGCGCCCGGCCCGCCACCATCGGGGTCTCCCGGTCCGCGATGAACGCGAGCGGGCTGGGGAGAAACGAATACTGCATCGACGCGATCGCGGTGTCGCCGTCGTACAGGTACTCCAGCGAGGATGCGACGTCCTGGTTGACCCAGCCGCGACCGGTGGTCGTGGCGACGGCCAGCACGGCGCGGTCGTATGCGCCGGTGCGTTTCAGTTCGGCGACCACGTGCCCCGCGACCTCCTGGACGGTGCCTGCCGACTCGCGGCCCGCGTACGCGCGGATCGGTGTGAGTGCCGGGCGTCCGGTGAGGGCGGTGATGTCCGCGGCGGACGGACCACCGGCGACGAACGTGCGCCCCTCCTTGCCCAGTGAGTTCCAGGGTTCCGCCGAGTCCGGTGAGCCGGACCGTTCCGGGGCGGTCGGCTCGGTGACGCCTGCGGCCGTGCCGTGGTCGGCGGCGGCGAGGCTGCCGTTGGCGAGGGCGAGCAGGCCCGCGTAGAGCACGCCGTTGACGACGAAGAGCAGGACGGCGACCAGCACGAGGACGCTCGCGATCTTCGCGACGGGTGCGGGCACGTACCGCAATCCGACGGCGGTCAGCCGCCGCGCGGCGCTCCGGAGGCCTCGGCCCGCGGCCAGCAGCAGTGCCGCCACGGCCAACGACATCACCAGGATCAGCAGGTAGTAGGTGCGGTTCGCGCGGTCCGCCCCGACCAGTTCGCGGACGATCTGCTGCCACCACGACCCCAGCACCAGGAAGGTGGGTACGAGGATCACGGCGGCGCCCAGCAGTGTCCACCACCCGACCCGGCGGGTCTTCGGCGAGAAGTTCGGTTCGACGCCGCACTTGCGCACCACCCAGGCGACGAAGCAGCCGATGCCATAGCCCGTGGCCAGGCTGATCCCGGTGGCCACCGCCTGCAGGTACCACGGTCGCGGCAGCAACGACGGCGTCATCGACCACACGAAGAACAGCAACGCGAACGCGAGCCCGACGGGGTGCAGCGACCGCGCGTAGCGCACGCCGCCGTCTCGCAGGCGAGAGTGGACGGAACGCGCGGTGTCCGGCATCAGCGCATCCTAGTTGGACATACGTCCTGCTGTCCTGTCTTCGTTTCCCGGCTTGTACCAGGGGTATCCCGCAGGCAGATGCGCACCAGCGCGAGAATCCGTTCCGAGGAGCAGACATGACCGCCACACGTATCGCCCATCGCATCGCTGTTTTCGCGTTTCCGGTCGCCGCCGCCGCGGCCCTGCTGACGGCCGGACCCGCCGTCGCCGACCCACCCCACCCGTTCGGTGGACCGGCCCTCACCATCGGATGTCCGAACCAGGGCAGCCTGATGTCGTTGACGGCGCTCACCGGACAGTCCGGGCCGGAGGCGGTCCCGCCGATCGCCGACGGCGACATCCGCTTCGAGTCGCACCCCGCCGCGCCCCCGATCCCGGCAGCCGCGCAGGTCACCGTCGCCTGGGTCAACACCGACAGCGGACGCTCGGGGATCGTGAACCTCGGCGGCGTCTACCCGTTCCTGTCCGCGACGGTGAACACCGGCGTCGGGAACGTGGTGGCCACGGCATTCGGGTCGATCAACTTCGGCAGCAGCCCGATCTGTCAGGCGAACCCGGCCATCGGCACGTTCATTGCGTGAGTTCGGCTGTGTTGCAGCCGAACCGGCGACGGTAGTCGCCGGGCGCGACGCCGACCACCCGGTTGAAGTGGTGGCGCAGTAGCGCACCGGAACCGAATCCGGTACGTCTCGAGATCGCCTCGAGACCGAGGTCGGTGCCCTCGAGCAGCTGCCGGGCGTAGAGCACGCGCTGCGTCGTCAGCCACTTGACCGGGGTGGTGCCCGTCTCGGCCGCGAACTTGCGCGCGAACGTTCGCGACGACATGGCCGAGCGGGCCGCGAGCTCGTCGACCGTGTGCGGCAACTCGAGATTTTCACTCATCCACGCCATCGTCTCGCTCAGGCTGTCCGAGGTGCACGCGACCACCGGCTGCTCGATGAACTGCCGCTGCCCGCCGTCGCGTTGCGGCGGCACGACCATCCGGCGGGCGATCGTGTTGGCCACCGTGGAACCGAGTTCCCGGCGCACCACGTGCAGGCAGGCGTCGATACCGGCCGCGGTGCCGGCGCTGGTGACGAGGTTGCCCTCGTCGACGAACAGGACGTCCGGGTCGACCACCGCGGTCGGGAACCGGGCGGCCAGTTCCTCGACGTACCCCCAGTGGGTGGTGCACTTGCGCCCGTCCAGCAGTCCCGCCTCACCGAGCAGGAACGCACCGGAGCACAGGCTGAGGACCGTGGCACCGGCCTCCGCGGCCGCGCGCACGGCGTCGAGCGCCTCCACGGGGAAGCCGGACTGCGACCCCGGCGGCGGAACCACGACGAGATCCGCGTCCCGCATCGAGTCCAGCCCGTATCCGGCGGCGAGCGTCAGTCCCGGGGTGACCGACACGAGCGGTTCGCCGGGACGGATCCCGCAGATCCGGAAATCGAATGCCGGCACTCCGTATTCGGTCCGGTCGATGCCGAACACCTCGCAGACCACACCGAACTCGAACATCGACACCCGGTCGAGGAGCAGTGTCGCGACCTTGGAGATCATGCCCCGAGTCTAGTTGGCGATATCTTGGCGGACCATGGCGAAACGGCCAGTCATTCGCGGACTGCGCCGCAGATCGACACGAGTGCGCGGGCCAGCGTCGCCTGATGCAGCGCGTCGAGACGCTGCTCGGCCGCCACCACGACCGCGGCGTCGACGAGAGCGGGCACGCAGCCCGGACCCGCGAGCACCGCCTCCTGCTCACGCAACTGCAGGAGGATGTCCGTGTTCTGGCGGTCGATGACCGGGCGGACCTGTGTCAGGTCGGGCCGGACGGCCGGCGCCGCACCCGGCGCGACGCTCCACCAGGAGAACAGCGCACGCTGCACCGCCTTGTTGGCCTCGATCTGGTCCCGGAAGATCTGCTGCACCCTCGGCGCGCTGAGGCCCTCGTCGACCGCCTGAGCGGCGACCGTGCTCAGGACCTGCGCCTCTCGCGCGGGATCGTCGATCGGCGACGGCGTACCCCACTTCGCGGACGCCACCGTGTCCGCCGTCGCGAGGCGCAGCGACACCGCCTCGACCATCGGTTGCAGCGGGCGGGTCTGCGCACTCGCGGGGGCGGCACCGCCCGCCGTCAGCAGTGCGAGCAGCGCCGCGGCGACGACCGCGCGGCGGGCGAGTGCGGGCCGGGCCGTCGTCATGATGCGAGTGTAGGGCCGCTCAGTCGTCCAGACCGGCGACTCCGCGTTTCCAGTAACCCGTGAACAGCGACTCCATCCGGTCCTTGCTCCACGCGCGCAACGGCTTGATGTCGTTCGCCTCGCCGGCCGCGAACAGGAACGTGCGGCCGTCGGGCAGCGCGAGCGACTGCACCGTCGACGCCAGCGTGGACTCACTGCCGTCGCGAACGAGCCACGTCACGTCCACGTTGTCGCGCGCGGCCAGCGGGTAACCGTGCTCGACGGCGTCGTCGGTCTCGATCACGACGTGCGCCGACACGTCGGCCGGGGACTCGTCGAGCCACCGTCCGACCGCGGGGAGCGCCGTGGAATCGACGGCGAAGACATAGTGGTCGAAGTTGTGGGCGAACGCCTTCGCGCCGGGCGGTCCGGCGATGGTCACGTCGTCGCCGATCTCGACCGTCGTCGCCCAGGACGAGGCGAGCCCGCCGTCGTGCAGCACGAAGTCGAGGTCGAGTTCGCCCGTGTCGGCGTCGTAGCGCCGGACGGTGTATTTCCGGCTGGTCGGGAGCGGTCGCGGCCAGTCGAGCATCATGTCGTCGTTCACCACCGGGATGCGGCGGGTGCCGTCCGCATCGGGGAACACGATCTTGACGTGATCGTCGGCCTGATAGGTGTGGAACCCGTCGAGTCCCGGCCCCCCGATCGTCAGGCGCACCATGCGGGGCGTGACGTACTCGCGCGCACGGACCGTGACCGTGCGGACTCCGATCGGGTAGCCGATTCGTGCGGTTCCCTCCCCCGTCCGGTGGTGGGACGCCACACGGCTGCGCGGGTCGAGACGGTCACGGGCTCCGGGATCGAGTGCGGTCATGAAGTAAGGGTAACCTCACCCGATCCGGGACCGCACAGCAGTGTGCCCCGGACTCTTCCGAATCCGGGGCACACTGTCAGAGCTGTGAAATTGTGGAGCCTAGGAGATTCGAACTCCTGACATCTGCCTTGCAAAGGCAGCGCTCTA
>JBCEBZ010000025.1:0-28861 GCA_039206675.1 Rhodococcus sp. (in: high G+C Gram-positive bacteria) | reverse complement strand
TCGACGGATCGGCGGCTGTGGTCAGGATGCAGGGAGTTCACGGCTCCATCTCCGGTGCGATCGGGCCGGTCACCATCCGTCCGTACGCGATGGCGGTCACGGAGAACGGTGACACCGTGATGACTTACGGTGTGCCGCAGAAGCTCAACTAGGCAGCCCGCCCTACAGGGTGCCTGACAGGGGTCGCCGGACTGATGTCCGGCGACCTTTGTCGACTCACATGGACGACGACGTCGCCGGCGACGAACACGGCGGCGCCGAGCAGTGCGATCACGAAAAGCGCCCAGTGCCCGACGTAGACACCGACGACCGCTCCGATCGTCGTGGCTAGCCCGGAATGCACGATCACCTCACCGCCGGCGGTGCCGAGAAGATAGTCTTCGGCACCGCCGGCGGCACGTCGAGGCTCCACTGCATCCGGCATGACCGCTCCTCGCGACGACCCGACATTTCCCCTCGGGGCGCGGAAAATACCCGCTTCCCCGATTGGCTGCGGTGTTCCCCGGGCCGGGCGAAATAAACGCGAACCGACCGATCAGTTTCTTGTGACGACGACGAACGGTCCGGTCTCCGACACCGTGAATCGCGGGTCGTCGAACAGTTCCTTCGGGAACGTGACGGTGTAGCGGCGCACGTTGGGATCGTTGGGATACACGTCTTCCGCGAGCCGCAGCGTGTACCCGTCGGGGCCCTGACGGAACACGAACGCGTCCGGCGCCCGCCACGGCGCCGCGTCGAGCGCGGACACCAGCTGGTCGGGCGTCTCGAGCTCGCTCCACTCCGCGATGGTCCGGGCGCGTCCGGCGAAGTCCGCCAAGGGATTCGAGTAATGCGACGTCAGCGCCTGGAACCCGAGGTAGGGGTAGAAGCTGAGGAAGCTGGTGTCGGCGGTGAGGACCACCGTGTCGTCGCGGTCGCGGGGGATCTGCGCCCGGATCAGCTCGTCGACTGCCGCGTAGTGGGCGGCGGCACCCGGTGGACGCTGGTCGGCGCGTTCGCCGTTGCCGTCGGTGTCGGTGTAGGCGACGGCGATGTCGGAGTCGAGGAATTTCGGGATGTTCTGGACGAACGACAGCGCACCCAGCACGCCGATCACCAGGACCGCCCCCTTTACCCTCGGGTTGTCGCTGGTCGCGAGCACGAGCCACCCCGCGAATTCGACGAATCCGAAGACGCCTGCGGCGCCGAGCAGGACGATCAGCACGGGCTCGAGCCGGAACGAGAGCAGGGTGCTGCCGAGCACGGTGAACGCCATCGACAGCAGCGACCACAGGTAGATGGCCACCACTCCGACGCCGAGTGCCTGCGCGCGCCGTGACGTCGACGCGCGGGCGACGAGCCAGACGGTGCCGAGCAGGCACAACGCCCCGGTGAGCGAGAAGTGGATCATCGGCAGCGGCAGCTGTGCGCCTGCCTCGGGCAGGTAGTGCAGCGCGGTTCCCGACGCGGCGGGCGAACCGCCCACGACCTTCAGCAGATACGGCAGCCACACGGTCAGCGCGAGAAGTCCGGACACGGCGGCGATCACGACCAGCCGGACCAGCGGATCGATCGCCGCCCGCCAGGACTTCCGGGCGCGCACACGCAGCGCCGCCGCCAGCAGTGCGAGCAGGGTGATCGCGAACGCGGCCAGCCCGAGATACAGCGTGTAGAACGTCGCGGCGAGACCGAGGAACAGGCCGGTGCCGATCACCGCGCCCCAGCCGCCGCGGCCGTCGACACGATTCAGGCCGCCCCAGGCGAGGACGAGCGCGGGACCGATCAGCAGTGTGATGACGGCGCCGTACGGTTCGGGCGATCCGTAGGCCAGGACGAGGGCCGTCGTCGCGAGGGACACCACGATGGCGAGGTCGTGGCGGATCAGGTTGCTCCACAACACCAGTGCCACGACGGCGGCGACGGCGAGGGATCCGATGGCGTACGGCTTGAACGCTTCCCAGCCGTCCATGCCGAGGAGGTTGGCGACGCGCCCACCCGCCCAGAACCAGCCGGCCGGGTAGTACGGCGGCAGGTCGGCGTACGTCATGTCGCGCAGTGCGGCCGAATCGGTCAGCCGCGTGAGGTATTCGGTGCGGAACTCCTGGTCGACGGAGACGCCGTGCAGGTACAGCTTGGTCGCGGCCAGCGGCAGGCCGAGCGTGACGGTGACGAATCCGGACAGGCTCGCCCACGACAGCAGCCGGGCGAACCGCACGGCCCGGTGCAGTCGCACGAGCAGGACGGACACCGCGATCCCCGCGACGGCCACGACCTGGCCGACCGTCGTGACGGCCTGGGTCACGTTGGACGAGTTGAACGCCGGCCACTGCACCCGCCCGAACGCGAACAGTCCGACCGCCGCCACCACCGCGGCCACGACGGCCCCCAGCAGCATTTCGACAGCTGTCGACAGGGACCGTCGGGCCGGTGCTACGTCTGCTTCCGTCACGAGGGCGAAGCTTAGATGGGCAGCTTCTTGAAGATCGGTCGCGGGATGTGCCGCAGGATCATCATCACGTACCGGAATGCGCCGGGCGCCCAGACGAGATCCTTGCCCTTCTCCGCCGACGTGACGGCGAGCTTGGCGACGTCTTCCTTGTTCACCGTCAGCGGGGCTTCCTTCACGTCCGCGGACATGCGGGTGCGGACCTGGCCGGGGCGGATGACGAGGACGCGGGGACCGAACTCGCGCAGGGCCTCGCCCAGTCCGAGGTAGAAGCCGTCGAGTCCAGCCTTGGTGGAGCCGTACACGAAGTTGGAGCGGCGCACGCGCTCGCCCGCGGCGGACGACATCGCGATGATCTGGCCGAAGCCCTGTGCCTTCATCTTCTCGCCGACCAGCACGCCGACGGACACGGCCGCGGTGTAGTTGACCTCGGCGATCTGGACGGCCTTGCGCTGGTTCTGCCACAGTTCCTCGGCGTCGCCGAGGAGGCCGAACGCGACGATGGCGACGTCGACGTCGCCCTTCGCCCAGGCGTCGTCGATGACCTTCGGGTGGCTCTCGGTGTCGACAGCGTCGAAGTCGATGACGTCGACGGCGTCGGCGCCGGCCGCCTTCAGCTGGGCGACCGCGCCGTCGCGCCCGGGGTCGCCCGGCAGCGCGGCGAGGATCACCCGCATCGGCGCCTTCTTCAGGTACTCCTCGCAGATCGCGAGGCCGATCTCGGACGTACCACCGAGCAGCAGGAGGGTCTGGGGGTTCCCGACAGCGTTGATCACTACAGTTCCAACCTTCTGGACATATCGGAGGCGAAGACATTGGTGGGGTCGTACTTGCGGCGGGTGGCGATCCACTCGTCGATCCGCGGGTACATGGCGTGGAACGTCTCGGCGGTGGTCCGCGAGTCCTTGGCCGTGTAGAGACGGCCGCCGAACTTCAGGACCCGCTTGTCGAGTTCGGTGACGAACTCGTTCAGGCCGGGCTTGATGCGGAAGTCGACGCAGATGTTCCAGCCCGGAATCGGGAAGCTCAGCGGTGCCTGGTTGCCCTCGCCGAACAGCTTGAAGACGTTGAGGAACGAGTAGTGTCCCGACTTCTGGATGTCGCGGATGATCGCCTTGAACTCCTCGACCGCGGTGGTCGGCACCACGAACTGGTACTGCAGGAATCCGTTCGACCCGTAGGCGCGGTTCCACTCACCGAACATGTCGAGCGGGTGGTAGAACTGCGTCAAGTTCTGAACCTTGTCGCGGTAGGTGCCGGACTTCCGGAACCACAGCTCGCCGATCATCGAGAAGTTGAACTTGTTGGCCAGGCCGTTCGGGAACACGTCCGGGAACGTCAGCAGCTGCGGCGCGTCGAACGCGAGCGGATTCTTCTGCAACTTCGCCGGCAACTGGTCGAGCTTCGCCAGCGAGCCACGGGAGATCGCGGCCCGGCCCAGCTTCGGGGGCGCGGCGATGGCGTCGAACCAGGCGCTCGAGTACTCGTAGTTGGCCTCGCTGCCGTCGCTGTGCAGCGCGATGGTCTCGTCGAGCGTCTGGGTGACGTCGCCGTCGGCGATGAAATACGCCGTCTCGGTCGGCGTCATCTTGATGGTCGCCTTGAGGATGATGCCCGTCAGGCCCATGCCGCCGATCGTCGCCCAGAACAGCGCGCCCTTGGGGTCGTTGCGGCCGCCCTTCGGCGTCAGCGTGCGCACCTTGCCGTCGGCGGTGAGCAGGTCCAGCGACACCACATGATTGCCGAAGCTGCCGGCGCTGTGATGGTTCTTGCCGTGGATGTCGGAGCCGATGGCACCGCCGATGGTGACCTGCCGGGTGCCCGGCAGCACCGGAACCCACAGACCGAACGGCAGCGCCGCCTTCATCAGCTGATCCAGGTTGACGCCGGCGTCGACCTCCACGAGGTGGGTGTCGCGGTCGATGCGGTGGATCTTGCTCAGCGCATTCATGTCGATGACCAGGCCACCGGCGTTCTGCGCCGGGTCGCCGTAGGAGCGGCCGAGGCCACGGGCGATCACCCCACGCTGCAGGTGAGCCGGCTTCGACTCGTTCTGCTCCGCGACCTGGGCGACCGCTCGCGCGATCACCTCCACGTCGGGAGTGGACAGCACCTGCGCGGTGGTGGGCGCGGTGCGTCCCCAGCCGGTGAGGGTGCGGGTCTGTGTGGGGAGCGCCTGGGTGGGCGTCTCTTCTGCTGTCGTGGACATCGGCATAGAGGCTACCGCCTGTGAGTACTTCTCAACCGCGGGCGGTTAAGAAGTACTCACAGGGCGCTAGCCTCGTCGTCGTGTCAGAAACCCAGCCGAGTCACGAGCACGAACCTCACGTTCCGCTCCCCGTCGAGATCCCCGTCACCGAGAACATCGCCGACGACGCACTGGACCTGAAGACGCAGATCGTCCGGTTCGTCCTGACCGGTGGACTGTCGGCGATTGTCGACTTCGGCCTGTACTTCCTGCTGTTCGAGGTGGTCGGGCTGCCCGTCAACGTGGCGAAGTCGATCAGCTTCATCGCGGGCACTACCACCGCGTACCTGATCAACCGCCGGTGGACGTTCAAGGCGGAACCGAGCCGCGCCCGTTTCGTCGCCGTGGTGATCCTCTACGCGGTCACGTTCGCGGTGCAGGTGGGCCTCAACTGGGTGATGTACCACGCATTCCCCGACGAATGGTGGCGTCTGCCGCTCGCATTCGTCATCGCGCAGGGCACGGCGACGGTCATCAACTTCGTGGTGCAGCGCGCGGTGATCTTCAAGATCCACTGAGGCGGCCGCCGGGCAACCGGACGGCAATGCCCCGGCGGGTGCTGCGATACCGACTGGTCGGGTGTTTCGGTAACGACTCAGCAACTTCCCTGGCGCTGCCGACGTGTTCGGTGAGAATCGATCAATGCTGATTGTTCTCGATACCTCGGCCGTCACGCGAGACGTGCGCTTCGAGACGTTCGTCCGCGACGCCCTCGACCGGGGCAGCCGAGTGCTCGTCCCCCGCCTCGTCCTCGTCGAGGTCGCCCACCGGTACCAGCGGGAGTCGGTCGCGATGATCGAGGCGCTCACCGTCCAGGCCCGGATGTACGACCGGCTCGGGCTCCGCGACGACCTGTCGGTGTTCGTGGACGCCGCGCGGGCCAAGGCCGACGGTTACGTCGACTCGCTGGCCCGGCAGCTGGAGGCGATGGGCTGCGACGTGATCGAACCGGCGTACACCTCGCACCTCGAGATCGCCGCCCGTGAACTGCAGCGTCGCCGCCCGTATGTGGACCGGAAGCGGCGCGGCTACACGGCCACGGTGAACTGGCTGACGGTCCTGGACATCGCGGACCGCCGGCCGTCCGAGGACGTGGTGTGGGTCAGCGCGAACTCCCGGGCGTTCGGTAGCGGCGAGCCCGGGGCGTGGCACGACGAGATCTGGGCCGAGCTGCAGGACCGCGGCCTCGACCACCGGTTGCGGTGGGTGACCGGGCTCGACGACGTGGATCCGGGGGACGCCGGCCTGCCCCGCCGCGAACGGGTCTCCGAGCCGGTCCCCGCCCCGGCTGCCCCGCCCGCGCTGCCTCGCGTCGTCGCGGCACCGCGGCCCGTGGTCGCGGCCCCGCCGCCCCGGACGCCCCTCGCGGTTTCCGAGCCCGTTGTACCCCCGGTGGCGCCGCCTGCGCAGGTGGCGCGCCCCCGGGTGGCGCCGCAGCGGATCCTGCCCTCCGGCAACGCGGACACCGGCGGACGCCGCGGCATCGGCCGGATGAGGGGTGGCCGCAAACGCAAGGTCACCGTGGTGGAGGAGCTGGACGACCTCGACTTCGGGTGATCCGCACCACAATTGCCCGCCCTGCGGGCCGCCGGTAACGATTCGGGCGCCGGTCATAACGACTTGGGGCCGAAGCCACCATCAGCGACACACGAGCGTCGCGGGTACTCCAAGGTTGAACTTACGTATCCGTCAACGGCGACGGGTATCGGCGACCAGGGGAGAAGGCATGAAATCTGTGCCGAACGACCGCAAGCCGTCTGCGCAGCAGCGGAAAGGGACACCGACCGTCCAATACCGTTCGGGGGCGCGGCTGGCGGGGCCGAGTATCGAATCCCAGGTTCTCTACCAGGCATGCAGGTGGTTCCTCCGGCCCGTGGTGCGGATGGCGCCGATCAACGAGTCGGCCATCCGCAGGGCCGCGCTGCTGGACCTCGCGGCGGGGATCCGCCCCGCTTCCGGTATCCGCCGGCAGAAGGTGCGGCTGCCCGGGTTCGACGCGGAGATCGTGCGCGCCCCGGGAGTCCCGCCGGAACTGAGCGACGGCGTCGTCCTCTATCTCCACGGCGGCGGGTTTCTCTGCTGCGGACTGAACACGCACCGGCCGGTGGTCGCGACCATCGCGAAGCTGACCGGACTGCCGGTGATGCACGTCGGCTACCGGCAACTGCCCGACACGAACATCAGCGGTTCCGTCGACGACTGCCTGACGGCGTACAAGTGGTTGCTGGAGAACGGAGCCCGCGCGGGCGGAACGGTGTTCGCCGGTGATTCGGCGGGTGGGTTCCTCGTGTTCGCGACGGCGCTGAAGGCCCGCGAGGAGGGCGTCGATCTGCCCGCCGGACTGGTCGGGCTGTCGCCGCTGCTGGACTTGGACTGCGCCGACAAACTGGTGCACGCCAACGCCGCCCGCGACGTGTTCGCACCGGTGGAGGCCCTCGTCACCATCGGCAAGCTGGGCGGCGAGGTGGACGGCGTGCTCGATCCCGCGCTCTCACCCGTGAACGGCGCTCTCGAGGGTCTGCCGCCGTCGTTGCTGTTCGCCGCGGAAGGTGAGGTGCTGCGGTCGGATTCGGAACTGATGGCGCACCGGCTGAGCGCCGCGGGTGTGCCGACGATGCTGCAGATCTGGGACGGTCAGGTGCATGCGTTTCCGGCGTTGTGGCCCGGTCTGCCGGAAAGTCGTGTGGTGCTTCGGCGTATCGCGCGGTTCGTCGCGACGCGGGTGCGGCCGGACGACGGTGTCGCCCGGGACAAGACCGCCTGACTACCGCGGCGGGCCCTTCTCCAGCACGATCGTCGTCGACCGCTGTCTCCCGGTCTCGTCGAGCCAGCGCAATTCGACCGCGTCGCCGGGGTGCCTTGCGATCATGAGTGCGCTGAGGTCGTCCGAGGACCGGATGGGGATTCCGTCGAATTCGGTGACGACGTCCCCGATTTCGATGCCCGCGTCGTCGGCGGGGGTGCCGATGCTGACCCAGAGCACCTCCGCGCCGCGGGCGTCGTCGGTGACGCTGATCCCGAGGAGGGGCGTGTCGCCGACGTGCACGGTGGCGGACACGGTTCCGGCGCGGACCTGATCGACGATCGTCATCGCGGTGTCGATGGGCACCGCATACGATCGCGGCTGGGCGGGAGCGGGTTTGGTGGGATCGGAGTCGGCGTTGCCCGCGGTGTTCACGCCGATGACGGCGGCGGTGGCGTCGACGAGCGGGCCGCCGGAGTCGCCGGGCCGGACCGCCGCATCGATCTGGATCAACCCGTTCAGCCGGTTCCGGGAACCGTCGGTGGAGCTGCGGGCGGTGATCGCCTGCCCGAGATCGGTGACGAAACCCCGCGCCGCCACCGGGACTCCGCCGCCTTCGGCGTTGCCCACCGCGGTCACCGGGTCGCCGATGCCGACGGTGGTGTCCTTCGCGAGGGTCGCGGCGGGGAGGTCGCCCGCACCCTGGAGCCGGAGGACCGCGATGTCGCGCGAGCTGTCGTACCCGAGCACGTCCGCGACGTACTCCGCGCCGTTGCCGAGGCTCACCGCGCTGATGTCGAGTGCGCCGTCGATCACGTGATGATTGGTGAGGACGACGCCGTCGGGGGTGAGCACGATCCCCGTTCCCGCGGTTTCGACGAGCCCCGAATCGGCGACGAGGGTGACGATCGCCGGGATCACCCGGGCCTCGACCTCCTCCGGGGTCAGGGCGACGGGCGGCGGTGGCGGAGGCGGCGCGGGCTGGGCCACCGTCGCCGCGGGCGGTCCCGGTTCGCGGACCGGCGGTGCGCTCAGCAGCAGGCTGCCGATCACCGCCGTGGTCACGGCGAGGACCGTTGCGGCGCGGGGCTTCGTCATGCCCGGGTGTTTTCGGCGCGGATTCGGTCAGGACTGTTTCAGCGACCCCCAGCCGTGCCAGGTGTCGATCTCGATCCAGGCGCTGACCCGCTTCCGGTCGCGGACGGGGTACGGCGTGCCGCTGTAATGCGTCGCGAGGCGGTCGATGTCGGCGAGGTCTTCGTCGTCGACGAACTCCGTCACCCGGCCCTGGACGCTGACATGGGTGATCCAGTCGCCGGGATCCATCGCGGTGAGGCTGACCCGGGGATCGGCCCGCAGGTAGTCCAGGCGCCTGCGCTCGGCGTCCATGTTGACCAGCACCCTGCCGTCCTCGTACAGATACCAGGTGGCCACGGACACGGGCTGCCCGTCGGGCCGGACGCAGGCGATGGTGGCGTAATTGGGCCGAGCGAACATCTCGGCGGCCTTCGGTGTCAGAGGTGGCTTCGACATGTCCGAAAGATACTCCCTGGCGCCGGTCCCGGAACCGAGGTTCGCGCGCCCACCCCCATGTGAGTGTTTTCGTGTACCGGGGCACACGAAAACACTCACATGGGGGGGAGGGCTCCGGCGTCGACGGCCTGCTTCAGCGACGGCGCGGCCGAATCCTTCTCGGACAGCTGGAACGTCAGCGGGCTGCCGTCCCGGCCGATCGTGGGCCAGTCGATGCCCAGGTCGGGATCGAGCGGATGGAGGTCGTGGTCGAGGGCCGGGGTGTACTCGATCGAGCACAGGTACATCACCGTCGACGCGTCCTCGAGGGACAGGATCGCGTGACCGACGCCGGCGGGCAGGTACACGGCGCGGCGGTCGACGTCGTCGATGAGCACCGAATCCCACTGCCCGAACATCGGCGACCCCACACGCAGGTCGACGATGACGTCGAGGAACGCGCCCTTGACGCAGGTGACGTATTTCGCCTGCCCGGGCGGGTTGTCGGTGTAGTGGATGCCGCGCAGGACGCCGGCGGCGGACACCGAGCAGTTCGCCTGGGCGAGGTCGAGGGGGTGCCCGACGGCGGCCTCGAACTCCGAGCCCTTGAACCATTCGAGGAACACGCCGCGGTCGTCGCCGAACTGCCGTGGGGTGATCTCCCAGGCGCCGGGGACCTTCAGTTCGCGGTACTCCACGTCACCAGTCCTTGCCGCGGTCGAGAAGTTCGAGGAGATAGTCGCCGTACCCGGACTTGCCGAGAGTCTCGGCGCGGGCCGACAATTCGTCGTCGGTGATGAACCCGCGGCGCCACGCGACCTCTTCCGGGACGCCGATTTTCAGCCCCTGCCGGTGTTCGAGCGTGCGCACGAAGTTCGCCGCCTCGAGCAGTGAATCGACGGTGCCGGTGTCGAGCCACGCGGTTCCGCGGGGCAGCACCTCGACCTGCAACCGTCCGGCCTGCAGGTACGCCTGGTTGACGTCGGTGATCTCGTATTCGCCGCGGTCCGACGGCTTCAGGCCGCGCGCGATGGAGACGACGTCGTTGTCGTAGAAGTACAGCCCGGGGATCGAGAAGTTCGACTTCGGGGTGGCGGGCTTCTCCTCGATCGACATGGCGCGCCCGGTGTCGTCGAACTCGACCACACCGTAGGAGCTGGGATCGGACACCCAGTAGGCGAACACGGCGCCGCCGTCGATGTTCTCGAAGCGGTTCAGCCGGGAACCGAGGCCGGGGCCGTAGAAGATGTTGTCGCCGAGCACGAGGGACACGGACTCGCCGCCGATGTGGTCGGCGCCGAGGACGAACGCCTGCGCCAGACCGTTCGGTTCCTCCTGCACCTTGTACGTGAGGTTCACCCCGAACTGGGAGCCGTCGCCGAGGAGCCGGCGGAACTGCTCGGCGTCGTGCGGGGTGGTGATGACGAGGATGTCGCGGATGTTCGCCAGCATCAGGGTGGAGAGCGGGTAGTAGATCATCGGCTTGTCGTAGACCGGGACCAGCTGTTTGCTCACTCCGAGGGTGATCGGGTGCAACCGGGACCCGGTGCCGCCTGCCAGGATGATTCCGCGCATGTGCGCAGTGTTCCAGTGTTCGCGCCGGATAGAAACTCGGGCTCGCCACTAGGGTGGGTGCACATGAGGCTTCTCGTGACCGGCGGCGCCGGGTTCATCGGCGCGAATTTCGTGCACCAGACGGTCGCCGAGCGGCCGGACGTGCAGGTGACGGTGCTCGACGCGCTGACGTATGCCGGCAACCGGCGCTCGCTCGACGCGGTGGCCGACCGCATCGAGTTCGTGCACGGCGATGTGGCGGATTTCGCGCTGGTGGATCGGCTGGTCGCGGAGTCGGACGCGGTGGTCCACTTCGCCGCGGAATCGCACAACGACAATTCGCTGGCCGATCCGGCGCCGTTCGTGCAGACGAATGTGATCGGCACGTTCTCGCTGTTGCAGGCCGTCCGCGCCCACGACGTCCGCTACCACCACATCTCCACCGACGAGGTGTACGGCGACCTCGAACTGGACGACCCCGAACGCTTCACCGAGTCGACCCCGTACAACCCGTCGAGCCCGTACTCGGCGACGAAGGCGTCGAGCGACCTGCTCGTGCGGGCGTGGGCACGCTCGTTCGGGGTGCGGGCCACCCTGTCGAACTGTTCCAACAACTACGGCCCGTACCAGCACGTCGAGAAGTTCATTCCGCGGCAGATCACCAACCTGATCGACGGGGTGCGTCCCCGCCTGTACGGCAGCGGGAAGAACGTGCGCGACTGGATTCACGTCGACGACCACAACTCCGCCGTGTGGACGATCCTGGAGAAGGGGACTCTCGGGCAGACGTACCTGATCGGCGCGGACGGCGAGGTCGACAACCGGACCGTCGTCGGAACGCTGCTCGAGGTGTTCGGCCGCGACGCGGGCGACCTGGACTTCGTCACCGACCGCCCCGGCCACGACCTGCGCTACGCGATCGACTCGACGCGACTGCGCACCGAACTGGGCTGGGCGCCGCGGTACGAGGATTTCCGCAGCGGCCTCGAGGCGACCGTGCGGTGGTACCGCGACAACGAGTCGTGGTGGCGCGAGCAGAAGGCACCCGCGGAGCAGGCGTACGCGGCCACCGAATCCGTCATCGGCTGACGGTTCCGCGGAACGCCCACGCCCGCGCGGTCAGTGCGATGCGGCCGGCGTCGTCGCGCGGCAACCGGGCGTCGAGCAGGTCGCGGAGTTCGGTTCGGCTTCCGTCGGGCAGAGCGAGGCAGTACCCGGGCGCAGGTCCCTGGCCGCCCAGAAACGGCCGCCAGAAGTCGTCGAAGCCGGCGAACACGGTGGGAACGTCGAGAGGGTGGACGGCCACCTCGGTGAACCCGGCGGTGGACAGCGCGTCGCGGAGCGGCTGCGGCCGGCAGAGCGGGAAGCGGACGCCCTCGTCGAGGGTCGCGGCCGCGGCGTCGAGTGTGCGCGCGGCGTCCCAGAACGCGCGAATCATCTCCATGCCCTCCGCGTAGTCCCACACGTACCCGGCGACCGTGCCGCCCGCCCGGGTGACGCGGCGCATCTCGGCGAGCCCCGCGACCGGATGGGGCACGAAGTTGAGGACCAGCCCGGAGACCACCCGGTCGAACTCGCCGTCCGCGGCGGGGATCGATTCGGCGGCGCCGGGCCGCACCTCGAAGCGGGGATCGTCCGCGCCGGCCCGGGCGGCCGCGGCGAACGGCGCCGAAGGCTCGACTCCGACCACCCTGGCCGGGTCCGCCGTGCGGAGCACGGTGTGGGCGAGGGCGCCGGTCCCGCACCCCACGTCACACCAGTCGCCGCCCGGATCGGCGGCCAGCCACCGCACGAACCGCGGCGCCACCAGCCTGCTCCAGCGGCCGATGTAGTTCTCGTACGCGGGATCGACCTCCCAGGCGTCCGTCATCGCGGTCTCCTCACGACGGCTGCGGTACCCGGGAATCCTCGTGGACCAGGGCGTTGCGCAGCGAACGCGAACCGGCGACCGCGGCGACGAAACCGGCGAGCACCTCACACAGTGTGAACACCAGGCGGGACGCGAGGGCCAGTCCGAGCGCCACGCCGCTGTCCATGAACGGGGACAGCGCCGCGACGACGACGGCCTCGCGGACTCCGATGCCGGACGGCGCGACGACCACCAGCACACCGGCGCACATGCCGAGGGCGATCGCACCGATGCACTGCACCAGGGTGCCCACCGCGAATCCGGCCGTGCTGGACGCGAGGAACCAGAGATGCACGCCGTACAGCACCCAGCTGACGGCGCACCAGCCGAGCGCCCGCCCGATCTTGTGCATGGTCAACTGCCGGTGCAGCGGAGCGCGGCGCAGGATCCGCAGGGCCAGGTTCACCAGCCGGGTGAGGATGGGGGGATAGCAGCAGACGAGCGCGATCGGGACGAGAACGATCACCGCGACCGCCGCGACGGTGCTGATGTGGAACAGGGCGGGCAGCGCCAGCAGCCCGACGACCAGTGCCGACGTGATGCTGAGCCCCACGGTGACGAGGACGGCGACGAACCCGTTGGCACGCGACACCCCGGCCCGGCGGACGAGTTCGGTCTGCAGGACGAACGCCCACACACTGCCCGGCAGGTACTTGCCCAGCTGGCCCACCAGGTAGCAGCGGGCGGCGTCGAACGCGGGAATCGGGTGTTCGAGGGCGCCGAGGGCGTGCTGCCACGCGCGCACCGCGGCACCCATGCCGAGGAAGACGAACACCGCGGACACGGCGAGCGCCCACCAGTCCAGCTGGGTGATCGTGTCCCTGACCTCGGCCCACTGCGATTTCACGGCGAATACGACGGCCACGACGATCGCGAGGGTGACGAGAATCCGCAGCGCGTTCATCAGGACGGCGCGGCCGCCGCGGTCCGGGACGATCTCGGGATCGGTGTCCACGAGAACCACCCCCTCACCGGCAGTGCGCTGCAGCAGTGCAGCGTTCGGTTCCGACGATAGCAATCGGAGCGCGCCGGATCAGGAAACGAGCGGTTTCACCGCCAGTTCCCGCCACCAGGCGAACGCGCCGGCGAGCGAGCGCGGGAGTTCCGCGTCCGCATCGAGCCGTCCCGACGCGTACAGCGCCTCCACCGCGGCGATGTCGTCTTCGGGAATCCCGGCGCGGCTCATGCCCACCCGGTTGGTGCCGCGCAGGGCGGCGGGGTTGCCGAACACGGTGGCGAACGGCGGAATGTCCTTGGCGACGACCGATCCCATGCCGACCATCGCGCGCGCCCCGACCACGCGGCGCTGATGCACGACCGCGCTCATGCCGATGTTGACGCCGTCGCCGAGGGTCACGTGACCGCCGAGGGTGCAGGACGGCGAGAGGACGCAGTTCTCGCCGATCCGGACGTCGTGCTCGACGGACGTGTGGTTCATGACGAATCCGCCGCGGCCGATGGTCGTCGGCCGCTCGGCGCCCTGCTGGACGGCGCTCATCTCCCGGATCACGGTGCCCGCGCCGATCACCACACCCCGATGCGGGCTGACCTCCGTCCACTTGCGGGGATGCGTCTTCCCGATCCACTCCGGCGGCGCCCCGAGCGTCGCGTGGGCGCCGATCCAGCAGTCGTCGCCGAGGTCGAGGGGGCCGGTGAGAACGGCGTACGGGCCGATGCTGACCCGGTCGCCGACGGTGACGCCGTCGCCTATCACGGCGGTCGGGTGGATTTCGCAGTTTTCACCGATGGTCATGAAAGTTGCCGATTCCTTCCAGGAGCCGTGCAGACCGTGGGAACCTTCAAGTGGTTGCAATCTGTGAAGACGGTGTGAACTGCACGTCAATCTATCGGAGGAACCGTGATCGCGATCTCGAGTATCTCCTTCGGAGAGGATGTCGAGCGCGAGGTCCTCGACACCCTGCGATCCGGGATGGTCGCGCAGGGACCGAAGGTCGCGAGGTTCGAGGAGGGGTTCGCCGAACTCGTCGGCACCCGGCACGCGGTGGCCGTCAACAGTGGCACCACCGCGCTGATCGCGGCGCTGCGGGTACTGGACCTCCGGCCCGGGGACGAGGTGCTCACCACCCCGTTCACGTTCGTGGCCACGCTCAACGCGATTCTCGACGCCGGCGCGACGGCGCGGTTCGCCGACATCGGGGAGGCCGATTTCGCGATCGACCCCGACGTCGCGGAGCGTTGCCTGACCGAACGCACCCGGGTGCTGATGCCGGTGCACCTGTACGGGCAGACCGCGGACATGGGTGCGCTGATGCCGCTGGCCGAGTCGCGGGGACTGGCCGTGGTCGAGGACGCCGCGCAGGCGCACGGTGCGACGTTCGACGGGAGGGGCGCGGGCAGTTTCGGGCTCGGCTGCTTCTCGTTCTACGCCACCAAGAATCTGACCACCGCCGAGGGCGGCATGGTCACGACGGACGACGACGCGGTGGCCGACCGGCTGCGGGTGCTGCGGAATCAGGGCATGCGCAGGCGCTACGAGTACGAGATGGCGGGCCAGAATTTCCGGATGACGGACCTGCAGGCCAGTCTCGGGTTGCCGCAACTGGGTTCGTATCTGCAGCAGGTGGAGTCGCGCCGCCGCAACGCGGAGGCGCTGCGGACCGGGCTGAAGGACGTCGAAGGTCTGGTGCTGCCTTCGGAACTCGCGGGCCGCGGCCACGTGTGGCACCAGTTCACCGTGATCCTCGCACCGGACGCGCCGATCGACCGCGACACTCTCGCGCAGCGACTGGGCGACCGGGGCGTCGGCAGCGGCGTCTACTACCCGAGAACGGTCTACGACTACGACTGCTACCGCGAGCACCCCCGGGTGATCGCCTCGCCCACACCGATCGCGACATCCGTTGCCCGCCGGTGCCTCAGCATCCCCGTCCACGCCGCGCTCTCCACCGACGACGTCGACCGGATCGTCGCGGCGGTGCGCGAGGCGATGGAGGCGTGATGACGTCCACGCGACCGCGGATCGCGCTCGTCGGATCCGGGAAGATGGGTTCGCTGCACGCCCGCGTTCTCGCGCAGTCACCGCTGTGCGAGCTGGTGCTGCTGGTGGAGCCGCGGGAAGAGCACGGACGACACGTCGCCGCACGGTTCGGCGCCGAGTGGGCAGCGGATTTCGACGATCTCGACGGCATCGACGCCGTCGTCGTCGCGGCGGCGACACCAGCCCATTACGAGTTGGCGGGCCGCGTCCTGGATCTCGGGAAGCCGCTGCTCGTCGAAAAGCCGCTCGCCGCAACGTACGAGGAGAGCACCGATCTGGTGAAACGCGCCGCCGCGACGGGCGTCCCGCTGATGTGCGGTCTGCTCGAGCGTTTCAACCCGGCGGTCCGCACGGCCCGCGAATTCGCGGGCGACGTGTGGCAGGTCAACGGAATCCGGCACTCGCCGTTCGTCTCCCGCATTCCCACCGGCGTCGCGACGGACCTGCTGATCCACGACGTGGACCTGGCGATCGGATTCGTGGGATCGCCGCCGGTCGGGGTGAAGGCCGAATTCGGTTACTTCCACGACAGTTCGCGGCGCAACGAGGCCGAGGACTGCGCGGAGGCGGTGCTGCGGTTCGAATCCGGAGCGGTCGCCACCATCTCGGCCAGCCGGGTGAGTCAGCGGAAGGTCCGGCAATTGTCGCTGCTGGAGCCGGACCGGCTGATCGAGATCGACCTCCTGCGCCGCGACATCACCATCTACCGGCACATCGACGACGACCTGCCCGCCGACCGCGACGGGTACAAGCAGCAGACGGTGATCGAGATTCCCACCATCCGCTACAGCGACGAGCCCCTCGCCGCCCAGCTCGCGCATTACGTCGGGCTGGTCGGCGGCGAGGGGGACGCCGACGCGGAGCGCGAGTCGATCCTGCCCGCGCACCGCGTGGTCCACGAGGCGACCGTGTCGGCTACCGGCTGAGCGCTCCGGCGACCGCCAGCCGGGTGTCTTCGGCGATGAGGTCGGCGTTGATTGCCGCGGCGGCGGTCAGTCCGGCACCGGCGGCGACGATCACCTGCGCCTTGGGGTCCGCGACGTTGCCTGCCACCCACACCCCGGGAACCGCGGTGGCGCCCATGGCGTCGGCGGCGACGGCGGTGCCGATCACGTGTCCGGCCATGTCCATCTCGGTGGTGGCCAGGCCGAGGGTCGTGAGGAAGTCGGCGCGGGCCCGGAACAGCGGCGGGACCACCACGGCGGCGAGGGGGAAGACCCGGCCCGTGCGCAGCCGGACACCGGTCAGCCGGTCGTTCTCCACCTCCAGTCCGGCCACCGCGCCGTCGATCACGGCGACCCCGCGGGCGGCGAGTTGCTCGTACTCCTCGCCTGTGGGCTCGTTCGCCTCGTTCAGGAACAACGTCACCTGGTCGGTCCACTGGCTCCACATCAGCGCCTGGTGCACCGCCAGCGGACTGCCGGCGAGGACGCCCACCGGCTGGTCGCGGACCTCCCAGCCGTGGCAGTACGGGCAGTGCAGTACGTCGCGTCCCCATCGTTCGGCCACGCCGGGGATGTCGGGGAGGACGTCGACGAGACCGGTGGTCACGAGCAGCCGCCGCGCCCCGACGGTCCGGCCGTCGGCGAGCGTCACCCGGAACGTCCCGTCCTGGGCCGTGTGGGCGGACGTGACGGTGCCGGTCACGATTTCCCCGCCGTACCCGGCGACCTCCGCGCGTCCGGCGGCCAGGAGTTCACCGGGAGGGGTGCCCTCGCGGCCCAGATAGTTGTGGATGTGTCCGGCCGGTGCGTTGCGCGGTTCGCCCGCGTCGATCACGAGCACCGAGCGCCGGGCCCGCGACAGCGCCAGCGCCCCATTCAGTCCGGCGGCGCCGCCGCCGATGACCACCACGTCGTAACTGTCTTCCATCGCGTTCTCCTTCGTTCGGCGACCTCGTGACGACCACTGTCCGCGAAGATCGCGATACTGGCAAGGATGTTTGCCAGTGTGGCAACATGGGTGGTGTGAACGACGACCTACCCGATCTGGACGGCGTCCTCGACGCCGTGGGACCGCGGCTCAAAGCGCTGCGGCAGCAGCGCGGCGCGACCCTCGCCCAGCTCTCCGAATCCACCGGGATCTCGGTGAGCACGCTGTCGCGGCTGGAGGCCGGCCAGCGCAAACCCACCCTCGAACTGATGCTCCTGCTGGCCCGCGCCCACCAGTTGCCCCTGGACGAACTGGTCGATGCACCCGCCACCGGCGACCCCCGCGTCCACCTGCGGCCCCTCGACCGCAACGGCACGACGATCATCCCGCTCACCCGCAGACCCGGCGGGATCCAGGCGTTCAAGCACGTGATCCCGCCGGGCGACCCGGCCGCGGTGCCGAACCTGCAGGTCCACGAGGGCTACGAATGGCTGTACGTCCTGTCCGGCCGGTTGCGGCTGCTGCTCGGCGAACACGACGTGATCCTGACGCCGGGGGAGGTCGCCGAGTTCGACACCCACGTCCCGCACTGGTTCGGCAATCCCGGACCGCAGCCGGTGGAGATCCTCAGCCTGTTCGGACCGCAGGGTGAGCGGGCGCACGTGCGGACCGTCCCCAGGGGAGCGGCGGCCGACCGCGACCGTCGGTAGAATTCGTGCGGACCGGTGACCAGCGCTCCTCTCGAGGCGCAGGACGTGATGGGGAGGCCCCGTGCGACGCTGGATTCTCGGTGTTCCCGTAGCGGTGCTGATTCCGCTCCTCGCCGGCTGCTCCACGTCGACGACACCGCCGGTGGCGCAGCCGCAGCCGGAGTCGCCGCCCGCGGTCGCGACGCTCGTCGGCCTGGGCGATTCGATCCCCGCCGGTGACGGGTGTCCCGGATGCACACCGTTCGTCGAACTGTTCGGCGATCAGCTGTCCGGCGGCGACGCCCTGCCCGTGCAGGTGGCCAACCTGGGGGTCGGGGGCTGGACCAGCACCGACCTGCTGGACTCCCTCGAACCCGGCGCATACGACGCGGACGCCGTCCGGGACGCCGACGTCGTCACCGTCACGATCGGCGCCAACGACTTCTATGCCGAACTCGACGACTACCTCGACGGCGACTGCGGCGGAGACGACGGGCTCGGCTGCTTCGCGCCGGTGCTTCCGCAGTTGCAGACCACGTTGACGTCCGTGCTCGACCGCATCACCGAACTTCGCGCCGGACGGCCGACCGCGGTGCTGGTCACCGGGTACTGGGACGTCTTCCCGGACGGCGACGTGGCCCGCGAGTTGTTCGGCCCGCAGTTCCTCCGGGACAGTTCCGCGCTGACGTTGCGCGCCAACGACGTCATCTCGGAGGTCGCGGGCGCGGAGGGCGCCACCTACGTCGACCTGTTCGGGGCGTTCAAGGGGGCGTGGGGGGACGGCGACCCCACCGGCCTGCTGGCCGACGACGGCGACCACCCGAACCAGATCGGTCACCAGTTGATCGCCGACGCGTTGTCGTCCGCGGCGGTCGCGGAATCCGGCTCCACCGACGTGTCGGCGTTCACGTCGTCCGGGTGGGCGCCGCGCTGAGCTTCCGGCGGCGGATCACCGGGTCGACGACGGACAGGATCAGCACCACGACCGTCGCGGCGCCGAACGCCGCGACGGACAGGTTCTGCCGCGGCGGCCGGAACGTCACCACCAGTTCGTGGTCGCCCGGCGGCACCGTCACCTCGAGCAGGCCGTGCCATCCCGCGGTCGCGGACACCGGTTCGCCGTCGACGGTGGCCGAGTAGCCGGGCCAGGCGAGGCGGGCGAACGAGACGGTGCCGCCGGTGCCGGCCACCCGCACGGTCTCCGTGGCCGCGCTCGACTCGGACGAGAGCACCCGGACGCCGTCGGACGCGAACGACACCCGGCCGGGCAGGGTCAGTGGCCGGTCGCGTTGCAGCACCGTCCGGGAGTCGGAGCGTTCGGTGACGTGCCAGCCGGGTGGGGGCGGCGCCGTCTCCACCTCGGGCACGAGGCGGTGCTCCACCACGAGCGTCGACACCCGCAGGTAGTCGATCAGGGGAATCGGAATGTCCGCGTTCACCGGCTGCCACAGCGCCCCGTACACGCCGGGGCAGACGGCGCCCCGGTAGTCCATGCACAGGGCCTCCTGGAACTCGGTGAACCCGATGCCGGTGTACGCGTTGACGCTGCCCTCGGCGGACGACGCCATGATCTCGTTGCCGAACAGGATCCGGCCGGCGGTGACGTCCTCCGGGGAGGTGTCGCCGAGGTCGGCGAGTTGCAGGACGGTGCCCTGGTAGCGGTCGGTCTGCGCGGACAGCAGCGACGTACTGGACGGGTCGACGCGGCTGCCGCGATCGACGTCGTGGGTGAGGGACCAGACCTGCGCGGCGGTCACCGCGACCGTTCCCAGGACGAGGGCGGCGACGAGACCGCTCGGGCCCAGGGTGCGCCAGGCGACGTACGCGAGGGCGCACAGCGCCGCGACGAGCAGCGTGAACAGCGCGTGCCTGCCGGTCAGCGCGGGGGAGGACGCGAACGCCAGGTAGAAGCCCAGCGCGATCAGCACGGCCGACACGCTCGCCCGCCGACGCACCCGGTCGCGGGACAGGCCCAGCGACAGCGCGAGCGACAGGCCGATCACCACGCACAGGTACAGGTATTCGACCAGCCGGATCGGCCACCGGAACATCCCGACGTTCGATGGTCCGAACGTGAAGAGGAAGTAGACGACCGTGATGATCGCCAGGCTGATCAGCTGCTGGCCGTGCGCGCGGCGGAACCCCGGGGACGCGAACAGCGCGCGGATCCGCCCCCACGGCAGCCACGGCAGCAGCGGCAGCACGAACCACGCGAGGTACAGCGACGGGATGACCTCGACGGGACCGCCGAACGTCATGATCACGGGGAGGTAGGACGGGCTGCTCATGCCCGCGGGGCCGCCGATCTGCGGCTGCAGGAACGTGTCGTTGAAGATGCCGGTGCTGCCGGCGCGGGTGGTGACGTCGACGCTGAGGAACAGCGGCAGGTACGTCACCAGCGCGGCGGTGCCCGCGCACGCGCCGGTGATCACCAGCACCAGCAACCGGAAGAACTCCCGCCCGACGAGCAGGCCGATCCCGAGTCCCAGCAACACCACCACGGCGCCGAGCGCGGCGTACGGGTTGCCCATGCTCACCGTCAGCGCGCCGATTCCGAAGGTGAGCAGCGGGTTCGTGCGACCGCGGGACAGGCGCAGCGCCGACCACCAGAACAGCGTCACCCACGCGACGGCCATCATCCCGGACGGCCAGCCCGCCGCCTCGTAGAACAGGGTGAAACCGCTGAACGGAATCGTCAGCCCGGCCAGGACCGCGGGACCGCGCCGGGCGCCGTATTCGCGGCACAGCAGATACGTGGCGAGGGCGAACAGCGCGAGGAACTCGGCCATGATCACGAACGACGCGACCGACAGGTTCTCGAACTTCGCGGCCAGCATGTAGTTGCCGAGGTTGACGGGGTTGTAGAGACCGTAGGCGGCCTCGCCCGCGTAGTTGCCGCCGATCCAGGCGTCGGGATTGACGGCGAGCCACCGCCCGGCGAGCAGTTCGCCGCCGATCCGGTGCCAGGACGGGACGAACGATTCCAGCATGTCGCCGCCGTAGTAGAAGCGGTCGTACACGATCCGGGGAATGGTCGCGATGGCCGCGGCAGCCACCGCGACGGCCAGTGCCACCGCCCACTCGGGGACCCCGCGTATCGATCGGGTGAAGGTCGAGGACACGGACGCGGAGGGTGCCACGGGTTCCGAGCCTACGAGTTAGGCTGCGCCCGTGCGCCTTTTCGGTTGTTCCCACGACCAGAAAGGCGCACGTGCGCCGAAGGCGCTCTCCGTCGTCGTCCCCGCCTACAATTCCGCCGCCGTCATCGAGCAGACCGTCCACCGAGTGGCCGAACGGCTGGCAGGCCACGACGTCGAGATCATCGTCGTGGAGAACGGATCCACCGACGACACCGTGGACATCTGCACCCGCCTCGCCGCGGACTGGGCGCCCGGGCCCGTGTCCATCACAATCCTGCGGAGCGAGAAGGGCATGGGCAACGCGTTGCGGACGGGCGCGGAGGCGAGCCGCGGCGCGCACGTGCTGCTGACCGCCGACGACCTTCCGTTCGGCTTCGACGACCTCGACGGCGCCGAGAAGTTCGCCGACAGCCACGACGGCCGCCTGCCCGAAGTCGTGATCGGGTCCAAGGCCCACCCCGACTCGCAGGTGCGGCGCGGCGCCCTCCGGGGAACCCTGACGTGGGGTTTCGCGGCGCTGCGGCGGGTGGTCCTCGGGATGCGCACCGGCGACCCCCAGGGCACCGTCCTGATGGACGGGGACCTGATGCGCGGCCTGGTTCCCGGCCTCGTCGAGCCCGGGTTCCTGTTCACCACCGAACTCGTCTACCTCGCGGAGCGGTCCGGCCTCGTTCCGGTCGAGGTGCCGGTGCGCCTGAGCGCCGACCACGACAGCCACGAAACCCGCATATCCAGGGCCGATGTGCTCGCGATGGGGGTGGGACTGTTCCGGCTGCGGGCCCGTCACCGGGACGGAGGTCGCCTCGCATGGTCGGGGAGCGCGCCGCGAGGTTGATACCCTGCGAACCGAGAAGAGGATCGTGCCGTCGCGTCGGTGCGGTCCAGCCCACCTCTCGCGGGGAACAGTAGGAGCACTATGAACGAGTCTGCGTCGGTAGCACCTGTGGACGGGAGCACGGCCGCGGTACGGAGTGCTCTCACCGAGCATCGCGCACCCGACCGCCTGGTGGTGGCGCGAGGTCTGTTCACGGGCCCGACCACCCGGGTGAAGGACGACCTGTACGCCCGGATCGTCAAGGGTCGCGCTCACCGCGAGCGGTACGTCGTGCACCTCGAGAAGGGCGCGACGGTCGACACGGACACCTACTTCGGCCGGTTCGCGGCCAGCTACTACCAGCGCTGGACCACGGTCACCGACGTGACCGTCCGTTTCCGCCACGAGGCCGGTGGCCGCGCCGTGGTGGCACTGCGCGGCTCCGATTCGGGCGGCAATTCCCGCATCCTGTCGACGACGGAGATCGACGGCACGGGCACGGCGACGCTGTCCGCGAAGCTCGACGCCTACCTCGACGGCGGCTCCCTGTGGGTCGAGTTCACCGCCGTCGACGGCCCCCTCGATGTGAGTGAACTGGAGTGGACGGTCGCCGCGCCGTCGGTGATCCGTCCCGCCGCCATCGCGATCTGCACGTTCAACCGCGCCGACGACTGCGCCGAGACCGTCGCCGCCATCGCGAACGACCCGACGATGGCCGCGGGCATCGACGCCGTGTACGTGGTCGACCAGGGCAGCGACCACGTGTCGGACCGGGAGAAGTTCACCGAGGTCGCCGAGATCCTGGGCGACAAACTCGTCTACCTGCGGCAGCCGAACCTCGGCGGGGCCGGCGGCTTCACCCGCGGCATGTACGAGGTGTCGGGCATCAACGAGCACGCCAACCTGATCCTGATGGACGACGACATCCTGTGCGAGCCGGAGTCGATCCTGCGGATGAACGCGTTCGCCAACGTCACCACCGAACCGACGCTCGTCGGCGCGCAGATGCTGTACCTGATGAACCCGGAGCACCTGCACGTCAGCGCGGAGGAAGCGGACCTGTCGAAGCTGAAGGCGGGCCGCTGGGCGGCCGGGTCGCGGCACGACATCAACCTGCTGAAGAAGAAGCAGCACAAGCGGGTCGACGCCGGTTACAACGCGTGGTGGTCGTGCCTGATCCCCGCCGAGGTGGTCGCGCAGATCGGGCTCCCGCTGCCGATGTTCTTCCAGTGGGACGACATCGAGTACGGCATCCGCGCCCGCGCGGCCGGATTCGTCACCGTCACGCTGCCCAACGCCGGTGTGTGGCACGCGGACTTCCACTGGAAGGACCGCGACGACTGGGCCAAGTACTTCAGCATCCGCAACTCGCTGATCGCGGCCGCGCTGCACAGCGATTTCGACGCCAAGTCGCTGAGCAAGCTGATGACGCGGGAGATCACGCAGTACCTGGTGTCGATGCAGTACGGGTTGGCGTACACCATGATTCGCGGTATCGAGGACTTCCTCGAGGGGCCGAAGGTGCTCGAGGACGGCGGTCAGGCCGTGCTCGCGTCGATCCGGGAGGAGCGCAAGCGGTTCCCGGAAACCGTCAAGCACCCGGCGTCGAACATCCCCGGTGTCCGGAACTCCGACCTCGTCACCCGGCACGCGGGTTTCCAGCCGGACAAGAGCAAGATCGACCTGGTGCTCGCCAAGCGTGCGGCCTATCAGTGGCTCGGCCGCACCCAGCACGGTGTCGCGAGTATTCCTGTGGCCGAGGCGCACTGGTGGCACGTGTCGCTGTTCGACACCGCCGTCATCACCGACGCCTCCCAGTCCGGGGTGCGGGTGCGCCGCCGCGACAAGGAGACCGCGCGCGAACTGACGGCCCGGACCGCGAAGCTGATGAAGCGGTTCCGCGAGGATGCCGCATCGACGCAGCGTCAGTACCGGGATGCGTTGCCGCAGCTCACCAGTCGAGAGAACTGGGCCCGCCTCTACGGCCAGTGACGGTGACCGGGCCGTTGCCTGCCCGCCGGCTGTTCCGGGACTCGAGCCTCGTCTTCGCGCTCGGTGTGCTGCTCGGTGCGGCGTGGAGTTGGCGGCCGTCGTTCTGGTACGACGAGGTCGCGACGCTGTATTCGAGTCAGCGGTCCCGGCCGGACCTGTCGAACATGCTCGGCCACATCGACGCCGTGCACGGCCTGTACTACGTCGCGATGCGCTACTGGTTCGCGGTGTTCGGGGCGTCGGAGTTCTCGTCGCGGTTCCCGAGCGCCCTGGCCGTGGGCGCCGCGGGCGCGGGTGTGGTGGTGCTCGGTGCGCTGATCTCGACCCGGCGGGTGGCCGTGCTGTCCGGACTTCTGTTCGTGATCCTGCCGAGTGTCACGTGGGCGGCCGCGGAGGCCCGCGGATACGCGGCCACGGCGGCGGCCGCGGTGTGGCTGACCGTGATTCTCCTTGCGGCACTGAGACTCCGGCGGTGGTGGCTGTGGGCGCTGTACGCCGCGGGCCTGGCCGTGTCGATCGTGTTGTTCGTCTACCTCCTCACACTCGTGCCCGCGCACCTGCTGACGCTCCTGCTGCTCCGCGCGGCCCGGCGGTCCTGGCTCGGGTGGGTGTCGGCCACGGCCGCCGGGACGGTGGTCGCGGCGCCGTTCGTGGCGCTGGTGCGCCGGGAAGCGGTCCAGGTGGCGTGGATCCCGCCGCTCGACGGCCACCTGCCCCGGGCCGTGGCCGAGTACCAGTGGTTCGTCGGCGCACCGTGGTTCGCGGTGCTGTTCGCCGTGCTGGTCGTGGCAGGAGCGACGGCGCTGGTGCGCGGTCGCCGGCTGCCCCCGGCGCTGTCCGTCGCGCTGCCGTGGATCGCGGTGCCGATGGCGCTGCTGCTCGCCTACTCGCTGCTGCGCAGCCCGGTGTACCTCCCGCGGTACTTCACGTTCACGACGCCCGCGGTGGCGCTCGTCGGCGGACTCTGCCTCGCCGCGCTGACCCGCGCGTGGTGGCAGTGCGCCGCGGTGCTGGCCGTGCTCGCGGTGGCCGCGTCGCCGGGCTACGTCGCGCAGCGCGAGCAGTGGGCGAAACCCAGCGGCATGGACTTCAGCACCGTCAACGTCTTCGCCGGGCAGCATCTCCGGCCGGGGGACTGCGTGCTGTTCGACAAACCGGCCTGGAACCCCACGTCGCTGCGGCTCGTGAAGGACGTGCGACCGGAGGCGTTCGACGGCACCCGCGACATCGGGCGCGGGACCACCGCCGCGAGCCGGGGGTCGCTGTGGGACGACGAACTCGCCGTCCCGGATCTCGCCGGCGCGCTCGACTCGTGCTCCGTGGTCTGGTTCTTCACCGACTACGAACGCGACAGCGAGCGCACCATCCGGCACACGTCCAACGAGGTGTGGACGCTGCCGCCGTACCACTTCGAGGACACCGAGGCGTTCGCCGCGCTCGCGCGGTCCGGGCTGCGGATCGACGAGCGTGTGACGTTCAACGTCACCCAGGCGGTGAAGCTGGTGCGGTGATCCGCACGACCACCTGCTCGTGGTTGGCGGTGTAGCTGAGGTATTCGAATCCGACGCCGGTGCGGTCGACGAACTCCGTCCACGCCCGGTACTCGTGCTCCTGCCAGCCGGGGAAATTGAAGAACTCGTCGAACACGATCACCGTGCCCGCGACGAGCCGGTGTTCGAGCCGGTCGAGCACCGACTTCGTCGACGAGTAGAGGTCGGCGTCGAGATGCACGAACGACACCGGTCCGGGGTGCTCGCCGAGGAAGCCCGACAGCGTGTCCTCGAACAGTCCGGGCACCAACTCCGCGCCCCGCACCTTGGGCAGTTTCTCCTGCGCGAACTCCCCGGCCGGGAACCCGGTGCGCCACGTCTGCGGCAGGCCGGAGAACACGTCGAACCCGAACACCTCGTGCTCAGCGTCCTTCAACTCTTCGACGATGATCCGGAGCGTCGTGCCCGACGCCACCCCGAACTCGAGGGCCAGCCCCTCGACCTCCACCTGCGACAGTCCGTACCGCAACGTGTCCTGCGGGTTCCAGAACACCGGCGCCTTCGGCATGTGCTCGAGCACGAACTCGGCGGCCTCGTTGGTGGCCCGCACGTCCAGCGCCTGGGTGATGTCGCGGCGGGCCTGCTGCTCGAGTTCACCGAGCCGCTGCTGGACGTCGGAGATCTCCATGCGGGCGTCGGACAGTTCGGACAGCACCCGCGCCAGTTCCTGGTTGGTCGCGCTCAGCTCGGCCAGGGTCTGGTCGTGCTGGTTCTCGGTGAGCTCGCGGGACCGCCGGTCGGACTCGGCGACCACCTCGGACATGGCACGTTGCAGCTTGAGGCGGGCCTTTCTCCGAAGATCGAACATGATTCCATCGTGCCAGCCGCATCCCGGCTCAGGGAGTGAACCGGGATGCGGGACGGACGCCCGGTCAGTGACCGCGACTGCGGTACATCTGCCGTTGCCAGCGGGCGATGCTCTTCCACTCACGCTCCCGCTCGGCCCGTAGCCGCGCGTCGGTGCGCGACGCGATCCACCCGTTCTCGCGAATCAGCTTGCGGTAGCTGGCGAGTCTGCGTTCGGGTAACTCGCCGCGCTCCACCGCGCCGAGCACCGCGCAGCCGGGTTCGGCGTCGTGCGAGCAGTCCGCGAACCGGCACTGCGCCGCGAGTTCCTCGATCTCGGGGAACGTCTTGTCGATGCCGTCGGCCGCGTCCCACATGCCGACACCCCGCAGTCCCGGCGTGTCGATCAGGGCGCCGCCGGACGGCAGCGGCAGCAGTTCCCGGTGCGCCGTCGTATGACGCCCCTTGTTGTCGCCCTCGCGGACGCGTCCGGTGGCGAGCACGTCCTCGCCGAGCAATGCGTTCGCGAGCGTCGACTTGCCCGCGCCCGACGGCCCGATGAGGGCGACGGTCCCGTCGATCACGGCGGTGAGAATGTCGATGCCGTCGCCGGTGTCGGCGCTCACCGCGAGCACGGTCGCGCCCGGCGCCACCGCCGCCACTTCCGCGGTCGCGAGGGAAACATCCTGCACGACATCGGATTTGGTGAGTGCGACCACCGGCTGCGCGCCGCTCTCCCACGACAGCGCGAGCAGGCGTTCGATGCGCCCGAGGTCGAGGGCGGTGTCGAGTGCCGCGGCGATGACCACCGTGTCGACGTTGGCCGCGAGGAGTTGTCCCTCGGATCGGCCGGACGCGGACGACCGGACGATCGCGCTGCGCCGGGGCAGCAGGTCGGCGACGGCGATCTCGTCGCCGTGCCGGTGGAGCGTCACCCAGTCGCCGGTGCAGAGCGTGTGCTCACCGGCCAGCGCGCGGACGATGCCTGCGGTCGCGGCGACGTCGCAGCGACCGCGGTCGACGCGGATCACCCGCCCGGGCTCGCGACCGTCGGCCGGGTAACTGTCGAAGGTGTCGGAAAGTGTGTCGTTCCAGCCGTAGGGCAGGAGGTGTTCGGAATCGAACATGATGGTGTGATCCTCGGGTCGATGAGTGCCGACCGGACCACTGCGCGGGTTCGGTCAGGCGAGGGGGAAGGGGGAGTGGACGCACACGGCGTCGACCGACGAGACAGTCATCGGACACTCACTCCTTCACACACATCAGGATCGTTCGATCGAAACCATGCTCCCACTGCCCGGAACCCGGGCGCAACCGAATTACGGCCGCTCGAACCGCTCCTGACGGCCCAGCTTGCGCAGCCGCATCCACTCCCGCAGACCCTGCGGATCACGCCGCGTGACGAGGAAGTACCACCCGAACCGCACCCATTCCTGCGGCAGCAGCTTCCGCATGCCCGGCTGGGACAGCAGATAGCCGCGATTGCGGTAGGTGAAGAACCGTTTCGTCTCGTTGTCCGGGTACTGCGTGTGCATCCGGCCGCCGAGGATCGGCTTGAACTCCTCCGCGCCGTTCGGGTGCACGTACGCCGTCTGCAGGCAGGTGCCGAACGGCAGCCCCGAGCGCACCAGCCGGCGATGCACCTCCACCTCGTCGCCGCGGACGAACAGACGCAGGTCGGGGACGCCGACCGTGTCGATCGCCGACGCCCGGAACAGGGCGCCGTTGAACAGCGACGCGATGCCCGGCAGCAGGTCGGCGGAGTCGTCGCCGTCGGTGAACAGTTCGGACCGCAGTCGACGCCACTCCACGCCGCGGCGCAGGGGGAACGCGAGACGGTCGGGGTCGTCGATGTCGCAGACCACGGGGGACACCTCGGCGAGCCCGTGCCGCTGCGCGCAGTCGAGCAGCGTCTCCAGGACCTTCGGCCCCTCGGGCCTGCCGTCGTCGTCGGCGAGCCACACCCAGTCGGCGCCGAGCGAGAGGGCGTACAGAATGCCCAGCGCGAAGCCGCCCGCCCCGCCCAGGTTGTGCTGCGACCCGAGGTAGCTGGTGGGAATTCCGCACGATTCGACGAGTGCGCGCACGTCGTCCTCGGCGGCGTTGTCCACGACCACCAGGTGGTCCAGCGGACGCGTCTGCGAGCCGAGGACCTCCAGCGATTTTGCGAGCAGTTCGCGGCGTTTGTGGGTGACGACGACGCCGACGATCCGCTCGGCAGCGGCGCTCACGCGGACTCCGCCTCGGCTTCCGCTGTTGAGCGAACGGGACGGTCGTTCGATCTGTCGCTACGGGCGTCCCGTTCGGCCGAGGCGCTCAGCCCGGACTTCTCGCGGTCCATCTCGTAGATGACGTGGCGGACGTGGTCGGCGGCGTCGTCGCCCTCGTACGCGCGGACGACGTCCTCGATGCCGCCCTCCTGCCGGACCTGACCGTGGTCGATCCACATCGCCCGGTCGCAGAGCTGGGCGAGGAACTCGTTGGAGTGGCTGGCGAACACGAGGATGCCGGACCGCTCCACCAGCGCCTGCAGCCGCACGCGTGCCTTCTTCATGAACTCCGCGTCGACGGCGCCGATGCCCTCGTCGAGCAGCAGGATCTCCGGGTCGATGCTGGTGACCACACCCAT
>JBCEBZ010000024.1:0-7704 GCA_039206675.1 Rhodococcus sp. (in: high G+C Gram-positive bacteria) | reverse complement strand
CCGAACCCGCCGGCCACGATCGCCGGAATGGACCGGTTCATCGCCTTCGCCATCAGGTTCGTCAGGATCGAACCCGACGCGCCGACGATCATGCCGGCCACGATCATCGCCTGATTATTGAGCGCGAGACCCGCGGCCGCCGCGGACAGACCGGTCAGGGCGTTGAGCAGGGAGATCACCACCGGCATGTCGGCGCCGCCGATCGGCAGCACCACCATCAGCCCGAGCACCGCCGCCAGCACCAGCACCCCGACGATCCACCACTGGGACGTGGGTGCGGCCGGGTCGATGGCCTTGATCCCGATCGCGACCGCCAGCGCGACCGCCCCGACCAGCAGCAGCGCATTCAAGGGCTGCTGCAGCTTGCCGATGCCGATCGGCCGGCCGGGCAGGGTTTCCTGCAACTTCAGGAACGCGATCACCGAACCCCAGAAGGAGATCGACCCGATGATCGCCGCGAACAAGGAGGCGATGACGATGTGCACCGTCGGCGACTCACCGTGGGAGAAGGCGGTGAACCCGTCCGAGTCCAGGAACTCCGCGTACGCGATGAGGGCGACGGTGCCGCCGCCGACGCCGTTGAACAGGGCCACCAGCTGCGGCATCGCGGTCATCTTCGTCCGCAACGCCGGCGGCACACCCAGCACCACACCGATCACCAGGCCGGAGACGATGAGCACCCAGTTGGAGGTGTCGCGGATCGCGATCAGGGTGGCGACCACGGCCACACCCATGCCGACCGCGGCGATCTGATTGCCGCGGACCGCGGTCTTCGGGCCGGTCAGGCCCATCAGACCGTAGATGAACATCGAGAACGCCACGATGTAGAGCACGTTGACGAGGTAGTCCATTACTTGTCCCCACCCTTCTCAGCAGCCACAGCGGCGGGGGCGGCGGGCTTGGACTTGAACATGCCCAGCATCCGGTCGGTGACCACGAAACCACCGACCACGTTGATCGTTCCGAACACCAGGGCCACGAACAGGATCACCTGCAAACCCCACGGCGGGTTGTCGACCTTGCCGAGCACCACCAGCGCGCCGAGCACGACGATGCCGTGGATGGCGTTGGTGCCCGACATCAGCGGGGTGTGCAACGTGTTGGGGACCTTGGAGATCACCGCGAACCCCACGAACCCGGACAACACCAGGATCGCGATGTTCGCCAACAATTCGGTGTACATCTAGGACACACCCTCCTCACGGGTGACGCAGGACGCGGCGAGGACCTCGTCCGAGAAATCGGGGGCCAGCGCCCCGTCGACGAGCATCAACTCCAGCAGGGCGGAGATGTTCTTCGAGTACAGCTCCGAGGCGTGCTCGGGCATCGACGCCGGCAGGTTCAGCGGCGAGCAGATCGTCACCCCGTGCTTCACGACGGTCTCACCCGGCTCGGTGAGCTCGCAGTTGCCACCGGTCTCCCCGGCCAGGTCGACCACCACCGATCCCGGTTTCATGCCCTCCACCGCGGCCGCGGTCACCAGGCGCGGTGCCGGACGACCCGGCACCAGGGCGGTCGTGATCACCACGTCGAAACCCTTGATCGCGTCCTCGAGCGCCTGCTGCTGCTGCGCACGCTCCGCCTCGGTCAGCTCCCGGGCGTAGCCGCCCTCACCGGCGGCGTCGATCCCCAGATCGAGCCACTGCGCACCGACCGACCGGACCTGGTCGGCGACCTCCGGGCGGACGTCGTAGCCGGTGGCCCGGCCACCGAGCCGCTTCGCCGTCGCCAACGCCTGCAGACCCGCGACACCGACACCGAGCACCAGCACCGTCGCCGGCTTGACCGTGCCGGCGGCGGTGGTGAGCATCGGGAAGAACCGCGTCGACTCCGACGCCGCGAGCAGCACCGACTTGTACCCGGACACGTTCGCCTGCGACGACAACGCGTCCATCACCTGGGCGCGGGAGATCCGCGGGATCGCCTCCACCGCGAACGCCGCCACCCCGGCCGCCTTCAACGCGGCGACCTGGTTGTCCTGGTTGCGGGGGGCGAGGAACCCGATCAGCGTCTGCCCCGCCGACAGCCTTCCGACCTCGGCATCCGAGGGCGGCGCGACCTTCACGATCACGTCCGCCGACCACGGGTCGGCGATGGCGGCCCCGGCATCCTTGTACAACTCGTCCGGAATCAACGCGCCCAACCCGGCACCCGACTCCACGACCACGTCGACGCCCTTGGCGATCAATGCGGCCACGACCTTCGGCACCAACGCCACCCGGCGCTCACCCTCGTTCGACTCCCGAACGACGCCGATCGTCGGGCGCGCGGTGGACGCGCTCTGCGATGTATCCATGTATCGACTTCCTGCGGTAGATGGTGTGTGTGCCGCGACGAGCGGCGATCAACCGATGATGAGCGGAATTATTTCCCCCGACTCGACTGAGTTAGCTGATAGTAGCCAGATTATGCGTGACGTAGGGAACAGAGAAGTCTGTGGATAGGCGTCTGAATCGAGTCCGAACAGTCGTTCTCACAGATGTTTCTGCCCGTTTGTGAACCCGATCACAGGGTGATCGGTCGTAGTCTGACGGTAGACACCGCACGGAAGCGGAGGTTCGGCCATGAGCACACCGAAGGAACAGAGCGCGGAGGACGTCACCGCGGATCCGCCGGTGGTCGTCGAGCGGGTCTACGACCATCCGACCGAGGGCGACGGACTGCGACTGTTCGTGGACCGGCTGTGGCCGCGGGGGCTGCGCAAGGACGCGTTCCATTTCGACGACTGGGCCAAGGACCTGGCGCCGTCGACGGAATTGCGTCATTGGTACTCGCACGACGTCGCCGCGTTCAGCGAGTTCCGCGAGCGGTACGTCCACGAACTCGATTCACCGACCGGCCGGAGGGCGGTCGCGCGGGTGCAGGAACTCGCGCAGGGGCGGCCGATCGTTCTGCTCACCGCGACGAAGGACGTCAGTCACAGTCACGCCGAGGTCCTCGCCGAGTACATGCTGGATCGGTTGTGACGTCTCCCGGCGACGAGGCGGTGCCCGTCGCCGGGCCGGACGACGACGTCGGCGGCGATCCCGTCTGCTGGCTCGACCGCGTGTGCCCCGACTGCGGGTTGTTCCTCACCGACCACACCGCGAGCACCTGCCCGCGCTGCGGTGCGACGCGGGACAGGTGACGGTCGGGGTTCAGCCGGCGTTCAGGTACCGGGCGCGGAGTTTGTGCTTGACGAGTTTGCCGGTGGGGGTGCGCGGCAGGTCGTCGGAGAAGTCGATGCTGCGCGGCGCCTTGTAATGACTGACCCGCTCCCGCACGTAGTCGAGTAGCTCGCGGGCGACGGCATCCGACGGCTCCACCCCGTCGACGAGTTGGACGACCGCTTTGACCTGTTCGCCCATCTCCTCGTCGGGTACGCCGATCACCGCGACGTCGAACACCTTGGGATGCATGGTGAGTACGTTCTCCGACTCCTGCGGGTAGATGTTCACTCCGCCCGAGATGATCATGAACGCGGCGCGGTCCGTGAGGTAGAGGAAGCGGTCGGAGTCGATGTACCCGATGTCGCCGCTCGTCGTCCACGTCGGGTGGTCGGGGTGCGTCGCGGAGTCGGTCTTCGCCGGGTCGTTGTGATACTCGAACGGCCGTTCCTCCCGTTCCCAGTAGACGGTTCCGATATCACCGACGGGGACGTCCGCGCCGGAATCGTCGCAGATGTGGACGATGCCCATGACCCCGTCGTGGCCCACAGATCCGGGCTTGGCGAGCGCCTGCGCGCTGTCGATGAACGTGGCACCGGCACCCTCCGTGGAGGCGTAGTACTCGTGGACGACCGGCCCCCACCAGTCGATCATCGACCGCTTCACGTCGGGCGGGCACGGCGCCGCCGCGTGGATCGCGACCTTCAGGCTCGACACGTCGAACTTGTCGCGAACGTCCCTCGGCAGCTTGAGCATTCGGACGAACATCGTCGGAACCCACTGACTGTGGGTCACCCGGTACTCCTCGATGAGCCGCAGCGATTCCTCGGCGTCGAAACGGTCCATCAGCACGATCGTGCCGCCGACGGAGGTGATGGTGCCGCAGAAGCGCAGCGGCGCGGCGTGATACAGGGGCGCCGGGCACAGATAGACGGTGTCGGAGTCGAATCCGTACATCGGGGCGAACACCGCGGTGTACGGGTCCGTCGTCGTGTCCACTTCGCCGTCGGGGAGTGCGGGTTTGATCCCCTTGGGTCTGCCGGTGGTGCCCGAGGAATACAGCATGTCCTGTCCGCGGGGCTGCGACTCGAGCGGCGCGGCCGACTGCGCCGCGAGGGCGTCCTCGTAGCTGCCGAACCCGTCGAGTTCGCCGCCGTACACGAGCCGGTGGCGGACGCGGGGAAGCTGATTGGGCTCGCGCGGCACGGCGCCGCCCGCGTCGGCGGACACGATGAGCACCTCGGCTCCGCAGTCGTCGACGACGTAACCGGCCTCCTCCGGCGTGAGGTGCCAGTTCACCACGGTGATGTACAGCCCGGATCGCAGCGCCGCCCAGTACACCTCGAGGACCCGGAGGTCGTTGCTCGACACCAGCGCCAGGTGGTCGCCGACCTGCAGGCCGAGCGAGCGCAGATGCCGCGCGAGGCGGGTGGACCTCTCGTCCAACTCCCGGTAGGTCAGCCGCTCCCCCGTCGAGGGACGTATGACGGCGGGCTTGTCCGGGGTGGTCGCCACGAAGTTTCCAGGGAACATCCGCACTCCTTTTGTTAATGGAGATTCTCACCATCGGTCTACCACACCGAACCCCGGACGGGGAGGCCTTCGGCGCTGTCACCGGCGCATTCGCGCGCCCGCGGGGAGAAATGCTCGGACTGTCGGACGACAGGTCCTAGGCTTGAGGAAAAAGGAGGCGGACGACCGGTGAATGCCCTGCAGAAGGAACCGATCCTCGACGCATTGTTCGAGGAGTGGGACGTACTCGACGAGCTGCTGTCCTCGTTGTCCGGCGACGCGTGGTTCACGCCCACGGCGCTGCCCGGGTGGACGGTGCACGACGTGACCGCGCATCTCATCGGCACGGAGTCGCTGCTCGCCGGAATCTCCGCGCCGCACACCACCATCGACGTCCGTGGCCTCGCGCATGTGCGCAACGAGATCGGGGCGTTCAACGAGGAGTGGGTCGAGGGGCTGCGGGGGCGCTCCGGCCCCGAGATGCTCGAACGATTCCGGTCGATCACCGCCCGCAGGCGGTCGGAGCTGAGCGAGATGACCGACGAGGCATTCGAGGCCGAGACCACCACCCCGGTCGGTCCGGCGCCGTATCTCCGGTTCATGCGCATCCGCGTGTTCGACTGCTGGATGCACGAGCTCGATCTGCGGGACGCACTCGGGCAGCCCGGCGACGAGGGCGGCCCGCGCGGGGAGACGGCGTTCGCGGAGATCGCAGGCGCCGTCGCGTTCCTCGTCGGCAAGCGCGGCAAGGCCCCGGACGGGTCGAGGATCACTCTCGAGCTGACGGGACCGCTCGCGCGGAACATTCACATCGCCGTCGACGGCAGGGCCGCGGTGGTCGACGAACTGCCGTCGGAGGCCACCACGACGGTGACACTCGACTCCCGGCTGTTCACCCGGTTGGCGGGCGGCAGGACGACGGCCGCGGACCACCGCGACGAGATCGCGTTGAGCGGCGACACCGACGCGGGCAAGCGCATCGTCGACAACCTCGCGTTCACGATCTGAACCGCGGTGCGCCTGTTCCTGTCCTCGTACCGGTTCGGTGCGGATCCCGCGCCGCTGATGTCCCTCGTGGGCAGTCCGGGGCGCGTCGGGGTGATCGCCGCGGCGGCGGACGCGTGGCCGCGGACGGCGCGGACGTCGGCGGTCGTGAGTGACGTGATGCCGCTGACGCGCCTGGGCTTCACCGCGGAGGAGGTGGATCTACGCGACTACATCGGCGACGACGGGCAGCCTCGTGCGGCCGCGCTGAGGCAGCGGCTGGACGGGTTCGGCATGGTGTGGGTGCGCGGCGGGAACACGTTCGTGCTGCGCGCGCAGATGGCCCGGAGTGGGGCGGACCGGGTGATCCCGGAACTGTTGGCGAGCGATTCGCTCGTGTACGCCGGCTACAGCGCGGGGGCGTGTGTGATGACTCCGACGCTGCACGGTCTCGACTCCTCCGATGACCCGGCGGAGGTGGTCGCGACGTGTGGCGTGGAGCCGCGCTGGGACGGACTGGGGATGGTGGGATTCGCGATCGTGCCGCATCATCCGCCTGCGGAGCTTCCAGGGGCCGAGAACGCGGTGCCCTTGGAGGACGCGGCCGCCGTTCGGCGCACGGTCGACGCTCTGAGGCTCGCCGGCATCGAGTACCGCACCTTGACGGACGATCAGGCGATCGTCGTGAACGGAGATCGAACCGAACTCGTCTGACGACGGCGAGCCCTGCGGCGGGAAGGCCGTCAGCCGAAGACGGCGACCGGCACGGACGGGGCGAAGGGGGCGACGCGGTCGAGTGCGGCCCAGGTGACCTCGCAGCGCTTGGCGGTGACCTCGTCCGCGTCGGCGAGGAGCGTGTTCAAAAGGGTCTTCGGGTTCAGGCGCCATTCCTGGACCATCGACCGAACTTCCTCGTTGGTGAACAATCCCGAACCCGCGAGTGCGAAGATCCATTCGTCGAACTCGCCACGGTGGATCTGCTCGATGGAGTCGTAGTCGATGCCACCATCGAGGAACTCGTACGAGAACATCGCGGAGATGTAGCTGCTGGGATCTCGGTGGAGTGCATTCATCGGTGCGGGTCCTTCCAGGGTCGGTGCGGCAAAACCCGGCCCCAACGGTGTTCTGGCTCACATTTCGTGAGAATCTCCGTTTGGGTGTAACGCCTCGCCGGTGTTTGACGATGCAAGACGCTAACCCGTGGAAGTGGGTTTTTGCATTGCCCGGTCGATACGATCCGGTAACAGAGTGGCGAATGTGACCTGTGTTACACCCGATTTGTCCGGGTCCGCCCGGTTCGCGGGACGCGTCTACCTGCATTTTTCCCTCCGGGCACGGTTGCATACCCCAACGGGGGGCCCACGGAAAAAATTCACCCCCCTGATCCCACATCGTGAGACTCCTACGCGTAAGTAACTAACAGATGGGCTATTAGGGGGTCGCTTCTGCACCGAACGTCCAGGTTGGAGCGATATCCGGGAAATGCGGTCGGAATCGGTTCAGTTGGACGCATGACCAATTCGAGGACACTCGCCGTCCGCCGGGCTACCGTCGAGGTCCCCGACACCCGCATTCCAGGAGTTTCGATGACGGTTCCCGACGACGCACTCGCGGCGCTCTCGACCGCCCTCCCCCGGGGCTGCCTCGTCACCGATCCGGACGTCCTGGCGTCCTACCGCCAGGACTGGGCGCGCGACCCCGACGCCGCCCTCCCCCTCGCCGTCGCCCGACCCACGACCACCGAGGAAGTCCAGGTGGTGATGCGCTGGGCGACCGAGCACCGCGTCCCCGTGATCCCGCGCGGCGCCGGTTCCGGGCTCAGCGGCGGCGCCACCGCCGTGGCGGGCAGCGTGGTGGTCAGCACCGAACGTATGCGCCGGATCGAGGTGGACCCGGTGACGCGGATCGCCGTCGTCGAACCGGGACTGCTCAACGCCGAGGTCAAAGCCGCGGCCGCCGAGCACGGACTCTGGTACCCGCCCGACCCGTCGTCGTTCGAGATGTGCTCGATCGGCGGCAACGTCGCGACCAACGCGGGCGGGCTGTGCTGCGTCAAGTACGG